>NZ_JBHWJZ010000008.1:0-302467 GCF_042731085.1 Streptomyces sp. NPDC059875
AGGCTCCCAGTAGACGACTGGGTTGATAGGCCGGATGTGGAAGCCCAGTAATGGGTGGAGCTGACCGGTACTAATAGGCCGAGGGCTTGTCCTCAGTTGCTCGCGTCCACTGTGTTAGTTCTGAAGTAACGACCGTGATTATGCCCGGTTGGTCAACTTCATAGTGTTTCGGTGGTCATAGCGTTAGGGAAACGCCCGGTTACATTCCGAACCCGGAAGCTAAGCCTTTCAGCGCCGATGGTACTGCAGGGGGGACCCTGTGGGAGAGTAGGACGCCGCCGAACAATCATTGTGGGAAAGCCCCGCACCTTCTGGTGCGGGGCTTTTCTGCGTTCTGGATCAATCCGTGCGAGTTTCCTTCGCCGTTCATATCCGCTGGCCGTGCCGCTGCGATGCATGGTTCACTGCTGGGCTGTGGCGATATGGCGGCGTAAACAGAAGACCAGCGGAGCCGGACCTCTCCCGGGCGAGGCGCCCCCGTGTCCTTGCTGCGGTGGGTCTTTGGATGCCTCGGACCCTCGATTCAATATCTCCTTGCCGCAGCCTGTCGCAGCCCTGAGCGAAGCCGAGTACGAGCGGCACGTTCAGCTGGCCAACGACGCGGTCGTCGTGACCGACAACCTCGGTGGGTTCGCCCGAGCGCTCCTGCCCATCGGTCTCGACGACAACAGGACGACGACCATTGGCGTGTGGGTCTCGGTCGAGAGGGATGTCTTCGACCACATCGTCAGGGTCGGACGCGGAGAACTCGACTTCGACGAGATGCAGTTCGACGGGCGGCTCGCCAACGAGCTCGACCCGTGGGGAGACGAGATTTTGGGCAGGCCCCTCTCTGCCGGCGTCGACGTCCCTTCGAACGGGCGGCGCCGTATGCCTCACATCAAGTCGAGCCCTGACGCCCTCCTGACGCGCATTCTGACCCAACGCTGGGCTGCGGCGGACGTCCTGACCGGTTCGATGGCCTGGGCAGTCGACTACGACCCTCTGGCTCCCCGCGTCCATCACGGCCACTGAGTGAGCCTGCGCGTCCACGCGGGACGGTTCTCTCAGTACCAGAACGCCTTCACCACGGAGTGCTGCGCGTGGGCCGCGCGGTTGTAGAAGGCGCGGAGAGCCGTGTGGTGGGTGAGGTAGGTGGCCATGGCCGCTGCCTCCGGTTCGTCCCAGAGGGCGTACGGAGCCGTGAGGGCGGGGCCCGCCACATCCCACAGGGTGTCGAAGGCGGCATCTGTGAGGAGGTCCGCGGCCGTTGTCACCTCGGGTGGGGTGAGGATGGCGAACGGGGGCTGCTGGTTGGCGGGGTCGTGGATGATGCGGCCGCCGTAGACCGGGAGTTCGTGGGCGGGTGTGGCGCCGGCGCGGTAGAGGTCGTGGAGGGGACCGAAGTCCTTTTCGATCGACTCGGCGATGCCGGCCGCGTATTCGGCCTCGAGGTTCTCCCAGGCCGCCCGCATGTAGTCCGTCAGCCAGGCGTGGTCGTCCTGGATCTCGTGCTCCGCCGTGGCGCGGAGGTGCATGTGGAAGCTCATGGCCGGCTCGGCGTCACGAGTTGGGTGTCGTACGCCAGGATCACTGCTTGGACGCGGTCCCGGGCGCCCGTTTTCGCGAGGATGCGGCTGACGTGGGTCTTCACTGTCGATTCCGCGAGGTGGAGGCGGGTCGCGATCTCCGTGTTCGTCCAGCCCTGGGCGATGACCGTGAGGATCTCGCGTTCCCGGTCCGTGAGGGCCGACAGGCGGGGGTCCTCCCGGGGTGGGCCCGCGGCGGTCGGCAGGTGGTGGATGTACGCGTCCAGGAGGCGGCGGGTCAGGCTGGGGGCCACCACCGCGTCGCCGCTCGCGACCGCGCGGATGCCGGACAGGAGCTCCTCGGGCTGGGCGTCCTTGACCAGGAAGCCGCTCGCGCCGGCGCGCAGGCCCTCGTAGGCGTACTCGTCGAGGTCGAAGGTCGTGACGATCAGGACCCGGGTGCGGGCGCCGGTGGCGATGATGCGGCGGGTGGCCTCGATGCCGTCGAGGCCGGGCATCCGGATGTCCATCAGGACCACGTCGGGACGGTGCCGGTCCACCAGGCGGATCGCCTCGGTGCCGTTGGGCGCCTCGCCGACGACGGTCATGTCGTCCTGGCTCTCCAACAGCATGCGGAAGCCGAAGCGTTGCATCGGCTGGTCGTCCGCGATCAGCACCGTCGTCACGAGGGTGAGTCCTCCACGGGGAGTCGGAGTCGTACGCGCCAGCCGCCGGTCGGCAGCGGGCCCGCTTCGAGTGTGCCGTCGTAGAGCTTCGCACGCTCGCGCATGCCGGTCACTCCTTGGCCGGTGCCGGTGATGCCGTTCCCTTCGGTCCGTCCCGTGTCCGTCGTCTCGACCGTCAACTCGTCTTGCTCGTAGGAGAGAAGGACCGTCGACTCGGTCCCCGGGCCCGCGTGCTTCAGGGTGTTCGTCAGGGCCTCCTGGACGACCCGGTAGACCGTCAGCTGGGCGCCTGTAGCCAGGGGTCGGGCGTCGCCACGGATCTCGAGCCGTACCGGCAGGCCCGCTGTCCGTACGCCGGCGATCAGCGCGTCCAGGTCGTCGAGGGTGGGCTGCGGGTCGCGTACCGCCTCGCCGCGCAGGAGGCGGCGGAGTTCGGCGAGGGCCTGGCGGCTGGTGGTGCCGATGGCGTCGAGGGCCTCGGCGGCGCGCTCGGGGTTCTTCGCGGCCGCGTACTTGCCGCCGTCCGCGAGGCCGGTGATGACCGAGAGGTTGTGGCCGATGATGTCGTGCATCTCGCGGGCGATCCGGGTGCGTTCGGCCGCCGCCGCCAGCTGGGCCTGCTGGTCGCGCTCCACTTCGAGGCGGCGGGCCCGGTCGACGAGGGCGGCCGTGTAGTCCTTGCGGGAGCGGACCGCGATGCCGAGCAGGGCGACCATCGCGTACGCCCACAGGGTGGGGACGACCTGCTGGTCCCAACTGCCCTGGGGGTGGCGGATCGCGCCCACGACCAGGGGCGGGGTGAGCAGGGCGAGCGTCCACAGGAGAGTGCGCTGGGGCAGCCGTAGCGCGATGTGGAAGACCACGACCAGTTGGAGGAGGCCGGCCTGGAGGAAGGCGCCGGTCCAGTTGCTGACGAGGGACGCGCACGCCATCACGGCGAGGACGGCCATCGGGTGCCGGCGCCGCCACAGCAGCGGGAGGCAGAAGGTCAGGCTCATGGCCACGACCAGCCAGACCGGTACGGACGGGTCCCGGGCGATGTTCCGCCAGCCGCCCGCCGCGTCGACGAGGGCCGCCGCCGTCCAGAAGGCGGTGAGCAGCCCGTCCCAGACCCAGGGGCGGCGGGCGTCGAAGGCTCGTGCGCGCTGGGTCTGCCGCTGGATGTACCGGCTGAGCGGCTCCTCCTGAGTGGTCACCCGCTCATCCTCGTACGTCATGGGCTAGACGTCTCGGCGCTTCAGCAGCAGCGCCGGGACGATCAGGGCTGCCGCCGCCCACAGGCACAGGGCGAGCAGTGCGCCGCCCGGGGAGGCCGCGTTGGGCATCGGGTCGGCGGAGCCGAGGGCTCCGGCGGCCTGGGTGGGGAAGTACGTGATCGCGGTCTCGACGGCGTCGTACGGGAGCATGCCGAGGACCTCCGGCAGGATCATCACGCCGCCGATGAAGGCCCCGATTCCGCCCGGCACCGAGCGCAGCGCGGCGCCGAGGCCGAGGGCGATGAGGCTGAGGAGCGTGACGCCTGCGGCGTTGCCCGCGATGGCGGCGAGGACGCCGTCGTCGGTGAGGGAGGCCGCCTGGTCGGTGTCGGAGAGGAAGATCTGGGCGGTGAGGAAGGTGATCAGGGCGGTCACGAAGGAGACCGTGAAGACGACCGCCGTGAAGACGGCGGCCTTCGCCCACAGGACCGGCGTCCGGCGCGGTACGGCGGTCAGCGAGGCTCTGATCATGCCGGTGGAGTACTCGCCGGCGGTGACCAGGATGCCGAGGACGGCCAGGCAGATCCCGCCGAGCTGGGAGCCGTAGAGGGTGAGGACGACCGTGTCGACGTCGGAGTCGCCGCCGTCGGCGGTGTAGGTGGCGCCCATGAGGATACCGACGCCGAGGAGGAACGCGACCGAGGCGAGGACGGTGATCCAGGTCGAGCGGACCGTCCACAGCTTGTGCCATTCGGAGCGCAGGACGCGGGTGGGGGTGACCCGGTATGCGGTCGGTGTGCTCGTGGTCATGCTGCGGCTCCCTGGTATTCGACCGAGTCGTGGGTGAGGTCCATGAACGCCTGCTCCAGTGAGGCGGTCTGCGGGGTGAGTTCGAAGAGCGGTACGCCGTGGGCGGCGGCCGTGCGGCCGATGTCCGCGGCTTCGATGCCGGTGATGCGGAGGGTGTCCGGGGCCGCCGTCGTGACACCGGCCTCGGGGAGCAGTTCGCGCAGCCGCGCCGGCTCCGGGGTGACGACCTTGACGGAGGCGCCGCCTGACTCCCGTACGAGCGCGTCGACGGTGGTGTCCGCGAGGAGCCGGCCCTTGCCGATGACGATCAGGTGGTCGGCCGTCAGCGCCATCTCGCTCATCAGGTGGGAGGAGACGAGGACCGTACGGCCCTCGGCGGCGAGGGACTTGAGCAGCGTACGGATCCACAGCACGCCCTCGGGGTCGAGGCCGTTGACGGGCTCGTCGAGGACGACCGTCTCCGGGTCGCCGAGGAGCGCGGCGGCGATGCCGAGGCGCTGACCCATGCCCAGCGAGAAGCCCTTGACGCGGCGGCGGGCGACCTCGGTGAGGCCGGTGAGGCCGAGGACGTGATCGACGCGGGAGCGCGGGATGCCGTGGGTGTGCGCGAGCGCCATGAGGTGGTGGTGGGCGGAGCGGCCGGGGTGGATCGATCGGGCCTCGAGGAGCGCGCCGACCTGGGTGAGGGGTGCGGGGTGGGTGGCGTAGGCGCGGCCGCCGATCGTGGAACGGCCGCGGGTGGGGGCGTCCAGGCCGAGGAGCATGCGCATGGTGGTGGACTTGCCGGCGCCGTTGGGGCCGAGGAAGCCGGTGACCGCGCCGGGGCGGACGGTGAAGCTGAGGTCCTGGACGACGGTCCTGGCGCCGTACCGCTTGGTGAGTTCGTGTGCTCGGATCATGTCCACGACGCTACGGAGCGGGCGGCGGCCGATCGTCCGACCGTGGGCGGGAGCGGGGCGGCTGACGTAGTACTGGGGTACGACGGGGAGAAACGGCTTGTCGGGGGTGGCGGGCGGCGGTGAGGATCGGCGGCATGGACTATCTGATTCGCGCGATCCGCGCCGACGAGTGGGAGAAGGCCCGGGAGATCCGGCTCGCCGCTCTCCGGGACCCGGTGGCGCATCTCGCCTTCCTGGACACCTACGAGGCCGCCGTCGCCCGACCGGACTCCTTCTGGCAGGAGCGGACGGAGGGCGCTTCCGAGAGCGGGACGAGCGTCCGGCAGTTCGTGGGGGAGGCCCGGGACGGGAGCTGGGCGGGCACGATCTCGGTGCTGGTGGAACGGCCGTCGGACGAGGTGCGGTTCGGGGCGCCCGCGAAGGTCGACCAGACGCACATCGTGGGCGTGTACGTACGGCCGGAGGCGCGCGGGAGCGGGCTGACGGAGCAGCTGTTCCGGGCGGGTGTGGAGTGGTCCTGGTCGCTGCCGGAGCCAGCCGTGCGGCGGGTGCGGCTGTACGTGCACGAGAACAACGCGCGGGCCGCCGCTTTCTACCGGCGGTTCGGTTTCGCTGCGACGGGGGAGAGCGTGGCGATGCCGGGGGACGAGGGGGCGCGGGAGCTGGAGTACGAGTACCCGCGGCCGTTGGCCTAGGGCCTGTCCGGCCCTAGCTCCGGAGGGCCGGTACCTGGGCAACTCGTGGCTCCATCGCTCGGCGACCCGACCTACCCGCCGTGCCCCGGCGGTTCAGGGCTGGGGCAGTGGCTCCGGCCAGCGGGCGCGGGCCTGTTCCTGGGAGCGGAGCAGGACCAGGGTCGGCAAACCCTGGTCCTGGCCGCTTGCCAGCAGCTCCGGGAGCCGGGGAAGGGGAGCCACGGCGGCGACGTCGTCGAGGACGAGCGTCAGTGGTGGGTCGAGCCGACCGTCGGATGACCGTGCGGCCATGCGGCGGCCGTGCTCGACCACGCTTGCGGTGAGGGCGGTGAGCAGAGGCATCGCGCCGGGGCGGGTGCGCGGGTCCTCGATGGGTTCACCCACCACATAGAGAGTGCCCCCCTCCGCCACGAAAGATTCCAGCGTCAGGGAATCCGTTCGATTCGGGGTGCAGGCGTCCCTGATGTGGATCGAGGAGAGCGCGGAGAGCGCCCGGGCGGTCAACTCCTGGGCGATCTCGCGCCGTTCCGGATGCGCGGTGAGCGCGGACTCGAGGAGTCCGGCGTGGCCGGAGGCGGCCTTGGGGTGCGTACGGAGGATCCGTACGGGTTCGTGGGCGCCGGCGCCCTGGGCCCAGCGGTGGACCTGCTTGAAGGGGCGGTCGTCCAGGGCGGCGGCGTGCAGCCAGCAGCGCAGGAGCGTTTCGGCAGTGTCGGCCACCGCGGCGTCCAGGCGGGACGGCGGGCGTACGGGGGCGAGCAGGGCGACCGCCCGTTCCTGGGCCGTGGCCGGGTCCTCGCAGCCGGCGGACGGGGACCAGTGGAGGCGGGCGGGGGTGTCGCAGAGGTGGCCGGGGTCGTAGACGAGGACGGGGCCGAGCTTGCCGCGGGCGTCCTTGGTGCCGGCCCAGAGGGTGGGGTCGGAGGTGACGACGAGGACGGCGCCCTCGGCGTCCTGGACGGCCTGGAGCGCGGCGGGGCGGCGGGTGTCGGGGGAGCCGTAGAGGAGGCGGGGGGTGCGGGGCGCCGGGACGACGGCCTCGGTCGTGGGCGGCGGGGCGGCGGCCACCGGCGGGGGTGAGGCGGCTGGTGCGGCGGGCTGTGTGAGGGGCTGGGTGAGGGGCGGTGAGACCGGCTGGGCGGCGGACTGGGCGAGGGCTTCCGGTACGGCGGCGGCCACGGGCTGAGCCACCGGGGCCGGGGCGACCGGCTGCGCGACCGGGGCCTGGGCCTCCACGGCGACCGCGTAGGGCCGCTCCGTAGCCGCCGTACGGGACGCGGCCCGTCTGTTCGCTCGTACCGTTCTCCACCGCGCCAGCGTGCCCACCACGAACACCGTGAGGACCACGAGCACCATCAGTTCGCCGATGAGCAGCCCCCAGAACAGCCCGTACCCCGACAGCTCGCCCGCCGGAGTGTCGGGCCACGCGCCCGGCAGGTCCTGCGGGCTGCCGATCAGGGCGCGGACGGCCATCGGGGTCTTCGTGAAGGTGACCCCGGCCGGCCAGGCGCCCTTGGAGAGCAGGCCGGCCAGGCCGGTCGCCGTCCACACGAGCACGGTCAGCCCGAGGACGAAACCGACGAGGCCGACGACCAGTCCGTCCGGGATACCTCCTTGCCGCTGGTCCTTCTGCACGTCATGCCACCGTCGACTGGGAAGGGTCGTTCAGCTGCCGCTCGATCAGGGCCGCGCGCTGTTCCGTCTCCCACTCCAGTTCCGGGTCGATGGCCGGGTCGACGGACGGGTCGACGGACGACTCCGTCATGGCGCGGTCGGTGTAGACGAGCGGCCGTTCCTTCTCGGTGATGAGGTGTTTGACCACCTGCACATTGCCGTTGACGTCCCAGACGGCGATACCGGGGGTGAGGGTCGGGATGATCTCGACCGCCCACCGTGGCAGGCCGAGCACCCGCCCGGTGGCCCGGGCCTCGTCGGCTTTCTGGGCATAAATGGTCCGGGTGGACGCCATCTTGAGGATGGCCGCGGCCTCCCGGGCCGCCGCTCCGTCGACGACGTCCGAGAGGTGGTGCACGACCGCGACGAAGGACAGGCCGAGCCGGCGGCCGAACTTCAGCAGGCGCTGGAACAGCTGGGCCACGAAGGGGCTGTTGATGATGTGCCAGGCCTCCTCGACCAGGAAGATGCGCTTCTTCCGGTCGGGGCGGATCCAGGTGTGCTCCAGCCACACGCCGACGATCGCCATGAGGATCGGCATGGCGATCGAGTTCCGGTCGATGTGGGACAGGTCGAAGACGATGAGCGGCGCGTCGAGGTCGATGCCGACGGTCGTCGGGCCGTCGAACATCCCGCGCAGGTCGCCGTCGACCAGCCGGTCCAGGACGAGCGCGACGTCCAGACCCCAGGCGCGTACGTCGTCTATGTCGACGTTCATCGCCTCGGCCGACTCCGCCTCCGGGTGGCGGAGCTGTTCGACGATGTCGGTGAGGATGGGCTGGCGGTCGGTGATGTGCTCGTTGACGTACGCGTGGGCGACCTTGAGCGCGAAGCCCGAGCGCTCGTCGAGGCCGTGGCCCATCGCGACCTCGATGATCGTACGGAGCAGGGCGAGCTGCCCGGTCGTGGTGATCGACGGGTCGAGCGGGTTGAGCCGGATGCCGGCGTCGACGGCGACCATGGGGTCGAGGCGGATGGGGGTTATCCCCAGCTCCTGCGCGATGAGGTTCCATTCGCCGACGCCGTCCTCGCCCTGGGCGTCGAGGACGACGACCTGGCGGTCGCGGAACCGCAGCTGCCGTAGGACGTACGTCTTCTCCAGCGCGGACTTGCCGTTGCCGGACTCGCCGAGGACCAGCCAGTGGGGGGCCGGGAGCTGCTGTCCGTACAGCTGGAACGGGTCGTAGATGTAGCCCTTGCCGCTGTAGACCTCGCGGCCGATGATCACGCCGGAGTCGCCGAGACCGGGGGCGGCGGTGGGCAGATAGACGGCCTGGGCCTGGCCGGTCGAGGTGCGGACGGGCAGACGGGTCGTCTCCACCTTGCCGAAGACGAAGGACGTGAAGGCTTCGGTGAGGGCGGAGAGTGGATCTCGCATCAGTCTGGCCCCTTTAGCGGCGGATGCCGGTCGCGAACGGCAAGGTGTTCACAAAGGCCCGGTGGTGCTCGCGGTCGCACCACTCCAGCTTCAGGTACGACTTGCCGGCGGAGGCCCTGATCGTGCGCTTGTCCCTGGCCAGGGCTTCGGGCGAGCGCGACGACACCGTGATGTACCCGACGAGGTTGACGCCCGCGGCGCCGCTGGCGAGATCTTCACCCCGCTGGTCGAGTCGGCCGTGCGCGGCGATGTCGCGGGGGTCGACCGTCCGGTTCATCTTGGCGGCGCGGGAGGCGTCCGCCTCGTCATTCGTCTTCTCGGTGAGCATGCGCTCGATGGCGACCTCGGTGGGTTCGAGGTCCATCGTCACGGCGACCGTACGGATCACGTCGGGGGTGTGGACGAGGAGCGGGGCGAGGAAGTTGACGCCGACGGGGGTCATCGGCCACTCCTTCACCCAGGCGGTGGCGTGGCACCAGGGGGCGCGGGTGGAGGACTCGCGGGTCTTGGCCTGGAGGTAGGTGGGTTCCATGGCGTCGAGTTCGGCGGGCCAAGCGTTTCGTTTCGTCATGGCCTGGATGTGGTCGATGGGGTGGTCCGGGTCGTACATGGAGTGCACGAGGGAGGCGAGCCGGGACTGCCCGAGGGGCTGGCGTACGCGGATGTCGGCCTCGGCCAGGCGGGCGCAGATGTCGGTGAGCTCGCGGGCCATGACGACGGCGAGGCCGGCGTCGCGGTCGAGCTTGCGGGCGCCGGAGGTGTGGCGGGCGGCGCGGGCCATCGCGTTGGCCTCGGCGGCGAGTTCGCGGGTGTAGTGCATGCAGGCCACGAGGTAGGCGCGGTGCTGCTCGCTGGAGGTGGAGACCATCGACTGGAGCTGTTCGTACGACTCCTGGAGCCAGGCCGGGGCGTGCGGGTCGCCGCGCTGGCCGACGTCCTTGGCG
This sequence comes from Streptomyces sp. NPDC059875, assembly GCF_042731085.1. Classification (NCBI taxonomy): domain Bacteria; kingdom Bacillati; phylum Actinomycetota; class Actinomycetes; order Kitasatosporales; family Streptomycetaceae; genus Streptomyces; species Streptomyces sp. NPDC059875. Next base: position 9,791 of record NZ_JBHWJZ010000008.1, read on the forward strand.
TGTGCGTCGGGGTCGGCGGGGAGGGTGCGGGCGAGCATCTGGAGGCGGGTGACGAAGCCGTCCCCGTTGGCGACGTGCTTCAGGAGCGTGCCGAAACGGTCCACCAGCGCTTCCTGGTCCTCGCTGTCGCGCAGGCCGACGCCGGGGCCCTCGATCTCGATGGCGGCGGTGACGGTGCGGCGGTCGGCGTGGAGGAGTACGGCGATCTCGTCGGGGCCGAAGGGCGCGGCGAGCCAGTTGATCCGGCCGATGCCGGGCGGCGGGCCGATCTCGACCTCACGGCCGTCGAGCCGGGTGCCGGACTCGGCGGCGGCGGAGCGGTAGGCGGTGCCGCGCTTCAGGCTCCGCTTGTAACTGCGATTGATTTCAAACCATTTGTAGAACGTGCGGTGCTTGTACGGGACGTACACGGCGGCGAGCGCCAGGACGGGGAAGCCGACGAGCAGCACGATCCGCAGGGTGAGGGCGGGGACGAGGAGTCCGCTCATCATGCCGAGGAACGCACCGGCGATGATCAGGGCGATCTCGCCGGTCTCGCGGTTCTTGCCGACGATCGCGTTCGGCCGGGCACGACCGATGAGATACGTGCGGCGGGGCGTGACCGGCTGGGACTGGGTCGTCAACGCCCTCCACCTCCAGAGTTCTTGCGGTTGCTGTGCGGGGTGCCTGATGTGGGGCTGCTGCTACGCGGCGGGGGTGCGGCGGAGGGGACAGATCCGCCGCCGCCCCCGGCCGAGCCCCCGCGGCTGCTGTGGGCGGCGACTCCGCCCGCGAGGGGGTTGGCGGGCCGTGCGGTGCTGCCGCTGTTCGGGGACTGGGTTCCGCCGCCGTCGCCGCGGGCGCTGTGGGTCTTGATGCCCTGGGAGACGAGGGAGGCGGGGGAGGAGATGACGGCGGCGGCGGCGTTCTCGCCGGCGCGGTGGAGGCGGTTGTTGCGGGAGGCGACGATCTCGTCGCCGAAGCCGGGGACGAAGCGGTAGATCATCGCGGAGGCGAAGATGGCGAGCAGGATGATCGCGAGTCCGGAGACGACGGCGGAGAACGAGTCGGGCCCGGTCCCGGAGGAGAGCGCTCCGGCGAGGCCGAGGACGATGACGATCACGGGCTTGACGAGGATCACCGCGATCATGATCCCGGCCCAGCGGCGGACGTGGCCCCACATGTTCTTGTCGACGAGCCCGGAGTAGACGACGACGCCGAGGAGGGCGCCGACGTAGAGCAGGACGGCGCGCAGGAACAGCTCGAGGTAGAGCACACCGGCGGCGAGGACGCTCACCAGCGACACGATGATCAGCATGATGGGCCCGCCACCGATGCTGTCGCCCTTCTGGAGGGCCGCCTTGAAGTTGCCGAAGAAGACGTCGGTCTGCTGGCCGGTGCCGGAGGCGATGACCTCGGTGACGGCGTCGGTGGCGTTGACGACGGTGTAGAGGATGAGCGGGGTGAAGGCGGAGGCGAGGACGGTCAGCCAGAGGAAGCCGATGGCCTCGGAGATGGCGGTGGTGAGGGGGACGCCGCGGATGGCGCGCTTGGCGACGGCGAGGAGCCAGAGGAGGAGGGTGAGGAAGGTGGCGGCGGCGAAGACGATGGCGTAGCGGCCGAGGAACTCGAGGTTGGTGAAGTCGACGTCGGCGGTCTCTTTGACGGCCTGGGAGAGCTTGTCGACGATGGCGACGGCGGCGTCGGCGCAGCCGCGGGCGAGGGAGGAGAGGGGGTCGAGGGCGGTGGTGGGGTCGTCCAGACCGGTACGACCACCGGAGCCGGCGTTCTCACCCTCCTCGCAGTAGTCCCTGGCCTGGCCGACGATGAAGTCGCACGGGTTGTTGCTGGCGCTCGGCGTGGGGGTGGGAGTCGGGGCCGCGTGGGCCCGCGTCGCCATGAGAACGAGCGCTGTGGGAAGAGCGGCAGCGATCGTGCTGAGCGAGCGGAGTCGGCTAGCGGGCATAAGTGAACCCTCCGTATCCCTCTACGGCTTTGGCGATGTCGTCCGCCGTGGAGGCACGGTTGTCACCGTTGACCGGAGTCGGGCCTTCGGCCTGCGTCGACGAGGCGATCTTCCAGTCGTTTTCGACCCACTTCAGCTTCTGGGTAATGGTGAACCAGGTGGTGGTGACCGGCTTGGTCGAACCCTCGCCGGCCAGGCCGACGAGCCCGGTGCACCAGACCTCCACAGTGGCGGAGTCGTTCGTGAAGTCCCGCACCTTCGCGCCGACCGGGATGGTGCGCGACACGAACGTCAGTCCGGCCGGTGCGGCGCCGTTCGCGTCGAGACCGACGTTCGCCATGAACCCCGGTGAGTAGGACTCGTCCAGTCTCTTCAGCAGGTCGGGAACGACGGCGGGGTCGTGAACGGCCTCGACGATGCCCCGCCGTGCTCCGGCCTGGAACATGTCGACGGAACCCAGCGCCACCGCATAGTTCGACGCCGCGCTCTGCGCACCCTGCTCGTCCCGGGCGAAGCCCGTCGGGATCTCGCCGTTCTTGCCCGTCACCGGGCGGACGCCCGTCGCTGCCGTCGGGGCCGGGTTGCCCGGGTTGTTGGTGGAGGACGAGGCGTTGTCGCCGTCGCCCGTGCCCGCGTCGCCTCTGTTCGCGAAGGCGATCGCGGCGATCAGGAGGACCACCACGCCCACGACCGTGATGAGCGACCGCGAGTTGCGGGCCGGGGGGCGGCGGGCGCCGCCGTAGACGTCGCCGGTGCCGCCCTCGGGGAGGCGCGTGCGGGTCTGGCCCGAGCCGCCGAAGCCGTCGTTGTCGTCGCCGAGGCTCATGGCAAGCACGCCCTCTCAACCGTGTGGTGACTGGACATCAGGAAAGGAATCGACCTCGGTGGTTAGACGGCCATCCCGTACACGATCGTGAACAGCGTCCCCAGCGATCCGATGATGAAGACTCCGGTCAGACCGGCCACGATCAGCCCCTTGCCCTGCTCGGCGCTGAAGGTGTCCCTGAGGGCGGTCGCGCCGATGCGCTGCTTTGCCGCACCCCAGATGGCGATGCCGAGGCAGAGAAGGATGGCCACGGCCATCACGACCTCGATCATCACCTTGGCTTCATTGCCCAGGCTCCCGAAAGGGCCCCAGTTGGGGGCGATTCCACCGATGATGGTGGTGATGTCGCCTTCTTCGGCCGCCAGGTACATGTAACTCACCGCCCCTGTTGGGTAGTTCGTCGCCCCTGCCGGATGGCATGGGTCATCGCCCTATCTTCGCTGATGAAACCGCTCGCGTGTGACGGCTTGACGGCTCTCTTTACCCGATTCCCGCACACATGGCCGAACCGACCGCCTTGACCTGCGACGGCGTGGCCGGTTTCTATGCGAAGAAGCGTATGGTCACTCTGTGTATCACGGAGGGTGACTCCGGGCAATGACTGTCGTTGTTGCACTCTTGGGGTGGTGGCGGGCCCTGGTCAGGCGTATGAGCCGATCAGGCGCGACAGGTGACGGCCCGCCAGGAGCAGAGGCGTCTCCGAGCGGGTGATCTGGGCGGAGACCTCGGCGCCCTCCAGGGTGTTGATGACTGTGGCCGCGAGGGACTCGGCCTCGGGGTCGGGGAAGCCGCAGCCGAGGAGTTTGTCGGCGACCAGCCGCTGCCAAGACCGCAGGGCCTCGGCGCAGGCGCGTTGGATCGGGTTGTCCGTGCCGAGGGTCTCCAGGGCGGCCGCGGTGACCGGGCAGCCGTCGGTCCAGCCGGAGGCGCGGAGTTCGGTGGCCAGCAGGCGGGCGCAGGCGTCGACCGCGGCGCCGGGGGCGTCCTCGCTGTCCAGGGCGGTGCGCAGCAGGGCGGCGAACTCCTCGCGGCCGTGCTCCATCGCCGCCACCGCCACCGCTTCCTTTCCGCCGGGGAAGAAGTGGTAGACGGAGCCGAGGGTGGCCTCCGCCTCCTGGGCGATCTGTTTGATGCCCGTGCCGACGTAGCCCTGGCGCTGGATGAGGCGGGAGGCGGCGACGACGATCCGGTCGCGGGTGCCGCTGGTGCTGCTCGCGCTGCTGGTCTGCATGCGGCGAGTCTAGTCAGTCGTTAATTAGAGCGTTCGTTTTAGAGCTGTGCTAGCTTCGGTCCCGTCGCTGGATAGAGCGTTCGTTCTAGTCCTCGAGAAGGGGATTTCCGCATGCGCAAGAACTCCGTCACCGTCATCGGGCTCGGGCCCATGGGTCGCGCCATGGCCGGCGCCTACCTCGACCAGGGTTACGACGTCACCCTCTGGAACCGCACCGCCTCCCGTGCCGACGAGCTCGTGCGCCGCGGCGCCGTTCTCGCCGCCTCGCCCGCCGAGGCCATCGCCGCCAACGAGGTCGTGGTGCTCAGCCTCACCGACTACGAGGCGCTGTACGCCGTACTGGACGGCGTCGACCCCGCGGTCCTGGCCGGCCGCGTCCTGGTCAACCTCAGCTCCGACACCCCGCGCCGGGCCCAGGAGGCCGCCGACTGGGCGCGGGAGCGCGGCGCCGTCCAGCTCACCGGCGGCGTGCTCGTGCCGCCCTCCGGCATCGGCAGCCCCGGCTCCTCCACCTTCTACAGCGGCCCGCGCGAGGTCTTCGAGGCCCACCGCCCCACCCTCGAGGTGCTCACCGGCACCGACTACCGAGGCGAGGACCCCGGACTCGCCGCGCTCTTCTACCAGCTCAACATGGTCATGTTCTGGACCGCCCTGAGCTCCTACTGGCAGGCCCTCGCCCTCGCCGACGCGCACGGCATCAAGGCCGCCGACCTCCTCCCGCACGCCCTCGGCGCCCTGGACCTGAAGCAGTTCCTGGAGTTCTACGCACCCCGCGTCGACGCGGGCGACCACTCCGGGGACGTCGACCGGCTGGCGATGGGGCTCGCCAGCGCCGAGCACGTCCTGCACACCGTCCTCGATGCCGGCGTCGACGGGACGCTTCCGGCCGCCGTCGTCGACCTCTTCCGGCGCGGGGTCGAGGCGGGACACGGCGGCGACAGCAGCTCGAGCCTCGTCGAGGTGCTCAAGCGGCCCGCGAGCTGAGTACCCGTCCTCACCGAAGGTGAGTAGGACGGCAGAAGCGCGGGGGGCCGTCGGCGCGGTCCACTGGGGACATGACGACGAATCCGTTCCCGCGGACCCCCGCCGGTCCCCGAGCCGCCGGTGCCCGACCCGCCGCGCGCGCCTGGCGGGTCGCCGCGCCGCAGCCGGGCGACCGTGACGGCAACGCGTGCGTGCCCGGCGCCGTCGCCGGCGCGATCGCCGTCCTGACCCATGTCTTCTGGATGCTCGTCCTCGGCTTCTCCACCATGGCCACCGACGGTTGCGGCCCCGACGACTGCGCGCCGTCCGTCACGGTCCCACTCACCGTCATGTACGCCGCCCATGGCGCGATCTACGTCCTCACCCCGCTCGCCGTGATCGCCTCCCTCGTCCTTCCCTGGCGGCGCCGCTGGCGCCGCACGCGCGTGTGGCTGGCCGTCCTCTCCCTCCTCCCGCAGGCCGCGATCGTCGGCAGCCTCACCGCCCTGCTCGCCCTCGCAGAGTGAGCGGCGCGTCACGGAACGCCCCCGCGGGCCGCCCCGCCGCCTAGACTGACCCGGGGCGTACTGCCAGGAGCCGAGGGGTGGTTGACGGTGCGTAAGGCGCGCAAGGCGTGGCTGGTGGCCGCTGGGGTCTTCGGGGTGTGCCTCAGCTTCGTCGCGCTGCTCGTCGTGGGGACCTACTCCGCCGCCGCCGGCCTTCTCGGTGGTGCGGGGGACGCCAAGAACGGCACCGTCGGGCTGGCCAAGGGGGCCGTGCCCGCCGCGTACCAGGGGCTGGTGCAGAAGTGGGGGAACCTCTGCCCCGCCATCAATCCCGCCCTGCTCGCCGCGCAGCTCTACCAGGAGAGCGGCTGGAACCCGCGGATCGTCTCGCCCGCCAACGCCATGGGCATCGCCCAGTTCATCCCCGGCACCTGGGCCGGTCACGGGATCGACGGCGACAAGGACGGCGACCGGGACGTCTGGGACCCGGCGGACGCGATCCCGTCCGCCGCCTCGTACGACTGCGAGCTCGCCGGCTATGTGAAGAAGGTGCCGGGCGATCCGACGAACAACATGCTCGCCGCGTACAACGCGGGGGCGTACCGGGTCATAAAGTCCGGCGGGGTGCCGCGGATCAGCGAGACGCAGAACTACGTACGGATCATCCGCTCCCTGGAGAAGAGCTTCGCGCGGCCCCTCGGCCGGGTCGACCCCTCGCGGCAGGCCGCCGGGGCGATCCACTTCGCGCAGGAGAAGCTCGGCACGCCCTATCTCTGGGGCGGTACGGGAACGGCGGCGCAGAATGGCCGATTCGACTGCTCCGGGCTGACGCAGGCCGCGTACCGGACCGTCGCGATCGAACTTCCCCGCGTCGCCAACGACCAGTACAACGCCGGGCCCCATCCCTCCCGGGACGAACTGCTCCCCGGCGACCTCGTGTTCTTCTCCGACGACCTGACCAATTCGCGTGCCATCAGGCACGTCGGTATCTACGTCGGCGGCGGCTACATGATCGACGCGCCGCGCACCGGCGCCGTCATCCGCTTCACCAAGATGGACACGCCGGACTACTTCGGTGCGACCCGGGTCACCCAGGAGGGCGCGGCGGCGCTCCCGACCCACCTGCCGCAGCGCTGACGTTCTGTCGGACATGGCCGGAACTCTCCGTAAAGCACAGGCCCTGAGCTGCGACGACGTGTCACTCTTCGGTAACGTCGTGGCGATCTTCGAGGAAGAGCGGAACGCACGCCTCAGGAGGTTCGTTCCCTGAGTCGACCGCCCACGGTCGACTCACGTGACAAGGCAAGGGGCCGCAGCAGATGGCTGGACTCGCATCGGACGGTTCGAACCCCGATGTCAGCCTGCTCTACGACATCAACGGGCTGGCGCGGGAAGCCCCGCCGTGGTTCGACCGTGTCATGGAGTTCGTCGGCGAGTACGGGATCATGCTCGGCCTCGTCCTCGTCGCGCTCTGGTGCTGGTGGAGCGTCCGCCGGCGCGGCACCCTCACCGACTCCGTCGCCGCCGTCACCGGTCTGGTCTGGGCCCCGCTGGCCGCCGGTGTCGCGCTGCTCGTCAACATCCCCATCCGGGGCTTCGTCGAGCGGCCCCGGCCGTTCAAGGACCATCAGGGTCTCGACGTCCTCGTCGACGGCAAGACCGACTTCTCCTTCGTCAGCGACCACGCCACCCTGGCGATGGCCATCGCCGTCGGGCTCTTCGTCGCGCACCGGAAGTTCGGCCTCGCCGCCATCGGCCTCGCCTTCGCCGAGGGCTTCTGCCGCGTCTACATGGGCGTGCACTACCCGACCGACGTCATCGGCGGCTTCGCCCTCGGTACGGCGGTGGCGCTGCTCCTCGCGCCCGTCGCCCACGCCCTGCTGACCCCGGTCGTCTCCGCCGTCGCCCGCTCCCGGCGCGGGGCGTGGCTGGTCCGGTCCCGGAGCGCCGCCGAGCGGTGCCCGCTCCCCGAGACGCTCGACATCCCCGAGCCGCGCATCGGGTCCGGCGAGAACGACCTGGCCGCCTGAACGACCCGGCTGCGTGCGGGCCGGCAGGACCGGCCGGTCTAGGCGGTCTGCTGCCGCTCCGTCGCCGTGTGCATCGAAGCGTCCGACCTGGCCTTCTCCCGTGATCTTCGCGCCGGCCCCGTCCAGCCACAGCTGCACCGGGCGATCGCGAACGCTCCGCGCTCCGTCGTGGTCGTGTCATGCGGGGCCTGCTGATGCACGGATCCACCGTACTGCGCGTGACGGGTGGCCCGGGACCGTCGTTAGGCGGGTCGGGCGGTCCCGGACAAGCAGCGGTACGGCGTTGGGGGTTGGCAGGCGATGGTGGTGCAGCGGTACGGGCGTGGGGGCGGCTCCCTCGCCGTCGCGGCGGCCCTGGTCGGGGCCGTGGCCACGGGCGGGTGCTCCGCCCCCGAGGACCCCAAGCCGGGTGGCGACCCGACGAAGACCGTGCGGGGCGCGTCCGAGGTGCTGACCCGGGCCGGTACCGCCAAGGCGAGCACGAGCATGGAGATGGCGGCCGGCGGGACGCGGGTCACGATCCGCGGCGAGGGCGGGTACGACTTCCGCCGGCGCACCGGCCGTCTCCAGGTCGTGCTCCCCAAGGACGCCGCCGGGGCCTCCGAGCACCGGCCCATCACCGAGCTCCTCGCGCCCGGCGCTCTCTACATGAAGAACCGCGGCGCCGGCGTTCCGGCCGACAAGTGGGTGCGGGTGGACACCACCACCCTCGACGACGGCAACCTCGTCACCGGCGGGGCCACCGACCCGGCCGCCGCCGCCGAGCTGCTGCGGGGCGCACAGCAGGTGACGTACGTCGGCGAGGTCGACCTGGCAGGGGTGAAAGTCAGCCACTACCGCGGGGTCACGGACATCGCCGTGGCAGCCCGGGCCGCCTCGCCGCAGGTGCGCGGGGCGCTGGCCGCGGCGGCGAAAGGGTTCGCCAAGGACACCGTGCCCTTCGACGCGTATCTGGACCACGACGGCCGGCTGCGCAAGGTGCGCCACCAGTTCAGCTTCGCCAACAAGGGGCGGACGGTGGCCGTCGCGTCGACGACCTTGCTCTACGGGTTCGGCACCGCCGTCGACGTACGGCTGCCGAGCCGGAAGGACATCTACGCCGGGAAGATCGAGGCGTAGCCGGGGTCGCGCGCAGGCCATTCCCAAATGGTCCGGACGTGTCATGCGCGGTGCGTGGTGCGCTCCCTACGCTGGGAGACCGACGCCGGCAGGAAGAGGTGAATGCGCGTGGCTCCGCCCAGTACCGCGACGATGCCCACTGACCAGGACTGCGTCGCTCTCGCCGAGATCGAGCTGTGCGGTGAACTGATCATCGCGGCGTCGGCCACCGACGGGGAGCGGCTCAGCGTCGACCGTATCGACGAGGTGTTGAGGGTCGCGGCGGAGCGAGCCGACCACTGCTGATCGGCCGTGCCGATCGACCGGGGCCGGTCGCCGGCCCCGGTCTCTCAGGTACGCATCATCCGCGCGATGGCCTTGGTGGCCTCCTCGACCTTCGCCTCGATCTCGTCGCCGCCCTTCATCGCCGCGTCGGCGACGCAGTGGCGCAGGTGCTCCTCCAGGAGCTGGAGCGCGAAGGACTGCAGGGCCTTCGTGGAGGCCGAGACCTGGGTGAGTATGTCGATGCAGTACGTGTCCTCGTCGACCATCCGCTGCAGACCGCGGATCTGGCCCTCGATCCGGCGGAGCCGCTTGAGGTGCTCGTCCTTCTGCTTGTGGTAGCCGTGCGTCGGCGTGTGGGCCTCTGCCGGCTCGACGGTGTCGGGGGTGGTGACCTCGGCCGCCTCGGTGGTCGTCATCGCGTCCTCCCGTTGTCCAGAAAGGGTGTGTATACCCCTCGTGGGTATATGGTACCGATCCCCGCCGGTCCGGGCGGGGGCCCGTGCAGATCACTGTGCCTGATGGGCGACACTGAAGGGACGCCGGTTAGCCGTGGCCGGATGATGCGCCTAGCATCAGCCTGACCGATTCCAGTACCCCGAGGACCCCACGTGCGATTTCGTCTGACCCCCAGGGAGACGAGCTTCTACGACATGTTCGCCGCGTCCGCGGACAACATCGTCACGGGCTCCAAGCTCCTTATGGAACTGCTCGGAGCGGACTCCTCCGCCCGGGCCGAGATCGCGGAGCGGATGCGGGCAGCGGAACACGCCGGTGACGATGCCACCCACGCGATCTTCCACCAGCTCAACTCCTCTTTCATCACGCCGTTCGACCGTGAGGACATCTACAACCTCGCGTCCTCCCTCGACGACATCATGGACTTCATGGAGGAGGCCGTCGACCTGGTCGTCCTCTATAACGTCGAAGAGCTCCCCAAGGGTGTCGAGCAGCAGATCGAGGTGCTGGCCCGCGCTGCCGTGCTGACGGCGGAGGCGATGCCGAACCTGCGGACGATGGACAACCTCACCGAGTACTGGATCGAGGTCAACCGGCTCGAGAACCAGGCCGACCAGATTCACCGCAAGCTTCTGGCGACGCTCTTCAACGGCAAGTACGACGCCATCGAGGTGCTCAAGCTGAAGCAGATCGTGGACGTCCTGGAAGAGGCGGCCGACGCATTCGAGCACGTGGCGAACACGGTGGAGACCATCGCGGTCAAGGAGTCCTGAGGCTTCGTGGACACCTTTGCGCTGATCGTGACCATCGGTGTCGCGCTCGGCTTCACGTACACCAACGGTTTTCACGACTCCGCGAACGCCATCGCCACCTCGGTCTCGACCCGCGCGCTGACGCCGCGGGCCGCGCTCGCGATGGCCGCCGTGATGAACCTCGCCGGAGCGTTCCTCGGCAGCGGGGTCGCCAAGACGGTGAGCGAGGGCCTGATCGAGACGCCGCACGGCGACAAGGGGATGGGGATCCTCTTCGCCGCGCTCGTCGGCGCGATCATCTGGAACCTGGTGACCTGGTACTTCGGTCTGCCGTCCTCCTCCTCGCACGCGCTGTTCGGCGGCATGGTGGGCGCGGCGCTGGCCGGCGGTACCGAGGTGATCTGGTCGGGCGTGCTCGACAAGGTCGTCATCCCGATGTTCGTCTCGCCGGTCGTCGGTCTGGCCGCCGGTTACCTGGTCATGTGCGCGATCATGTGGATGTTCCGCAAGTCGAACCCGCACAAGGCGAAGCGCGGTTTCCGTATCGCCCAGACGGTGTCGGCGGCGGGCATGGCCCTCGGTCACGGTCTGCAGGACGCGCAGAAGACGATGGGCATCGTGGTGATGGCGCTCGTCATCGCGGACGTGCAGCAGTCGGGCGACGACATCCCGGTGTGGGTGAAGATCGCGTGCGCCGTGATGCTGTCGCTCGGTACGTACGCGGGTGGCTGGCGGATCATGCGGACGCTCGGCCGGAAGATCATCGAGCTGGACCCGCCGCAGGGGTTCGCGGCGGAGACGACGGGGGCGTCGATCATGTTCGGTTCCGCGTTCCTCTTCCACGCGCCGATCTCGACGACGCACGTCATCACGTCCGCGATCATGGGTGTGGGTTCGACGAAGCGTGTGAACGCGGTGCGGTGGGGGGTCGCGAAGAACATCGTCCTGGGGTGGTTCATCACGATGCCGGCAGCCGCGATCGTGGCGGCGCTCAGCTTCTACGTGGTGCAGCTGTTCTTCGGCTGACAGGCCGCGAGGCCCCTGGGCGGAAATGGTTGGGCCCGGCTCTCCTGTAGGAGAGCCGGGCCCTTCGTCTTGCGGTGGCACCGCCATGCAGCACCGCAGGACGCCACGCGGCGGAGCCGCATGGTCTGTGGGCTATCCGAAGCGGCCGGAGATGTAGTCCTCGGTCGCCTGGACGCTCGGGTTGGAGAAGATGCGCTCGGTGTCGTCCAGCTCGATGAGCTTGCCCGGCTGGCCCACGGCCGCCAGGTTGAAGAACGCCGTACGGTCCGAGACGCGGGCGGCCTGCTGCATGTTGTGCGTCACGATGACGATCGTGAAGCGCTCCTTCAGCTCGCCGATCAGGTCCTCGATCGCCAGGGTCGAGATCGGGTCGAGGGCCGAGCAGGGCTCGTCCATCAGCAGGACGTCGGGCTCGACCGCGATCGCGCGGGCGATGCACAGACGCTGCTGCTGACCGCCGGAGAGACCGGAGCCCGGCTTGTTCAGGCGGTCCTTGACCTCGTTCCAGAGGTTCGCGCCCTTGAGGGAACGCTCGACGATGTCGTTGAGCTGGGACTTCTTGTACTTGCCGTTCAGCCGCAGGCCCGCCGCCACGTTGTCGAAGATCGACATCGTCGGGAACGGGTTCGGGCGCTGGAACACCATGCCGACCGTGCGGCGCACCGCGACCGGGTCGACGTGGGAGCCGTACAGGTTCTCGTCGTCCAGCATCACCTTGCCCTCGACGCGGCCACCGGGGGTGACCTCGTGCATGCGGTTCAGGGTGCGCAGGAAGGTGGACTTGCCGCAGCCGGAGGGGCCGATGAAGGCCGTCACCGAGCGGGGCTCGACGGTCATGGAGATGTCGTCGATCGCCTTGTGGGCGCCGTAGTACGCGGAGAGGCCGCTGACGTCGATTCGCTTGGCCATATCAATTCACTTCCAGAGGTGGTCGCTGGTCAGCGGCCGGTCTTGGGGGCCTTCCAGCGGGCGATGCCGCGGGCCACCAGGTTGAGGATCATGACGAAGGCGATCAGGACGAGCGCGGCGGCCCAGGCGCGGGCCACGGCGGCGTCGGTGCCGACCGCGTACTGCTCGTACACGTAGAGCGGCAGGGAGGACTGAGCGCCTTCGAAGGGGTTCGGGTTGATGAGCTTCGTACCGAACACGAGGAGCAGGACGGGGGCCGTCTCGCCGGTGATGCGGGCGACCGCGAGCATGACGCCCGTGGTGATGCCGCCGATCGCGGTGGGCAGGACCACCTTCAGGATCGTGCGCCACTTCGGGATGCCGAGGGCGAGGGAGGCCTCGCGCAGCTCGTTCGGGACGAGCTTGAGCATCTCCTCGGTGGAGCGGACCACGACCGGCATCATCAGGATCGCGAGGGCCATCGCGCCGGCGAATCCGGAGGGCCCGAAGCCCAGCATCAGATTCCAGGTGGCGAGGATGAACAGACCCGCGACGATCGACGGGATGCCCGTCATGACGTCGACGAAGAAGGTGACGGCCTGGGCGAGCTTCCCGCCGCCGTACTCGACGAGGTAGACCGCGGTCAGCAGACCGATCGGCGCGGCGATCAGGGTCGCGATGGCGACCTGCTCGATCGTGCCGAGCAGCGCGTGGTAGACACCGCCGCCGGCCTCGGCGTCGAGGACGCCGTTCATCGAGTGGCTGAGGAAGTACGGGTCGAGTACTTCCAGGCCCTTGCTGATCGTGACCCAGGCGAGGGAGAGCAGCGGGATGACGGCCAGGATGAAGCAGACCCAGACGAGGCTGGTGGCGACCCGGTCCTTGGCCTGGCGGGAGCCCTCGACCTTGGAGGTGATCGCGTACGTCGCGAGGACGAAGAACAGCGCGGCGATCAGGCCCCACTGGATGCGGCTGTGCCAGCCGGCCGCGAGACCGAGGCCGACAGCGGCGGCGATCGACCCTATGGCGGTGGCGAACGGGGTCCAGCGGGGGAGCCGGGCGTGCTTGAGCGGGTCGTGCGTGACGACGCTCTTCACGGGCGGGCGGTCCTGTATGGCGTGGCTCATGCGTTGGCCCCCGAGTACTCCTTGCGGCGGGCGATGATCCACCGGGCCGCGCCGTTGACCAGCAGGGTGATGACGAAGAGGACCAGGCCGGAGGCGATCAGCGCGTCACGGCCGAACTCGTTGGCCTCGTTGAACTTCGCGGCGATGTTCTGGGCGAAGGTGCCGCCGCCCGGGTCGAGGAGGTGGCCCGAGAGGACGAAGCTGGGGGAGAGGACGACGGCGACGGCCATCGTCTCGCCGAGTGCGCGGCCCAGGCCCAGCATCGAGGCGGAGATGATGCCCGAGCGGCCGAAGGGGAGGACCGACATGCGGATGACCTCCCAGCGCGTGGCGCCGAGGGCGAGGGCGGCCTCTTCGTGCATCTTCGGGACCTGGAGGAAGACCTCGCGGGTCACGTTGGTGATGATCGGCAGGATCATGATCGCCAGCAGGATGCCCACGGTGAACATGTTGCGGGCGACGCCGTCGCTGGCCTTGTCGAAGATGTACGTCCAGCCCAGGTACTCGTCGAGCCACTGGTTCAGGCCGTCCAGGTACGGGACCAGGAAGATCGCGCCCCAGAGGCCGTAGATGATGCTGGGCACGGCGGCGAGCAGGTCGACCACGTACGCGAGCGGCTTGGCCAGCTTGCGCGGGGCGTAGTGCGAGATGAACAGCGCGATGCCGATCGCGACCGGCACGGCGATGACCATGGCGATGATCGACGAGACGACCGTGCCGAACGCCAGGACGGCGATGCCGAAGACGGGCGGGCTGCCGGCCGGGTTCCACTCGAAGGTGGTGAAGAAGTTCGTGGAGTCCTGGGAGATCGCGAGGACGGCGCGGTAGGTGAGGAAGCCCGCGATCGCGGCCATGATCACCAGGAGCGTGATGCCGGATCCGCGGGACAGACCGAGGAAGACCCGGTCTCCGGGACGGGTCGCGCCGTTGGCGCGCCCCTTTTCTATGGGTGGTGTGGTTGTCGTAACCATTCTGACTCTCCGGTCTGCGGAGCCTGTACGAGGTGTACGGGGCTCCTGGCGGCGGTGCACCGGATGCCGGGGCCGGTCCGTCGGTGGTGGCTGACGGACCGGCTCCGGCCGGGGATCAGGACAGGGTGGGGACGATCTCGCGGACCTTGGTCGCGATCTCGGCCGGCATCGGGGCGTAGCCCGCGTCGGAGAGGACCTTCTGGCCGTCCTCGCTGATCGCGTAGTTCAGGAACGCCTTCAGGGTCGGCAGGGTCTCCGCCTTGTTGCCCTTGTCGCAGGCGATCTGGTACGTGACCAGGACGAGCGGGTAGGCGCCCTCGGCCTTGGTCGCGTAGTCGAGGGAGAGGGCCATGTCGCTGCCGGTGCCCTTGACCTTGGCGGCGGCGATGGCCTTGGAGGCGTTCTCCGTGGTGGCGGCGACCGGGGCGGCGGCACCGGTGTTCACCGAGACCGTGGAGATCTTGTTGGCGGTGGCGTAGGAGAGCTCGAAGTAGCCGATGGAGCCCTCGGCGTCCTTGACCGCGGTGGCGACACCGGAGGAGCCGTTGGCGGCCTGGCCACCCGGGGCGGGCCACGACTTCGACTTCGGGTCGTGCTTCCAGTCGGCCGGGGCCGCGGTGGAGAGGTACTTGCCCAGGTTCTGGGTGGTGCCCGACTCGTCGGAGCGGTGGAACGCCTGGATGTTGCTGTCCGGCAGCTTGGCGCCCGGGTTCAGCTTGGCGATCGCCGGGTCGTTCCACTTCTTGATGTCGGTGTTGAAGATCTTGGCGATGGTGGAGGCGTCCAGGACGAGGTTGTCCACGCCGTCCAGCTTGTAACCGATGGCGATGGGGCCACCGACCATCGGGAGGTTGACGCCCTTGCCGGTCTTGCAGATCTTCGCGGACTCGGCGACCTCCTCCTCCTTCAGCGCGGAGTCGGAGCCGGCGAAGGCGACCTGGCCCTGGTTGAACTTGGTGATACCGCCGCCGGAGCCGATGGCCTGGTAGTTGACCTCGACGCCGTCACAGGCGGCCTGGAAGTTCTTGACCCACAGGTCCATGGCGTTCTTCTGAGCGGAGGAGCCCGCGGCGAGGAGCTGGCCCTTGGCGCCGTCGCACTTGATGTTCGACGCCGCGGCGGAGGTCTTGTCACCGTTCGGGGTCTCGCCGGTGTTGTTGTCCGAACCACACGCCGAGAGGACGAGGGCGCCGGAAACGACGAGGGCACCGATCGCGGAGGCGCGAAGCCCGTTCTTGCGCGAAAGCTTCACTTTCGGGTGTTCCTTCCAGAAGCCGCCTGCCGGGGACCGGGTGTCCTGAACGTTCTACGGCGGCGTGTGTCGGGGCTGTGGGTGCAGCGCTGTGCGTGTGCACCTTGTACGGCCGAAATTAGGCAGATCAGGTGAAGCGGCCGACGGGGGAGAGTGAACGGAAAGTGAACCGTGCCGGAAGGCGCGGTGCGGGGCCCTTGGGCGGGCGGCGACCGGGGGCCCGAAGGGGGCGCCGGGGGGCGGGTGGGCGTCATCCCACGAGCGCGTCCAGGAGTTCCCTGTCTCGCGGCTGGGTCAGGCGGCGGCGGGCCTCCGGCGGTGTCAGCCAGGTCATGCGGTCGATCTCCCTCGACGGGGTGAACGTGCCGCCCAGGGACTCGGCCGACCAGTACGTGACCTCCTTCGGGCGGCCGTTCGCCAGGTAGCGGGCCGTGGGGAGGCGGGGGCCCAGGACGCAGGACTGGCCCGTCTCCTCCCGTACCTCACGGATCGCACACTCCTCGGCGGTCTCGCCGCGCTTCAGCTTTCCCTTCGGGTGCGACCAGTCGTCGTACTTGGGCCGGTGGACCAGGGCGATCTCGATGCCCTGGCCCGTCGGAGCGGGGCGCCACAGGACGCACCCCGCCGCGAGGATCACGGGACCGGCGCCGTGGTGGGCTGCCAGGCGCGTTGGAAGGCGAAGCGGGCGGCCTCGACCTCGTGGCGCTGGTCCGCGTGGAGGACGCCGAGGGCGTACGCGGTGGCCGGGGCGATCCGGGGGGTGCGGGCCGCCGTGGCGGCCGCGGCGGCGGCCTCGGAGGCGTCGCGGTGGCGGTCGAGGGCGTGGCCCGCCTCGCGGAGGACCGGGTCGGGGTCGGTGCCGTGCAGGACCTCGCAGGCGTACCGGTGGAGGCGCAGCAGCAGCCGGGTCTGGTGCCAGGGCGCGTCCTGGGCCTCGCCGGCCGCGAGCGCCAGGGCGTCCGCGTTGTACGGGTGGGCCGCGCGGGCCAGCGGCAGCCCGGCCACGGCCTCCGCGAGGCGGAGCTCGACGACCGTGGCCGGTGCGTCGAGGACCTCGATCGCCGGGGCCGCCCCGGCGGGCCCCAGCGGTACCTCGGAGGCGAGGAGCGCGACGGCGTCCGCCACCGCGTGGAAGCGGGAGGAGCCCAGCGCCTGCAGGGCCGCCGAGTGGGCTCGCGTACGGGCCAGGGTGAGCTGGCGTTCGAGCAGGGCGCCCGCGCGGGCGGCGCCGACCGTCATGCCCGGGCCTTCGGCGCCGCGCGCGGCGGGCACCGGCCCGGTGCCGCCGCTCGACAGGCGGGACAGCGCGTCCAGCAGTCGGACGAGCCGGGAGGCGCAGGCGTGCTCCAGGGCGAGCGTCCCCGACAGCCAGGCGAGCTCCGTGCGCAGCTGGTCGGCCCAGGCGGCGTCGAGGAGCGGCCGGAAGGTGTGCAGGGTCCCGCTGATGCGGCGGGCGGCCGCCCGGAGGGACCGGGCGGCCTCCTCCGAGCCCGTCGTGTCCGCGCCGCTCTCGGTGTGCAGCCGCAGGCCGCGCAGGAAGTCGCCGGCCCGCGCCTGGAGGTAGGGGGAGAGGACCTCTCCCGCGGTGACGCCCGTGGCGGCGGAAAGGTGGTCAGGGTTGTGCACGCCGGCGCCTCCGCGCGTCGATGAGCATCTCCTGGACGTGCCGCAGCGGCTGGCCCTCCGGGTCGGTCGCGTGCCGCGTCCAGTTCCCGTCCGGACCGAGGTGCCAGGAGGAGGTGGTGTCGGACATTCCGGTCTCCAGGAGCCGGGTCAGGGCTGCCCGGTGGGCCGGGTCGGAGACCCGGACCAGGGCCTCGATGCGTCGGTCCAGGTTCCGGTGCATCATGTCGGCGCTGCCCAGCCAGACCTCGGGCTCGCCGCCGTTGCCGAAGGCGAAGACCCGGGAGTGCTCCAGGAAGCGGCCGAGGATCGAGCGGACCCGGATGTTCTCGGAGAGGCCGGCGACGCCCGGGCGGATCGCGCAGATGCCGCGGACCCAGATGTCGACCGGGACGCCCGCCTGCGAGGCCCGGTAGCAGGCGTCGATGATGGCCTCGTCGACCATCGAGTTGACCTTGATCCGGACGTAGGCCGGCCGGCCCGCCCGGTGGTGGGCGATCTCCTTGTGGATCCGGGAGACCAGCCCGTCCCGGAGGGACTTGGGCGCGGTGAGCAGCCGGCGGTAGGTCTCGCGGCGCGAGTAGCCGGAGAGCCGGTTGAACAGGTCGGAGAGGTCGGCGCCGACCTGCGGGTCCGCGGTGAGCAGGCCGAGGTCCTCGTAGAGCCGGGCCGTCTTGGGGTGGTAGTTGCCGGTGCCGACGTGCGAGTAGCGGCGCAGCACCTCGCCCTCCTGCCGGACGACCAGCGACAGCTTGCAGTGCGTCTTGAGGCCGACGAGACCGTAGACGACGTGGCAGCCGGCCTCCTCCAGCTTCCGCGCCCACTTGATGTTGGCCTGCTCGTCGAAGCGGGCCTTGATCTCGACGAGGACGAGGACCTGCTTGCCGCTCTCGGCGGCGTCGATCAGCGCGTCGACTATGGGGGACTTGCCGGAGGTCCGGTACAGCGTCTGCTTGATCGCGAGGACGTCCGGGTCGGCGGCCGCCTGCTCCAGGAACGCCTGGACGGAGGTGGAGAAGGAGTCGTACGGGTGGTGCAGCAGCACGTCCCGCTCGCGCAGCGCCATGAAGATGTCGGGGGCGGAGGCCGACTCGACCTCGGCGAGGTCCCGGTGGGTGCCGGCGACGAACTTGGGGTACTTCAGCTCGGGCCGGTCCAGGGAGGCGATTCCGAAGAGGCCGGTGAGGTCGAGCGGGCCGGGCAGCGGGTAGACCTCGGCGTCGGAGACCTTCAGCTCGCGGACGAGCAGGTCGAGGACGTACGGGTCGATGGACTCCTCGACCTCCAGGCGGACCGGCGGGCCGAAGCGGCGGCGCAGGAGCTCCTTCTCCAGGGCCTGGAGCAGGTTCTCGGCGTCGTCCTCCTCGACCTCGAGGTCCTCGTTCCGGGTCACCCGGAACATGTGGTGGGCCAGCACCTCCATGCCGGGGAAGAGCTCTTCCAGGTGCGCCGCGATGACGTCCTCCAGCGGGACGTAGCGCTGCGGGGAGGCCTCCAGGAAGCGGGAGAGCAGCGGGGGCACCTTGACGCGGGCGAAGTGGCGGTGGCCGCTGACCGGATTGCGTACGACCACGGCGAGGTTCAGGGACAGGCCGGAGATGTACGGGAAGGGGTGCGCGGGGTCCACGGCCAGCGGGGTGAGGACCGGGAAGATCTGCTGCCGGAACAGGGTGAAGAGGCGCGCCTGCTCCTTCTCGGTCAGGTCGGGCCAGCGGATCAGGTGGATGCCCTCGTCGGCCAGGGCCGGGCTGACGTCCTGCTGGTAGCAGGCGGCGTGCCGGGCCATGAGCTCGCGCGAGCGGGTCCAGATCAGGTCGAGCACCTCGCGGGGCTGCAGTCCGGAGGCGGAGCGCGTGGCGACGCCGGTGGCGATCCGGCGCTTCAGGCCGGCGACGCGCACCATGAAGAACTCGTCGAGGTTCGACGCGAAGATGGCGAGGAAGTTAGCCCGTTCGAGGAGGGGTGTGGTGGGATCCTCGGCCAGTTCGAGGACCCTTTCGTTGAACGCGAGCCAGCTGCGTTCGCGGTCGAGGAAGCGGCCCTGGGGGAGCTCGCCCTCGGCGCTGTCGTCCTCGTACGCGTCGAGGTCGGTGTCCAGCTCGGGCGCGAGGTCCGAGGCCGGGCCCGCGTTGACGGCGTGGGAGCGGTGCGCGGCTATGGAACCGACGGACGGCTGGGCGGTCGGCTCGCCGTTCTCGGCGCTCTTCGCGGACGTCTTCGCGGACGGCTTTGCGGGCGTCTTCGCGGACGTCTTGGCGTTCTTCGCGGACGGCGTGGCGGAGGACTGGACCGGGACCTCGGCAGGCTGCTGGCTCATGGCCCCATTCTTCCGCGCGAAGGGGTGGTCGGGCGCGTCGGAGCGGGCCGTGGGCGAGGGAAGTCTCCCTTTGGGGAGCCCCTTGGCGAGAGGAGGCACGGCGGGCTTCATTGCGTGAGCGTCGCAAGCGCGTCTGAATGGCCGGTAACGACGACATGACGTGCGGGAATCGGGGGCGGGGCCCCTCAAGGGCCCCGCCGACCGATTCTCGGTGGCTTGATTCCTACGTTACGTGTGCCGGGCGGCGGCTACGGGTGCCGGGTGCGCAGGACACGGAAGGCGGCGAGCAGGGCGAGGGCGGCGAGGGCGAGGACGATGCCGGTCTCGATGAGCTGGGTGGGCCAGAAGTGGGTGGAGGGGTGGTAGTCGACGTACTGGCCGGTGACGCCCTTGCCGGCGTAGCAGGTGTCGGCGTTCTGCGACCCGTCGTAGCAGGACCATTCGGCGATGCGGCGCCCGTCCGCGGTGAGCAGGCCCATGTCCATCATCAGTCCGTCGGCGGGGATGAGGAGGGGCCCCGACTGCGAGCTGATCGGTCCGGTGACGGTCCGTACCGGCAGGAAGTCCCAGCGCAGCGCGCCGAGCACGGCGAGGACCAGGCCGGTGAACAGGCCGGTCGCCGTCATGGCGACGAGTGTGCGCCGGATCAGCTGCCCGAGGAGCGCGCCCACGGCGACGGCGAGGAGCACGTACGCGACGAGGACAATTCCGGTCGCCTCGTACGGGCCGCGGTCCGACCAGTTCAGCTGCCAGGTGCCCGAGACCCGGCCCCAGCCGATCCGGTAGATCACCATGAGGGCGAGGGTGACCACGAGCGCGGCGGCGGCCGCGGTGAGGATCTTCGCGCGGAGCCACTGCGTGGGGGTGACGGACTGGGTGAGCGCGAGCCGGTACGTGCCGCTCTCCAGCTCGCGGGCGATCAGCGGGCCCGCGACGAAGGCCCCGACGACGAGGGGCAGGAGGACCATGCCGATGCCGGCGTACTCCATGGCCAGGCGCAGGATGCCGAACCCGCGGTTGTCGTCGGAGGGGATGCTGTAGCCGTCCTCCACGTACGTGTCCGCGGTGGAGGCGTCCCACAGCCGCAGCCCTGCGAGGACGGCGAGGGACAGGGCCGTCGCGGCCGCCGCCACCCACAGGGCCCGCCGGTGCTGGCGGACCGTCACCCAGTGGGTGCCCTTCAATGTGACGGCGCTCATGCGGAGGCTCCTTCGGGGGTGGTGCGGGAGACGCGGAGGTGGGCGAGGAGGAGGTCTTCGAGGGACGGGGCCGTCGCTTCCCAAGGCCCTTCGACCGGACCCTCCCGCCGGATGAGCGCGGTGAGTTGGCGTCCCGTCGTGCGGGATTCGATCACGCGGTGCGGGGCGAGGTCGGCGACCGGGCCCCGGAGCAGGGTGTGCGCGGCGAGGAGGTCGTCGATGGCGCCGTCGAGGCGGACGCAGCCGCCCTCGACGAGGAGCAGGTGGTCGCAGGCGCCCTCCAGCTCGCCGAGGATGTGCGAGGACATGACGACCGTCGTGCCGCGTTCGGCGGCGTCGGCCATCAGGACCCCCATGAGCTGGTGGCGGGCGAGCGGGTCCAGGTCGGCCATCGGCTCGTCGAGGAGCATCAGTTCCGGCCGCTTGCCGAGGGCCAGGGCGAGCGCGACGCGGGTGCGCTGGCCGCCGGAGAGCGTGCGGACGCGGGCGGCGGGGTCGAGCTCGGCGGTGATCCGCTCGGCGATGGCCCCGTCCCAGCGGCCGGGGTTGAGCTCGCGGCCCATCCTGAGCGTCTCGGCGACGGTGAGCTGCGGGTAGAGCGGCTTGTCCTGGGCGACGTATGCGAGGTTCTCGCGGGCGGGGGCGTGGATCGTGCCCTCGGTGGGCCTGATCAGTCCGGCGGCGAGGGCGAGGAGCGTGGACTTGCCGGCTCCGTTGGGGCCGACGACGGCGCAGACGCGGCCGGTGGGGAGGCTGAAGGAGCAGTCCTTCAGGGCCCAGCCGGCCCCCCGTCCGCCGTACCGCTTGCCGAGGCCCTCGGTGCTCAGGGCCGTACCACTGGTCATGCGTCCCCCTCGAAGAATTCCTTCAGTACGGAAGTGAAGAGCGCGGCCACGTCCTCGCGCTCCAGGCCGTCCTCCCGCGCCCGGCGCGCCCAGTCGGCGAGTTCGCCGCGCAGGGGCGAGTCGGCGGGGCCGGTCCCGAGCGTCGCGCGGACGAAGGTGCCGAGGCCGCGGCGGGCCTCGACGAGTCCTTCGCGCTCCAGCTCGCGGTAGGCCTTGAGGACCGTGTTCGGGTTGATGGCCGTCGCCTCGACGACCTCGCGCGCGGTGGGCAGGCGGTCGCCGGGTTCCAGGACGCCCATGCGCAGGGCCTGTTTGGTCTGCTGGACGATCTGGAGGTAGGTGGCGACTCCACTGCGCCGGTCGATCCGGTACTCGAGCACGTTCCCCTTCACCACCCTTTCACTAATCAAGTAGTGAAAGGGTGGTGGAAAGAAGGGGCGGTGTCAACCGCCCCCTTCTCACCGCGTGTTCAGGACTCCGTCAGGTCCGTTCAGGACTCCGTGCGGTACATCAGGTCCACCTCGTGCGTGACGAAGCCCAGCCGCTCGTACACCGTGACCGCCGCCGTGTTGTCCGCGTCCACGTAGAGCATCGCCGTCGGCAGTGTCTGCGCCGCCAGGTGCCGCAGCCCGATCGCAGTGAGCGCCTTGCCGAGGCCGCTGCCCTGGGCCTCCGGCAGGATCCCGACCACGTACACCTCGCCGAGCTGCTCCTCGGCGTGCACCTTCGTCCAGTGGAAGCCGATCAGCCGGCCGTCCTTCTCCGCGAGGAAGAAGCCCTTCGGGTCGAACCACGGCTCGGACATGCGGTCGTCCAGGTCCCGCTGGGTGAGCGAACCCTGCTCGGGGTGGTGGGCGAAGGCGGCCGCGTTGACGGCGAGCCAGGCCGTGTCGTCCTGGCCGGGTACGAACGTACGGACGGTGACGCCCTCGGGCAGTACCGGCTCGGGGATGTCGAGCGGCACCAACGGGCGGCGCAGCTGGCGCAGTTCGCGGAACAGGGTCAGGCCGAGCACCTGGGCCAGGTGCCGGGCCGCGGACTTCCCGCCGTGCGCCCACACCCGCAGCCGCTTCCCCGAAGCCGCGAGCAACGCCGTCCCGAGCGCCCGCCCGTGGCCGCGGCCGCGGTGCGAGGGGTGCACGACCAGCTCGGCCGCCGGGGCCTCCACCGGGTCGGTGTCCTCCAGCTGGGCGTAGCCGTAGAGGTGTGATCCGACGGTGAGCAGGAAGTGCCGTACGCCCTCGCGCCTGCCGTGCCGCAGATACAGCCGCCCCTGCTCGGACACGGCGTGCATGCCGTCGGCGCGGTCGGCTGCTTCCAGCAGGTCGAGGACGTCCTGGACCTGCTCGGGGGAGAGCTCGTCGAGGGTGAGGATCTGCCGGCCGGGTTCGAGGGCCGGTGCCGCGTCAGGAGTCATGCCTCCGAGCCTACGGCCAGGAGTCATGCCTCCGAGGCTACGGAATCAACCTAGTTGTAACCCGGTACCCCCTGTTGCGCTACGCGCGTTGACTCTAGGCTGCGCTGGCTGGTCAGCAGTCGAGTTGGCGCCCCACGAGGGGCGCGGGGACAAGGGGAGCAATGGGAGCGACACCGAAGAAGAAGAGGACGGCGCGGCGGATACTCGCCGTGGGTGCGGGGCTCGCCACGGTCGGCGCGCTCGTCGCCGCGCTGCCCGCGGGCGCCTCGGGCACCAAGGACAGCGGCGGCGGCCACGGGCGCTACGTCGACGTCCAGCTGCTCTCCTTCAACGACCTGCACGGCAACCTGGAGCCGCCGACCGGCTCGTCCGGGCGGGTCACGCACACCAACGAGGACGGCACCACCAGGACCATCGACGCCGGTGGCGTCGAGTACCTCGCCACGCATCTGCGGCAGGCCCGCGAGGGCAACCGGTACTCCGTCACCGCCGCGGCGGGCGACATGATCGGCGCTTCCCCGCTGGTCTCCGGGCTCTTCCACGACGAGCCGACCATCGAGGCGCTCAACCGCCTGAAGCTCGACGTGAGCTCCGTGGGCAACCACGAGTTCGACGAGGGCGCGCGCGAGCTCGCCCGCATGCAGGACGGCGGCTGTCACCCGACCGCCGGCTGCTTCGAGGAGGGCGAGGAGTTCGAGGGCGCGAACTTCCCGTACCTCGCGGCCAACGTGACGAACGAGAAGACCGGCAAGCCGCTGCTCGACCCGTACTTCGTCTGGGAGCGCAACGGGGTCAAGATCGGCTTCATCGGCGTGACCCTGGAGGGCACGGCGAACATCGTCTCGGCCGAGGGCATCAAGGGCCTGAAGTTCGGCGACGAGGTCGAGACGATCAACAAGTACACCAAGATCCTCGAGCGCAAGGGCGTCAAGTCGATCGTCGCGCTGCTCCACGAGGGCGGTGCGCCGGCCTCGGGCTCGTACAACTACGACTGCGACAGCCCCGGCCCCGGCGACGGCATCTCCGGTCCGATCGTGGACATCGCCAAGAACGTCAGCCCGCAGGTCGACGCCCTGGTCACCGGTCACACGCACCAGGCGTACGCGTGCACCATCGCGGACCCGGCGGGCAAGCCGCGCACGGTCACCTCGGCGGCCTCCTTCGGCAAGCTGTACACGGACACGACGCTCACCTACGACCGTCGCTCCAAGGACATCGTCCGGACCGCCGTCGCCTCCGCGAACCACGTCGTCACCCGTGACGTGGCGAAGGCCGAGGACATGACCCGGCTGATCGACCGCTGGAAGACGCTGGCCGCCCCGATCGCGAGCCGTCCGGTCGGTTACATCTCCGGCGACGTCGACAACCCCTTCGACGCGCCCGAGAAGCCTCTGGGCAACCTGATCGCCGACGCGCAGCTCGAGGGCATGGCCCCGGCCGACAAGGGCGGCGCGCAGCTCGCGCTGATGAACCCGGGCGGTGTCCGCGCGCCGCTGGTCCACAAGGCGTCCGGCGCCGAGGGCGACGGGGTCGTGACCTACGGCGAGGCGTACACGGTCCAGCCGTTCACCAACATGATGACGGCGGTCGACCTGACCGGCGCGCAGCTCATCACCGCGCTCCAGCAGCAGGTCAGCGGCGCCAACCAGGCGGCCCCGAAGATCCTCCAGGTGTCGAAGGGCTTCACGTACACCCTGGACATGACGAAGACCGGCGCCGACCGGATCGTCACCTCCTCGGTGAAGCTGAACGGCGAGGCGATCGACCCGTCGAAGACCTACCGGGTCGCGATGAACGAGTTCCTGGCCGGTGGCGGTGACGGCTTCGCCGTCCTGAAGGAGCACAAGAACAAGCTGGTCGGCGCGTCCGACCTGGACCTGTTCACCGCCTACCTGGGGGCCCACTCCACCGCGAGCGCCCCGCTGGCCCCGCCGGCCACGGGCCGGATCACGGTCGTGAAGTAGTTCCTCACGGAGCGGGGGCGGCGGATCGTTTCGACGGTCCGCCGCCCCTTTTTTCGCAGGCGCGGCACTCTGGCGCAGCTTGACGTGTACGCGCCATACTCCGCGCATGGACCGAAGAAGCTTTCTCGCGGGAGCCGCGGCAGCCGGTGCCGTCCTCCTGGTCGGGGCCCCCTCCGCACGGGCGCTCGCGACCCAGGACTGGATGGCCGGCCACGGCGACCCCACCCCGCTCCAGAAGCTCACCATCCCCGGCACCCACGACTCCGGCGCCCGCTTCGGCGGCCCCTGGTCCGAGTGCCAGAACACCACCATCGCGCAGCAGCTCGCCTCCGGAATCCGGTTCCTCGACATCCGCTGCCGGGTCACCGGCGGCTCCTTCGCCATCCACCACGGCGCCTCGTACCAGAACATGATGTTCGGCGACGTCCTCATCGCCTGCCGCGACTTCCTCGCCGCCCACCCCTCCGAGACCGTCCTCATGCGGGTCAAGCAGGAGTACTCGTCGGACTCCGACGCGACCTTCGGCGCGATCTTCACCGACTACCTCGACAACCGGGGCTGGCGCTCCCTCTTCCGCATCGGCGACACGCTCCCCACCCTGGGCCAGGCCCGCGGCAAGGTCGTCCTCATCGCCGACAACGGCGGACTGCCCGGCCTCAAGTGGTGGGACGGCGGGGCCATCGCGATCCAGGACGACTGGAACGCCCTGCCCAACGCCAAGTACCCCAAGATCGAGGCCCACTTCCGCAAGGCCGTCGAGCAGCCCGGCAAGCTGTACATCAACTTCGTCAGCACGTCCGCCTCACTGCCGCCGCGCTGGAACTCCGACAACCTCAACCCGCGCGTCCACGGCTTCCTCGACTCCACGGCGAGCGGCTGGAAGGGCCTCGGCATCGTCCCCATGGACTACCCGAACACCCGCTCAGGACTGGTCGAGTCCCTCATCCGCCACAACTGACGGCGGAGGCGTCGGCGCGCCCGGCAGACGCACGACCGCCGCCGTGCCGCCGCCCTCCGCCGCCGTCAGCACCACCGTGCCGCCCGCCTGCTGCACCGTACGGGCCACGATCGAGAGGCCCAGACCCGAGCCGGGCAGGCTACGGGCCGAGGGGGAGCGCCAGAAGCGGTCGAAGACATGGGGGAGTTCCTCGGGCGCGATGCCGGGACCGTGATCGCGGACCGTCAGCTCGCCGCGCATCAGGGTCACCTCGACCGTGCCCCGGGGCGGCGAGAACTTCACCGCGTTGTCCAGGACGTTCACCAGCGCACGCTCGAGACCCGCCGGCTCCGCCCGCACGTACCAGGGCGCCAGATCGGTACGGAAGGTCAGCTCGGGGCCGCGCAGCCGCGCCCGGTCGAGGGCCGAGCGCAGGATCGTGTGGAGCGGTACGACCTCCAGCGGGCCCGGCTGCACCGCGTCCGGGCGGGCCAGCTCCTGAAGGTCGCCGATCAGCGCGGCCAGCTCCGTCATCTGCGCCTTCACCGAGGCAATCAGCGCCCGCCGGTCCTCGGGCGGCAGGGCCCGGCCGGTCTCCTCGCTGCGCGCGAGCAGCTCGACGTTCGTCCGCAGCGAGGTCAGCGGGGTCCGCAGCTCGTGGCCCGCGTCCGCGATCAGCTGCGCCTGACGGTCCCGGGAGACGGCCAGCGCGGCCGTCATCGCGTTGAAGGAGCGCGAGAGCCGGGCGATCTCGTCCTCGCCCTCGACCGGGATGCGCACCGTCAGATCCTCGGTCGCGGCCACGTGCTCGACCGCGCCCGTCAGCCGGTTCACCGGCTCGAGCCCGGTCCGCGCCACCCACAGCCCGGCCGCCCCGGCGCCGACGACACCGATCCCCGAGACCAGCAGCAGCACCCAGCGCAGGGTGGACATCGAGTTGTCGATCTCCGACAGGGGTCGCGCGACGGAGACCCCGATCCCGAGCGGGCCCTGCTGCTCGGGATACGTGTAGACCCGCATCTCGGCGCCGTTGTCCGCCTTCGTCGTGTGCAGCGCGTACGGCAACTGCCCGCGCGCCACCGCCAGGTCGCTCGCCTCCGCCCGCACCGGAGACGCCCCGGACGTGCAGACCGTCCCGTTGGTCAGGATGATCTGGACCGTGTACGAACCGGCCGTCGCGACCGGCGTCTCGCTCTGCTCCCGGCACGTGGCGAGCAGCGCCTGCACCGAACCCGCGTCCAGCCGGCTGCTGCGCAGCGAGGAGTCCAGCTCCGCCTCCAGCTGCGCCCGCGTCACGAACCAGCACGCCAGCGACACCGCCGCCACCGCCACCGCGACCGCCGTCGCCGTCAGGAGTGCCAGCCGCGACCGCAGCGGCCGCGACCGGAACCACACCACAGGACCGCTCACTCCGGGCCTCCGCCGCGCAGGACGTACCCCACGCCCCGCACCGTGTGCACCAGGCGGGGCTCGCCGCCCGCCTCCGTCTTCCGCCGCAGATACATCACGTACACGTCCAGCGAGTTCGAGCTCGGCTCGAAGTCGAAGCCCCACACCGCCTTCAGGATCTGCTCCCGCGTCAGCACCTGGCGCGGATGCGCCAGGAACATCTCCAGGAGCGTGAACTCCGTCCGGGTCAGCTCCACCGGCCGCCCGCTCCGCGTCACCTCGCGGGTCGCCAGGTCCATCCGCAGATCGCCGAAGCTCAGTACATCGCCCTCGGGCTGCGGCTCGCCGGCCGACGCGTACGAGCTGCGCCGCAGCAGGGCCCGGATCCGCGCGAACAGCTCGTCCAGCTCGAAGGGCTTCACCAGGTAGTCGTCGGCGCCCGCGTCGAGCCCCGTCACCCGGTCGCCGACCGTGTCCCGCGCGGTGAGCATCAGGATCGGCACGGTCGAACCGGAGGCCCGGATGCGGCGAGCCGCCGTCAGGCCGTCCATGCGCGGCATCTGGATGTCGAGGACCACGAGGTCGGGGGCGTACGACTCCATCCGGGCGAGGGCGTCGACGCCGTCGACGGCCTCCTGGGTCCCGTACCCCTCGAAGGCGAGACTGCGCCGCAGCGCCTCCCGCACGGCGGGCTCGTCGTCGACGATGAGGATGCGGTCGCCTTCATTCACCGGGCCAGTCATGGGGCCAGCCTCGCACGTGTTCAGTTGCCGTCGCCGGACCGGAGGTTGTCCAGGTCGGCCTTGAGGGTGTTGACCGGGATGGCGAATCCGAGGCCGACGCTGCCGGCCGAGGAACCGCTCGAAGCGCTCGGCGAATACATGGCCGAATTGATCCCGATGATCTCGCCGTTCATATTGATCAGCGCGCCGCCGGAATTCCCCGGATTGAGCGAGGCGTCCGTCTGGATCGCCTTGTACGTCGTCTTCGACGAGCCGGTGTCGCCGTTGAACTGCTGCCCGCCGAACTCGAAGGGCCAGCCCTGCCGCGGGTCGTACTGCGGTTGCTGCTGCTGGTCCTGGCCGTCGTCCTTGGCCACGGTCACATCGCGGTCGAGGGCGGAGACGATGCCACTGGTGACCGTGCCGGTCAGGCCCTCGGGGGAGCCGATCGCCACGACCTCGTCGCCGACCTTCACGTTGTCGGAGTTCCCGAGCGTCGCCGCCTTCAGGCCCGACGCGCCCTCCAGCTTGATCAGGGCCAGGTCCTTGTCGGGGTCCGTGCCGACGACCTTCGCCTCGTAGGACTTCCCGTTGGACAGCTGCACGCTGATCGAGGAGGCGCCGGAGATCACATGGTTGTTGGTGACGATCTCGCCGTCGCCGGTGATGATCACGCCGGAGCCGGTGGACTTGCCGGAGGTCGAGGTCGCGGAGATCTCCACGATCGACGGGGAGACGGCCTCGGCGACCCCGGCGACCGTGCCCTTGCTGCTCGTGGACACGTTCGTCCCGCTCACGCCGGTCGCGCTCGTCGTGGTGTCCGCGGTGAGCTGCTGGACCAGCGTCGCGGTGCCGCCGCCGACGGCCGCCGCGGCGATCGCCACCGCCGCCAGGAGACCCACGCCCCGCTTGGCGCGCCTGCGCGGCTCGGGGGCCGCGTGGGCGGGGCCGGGGGCGGCGGGCGCGACCGGGGGCGGCACGTGTCCACCGGACGGCCAGATCGTCGTACCCGGCTCCGTGGTGACCGGCTGCGTCGGGTCGTACGGCGGGTGCGGAGGCTGCGGCGGGTAGTACGGCTGCTGCGGCTGCTGCTGGTAGTCCGTCATGGCTACGACTCTCGGAGCCGTTCATGAGAGCTCTCTGAGGACGGCCTGAGAAGCCCGACAGAACCCTGTATGCCCTAAATAAAGACCGTCGGGATCAAGGTCGTCGCGAGGTCTAGCCGTGGCAGCCGCAGGAACGGCGGACGACCAGCGCCGAGGGGAACTGCTTCACCCGCTCGCGCTTCGAGCCGGCCACCCGCAGGGAGTCGTCGAGGACGAGATCCACCGCCGCCCGGGCCATCGCGGGCCGGTCCGAGGAGATCGTCGTCAGCGGCGGGTCCGTGAGGGCCGCCTCCTTCACGTCGTCGAAGCCCGCCACCGCCAGCTCGGTCGGCACGTCGATGCGCAGCTCGCGGGCCGCGCGCAGCACGCCGAAGGCCTGGTCGTCGGTGGAGCAGAAGATGGCCGGCGGCCGGTCCGGGCCGGAGAGGATCTTCAGGGCGACCTGGTACGCGTCGTAGCGGTTGTACGGGGCCTCGAACAGCCGGCCCTCGACCGACCGCCCGGACTCGAGCATCGCGCGCCGCCAGCCCTCGACGTGGTCGGCGACCGGGTCGCCGACCGCCGGGGTGTTCGGCACACCGCCGAGGCACGCCACGTACGGGTGCCCGTGCTCCAAGAGGTGCCGCGTGGCGAGCTGGGCGCCGCCGATGTCGTCCGTGACGACGGCGACGTCGTCCAGCGCCTCGGGCCGCTCGTGCAGCAGCACGACCCGGGCGTCCCAGGCCTCGATCTCGCTCGCGGCCCGCTCGCTCATGCCCTGGCTGACCAGGATCAGGCCGGAGACGCGCATCCCGAGGAAGGCGCGGAGATAGTGGACCTCGCGCTCGTCCCGATAGTCCGAATTGCCGACCAGGACCATCTTCCCGCGCTCGGCGGCGGCCTGTTCGACGGCGTGCGCCATCTCCCCGAAGAACGGCTGGCGCGCGTCCGGGACGATCATGCCTATGAGATCCGTGCGGCGGGACGCCATCGCCTGGGCCACCCGGTCGGGCCGGTAGCCCAGCTCCTTGATGGCGGCGAGGACACGCTCGCGCGTGGCCGGGGCAACCGGCCGGGGTCCGTTGTTGATGACGTAACTCACGACCGCGGTCGAAGTACCCGCCAGTCGAGCTACGTCATCCCGCGTCACCTTGGCCACGCGCGGCAGTCTACGCGGGGTGACCTACCTACCGGCAGGTCGCACTGTGGCATCCACCACGTCCAGGTCCTCCGACGGAGTGACATCCCGGGCGGCGCCCTTGACCCGGGCCTCTTCCTTGGCCCGCGCCTCCTCCGCCGCGCGCTCCACCTTCTCCGGGGTGACGAAGCGGTAGCCGACGTTGCGGACGGTGCCGATCAGCGACTCGTGCTCGGGGCCGAGCTTCGCCCGCAGACGCCGGACGTGGACGTCCACCGTTCGGGTGCCGCCGAAGTAGTCGTACCCCCAGACCTCCTGGAGGAGCTGGGCGCGGGTGAAGACCCGGCCCGGGTGCTGCGCGAGGTACTTCAGGAGCTCGAACTCCTTGAAGGTGAGGTCCAGGACCCGGCCCTTGAGCTTGGCGCTGTACGTCGCCTCGTCCACCGACAGATCGCCGTTGCGGATCTCCATCGGGGAGTCGTCGGAGACGATCTGCTGGCGGCCCATCGCGAGCCGCAGCCGGGCCTCGACCTCGGCCGGACCCGCGGTGTCGAGGAGGACGTCGTCGATGCCCCAGTCGGCGGTGACGGCCGCGAGACCGCCCTCCGTGACGACGAGGATCAGCGGACAGCCGGGCCCGGTGGAGCGGAGCAGCTGACAGAGGCTGCGCACCTGCGGGAGGTCGCGCCGGCCGTCGATCAGGATGACGTCCGCGCCGGGGGTGTCCACAAGCGCGGGACCCTCGGCGGGGGCCACCCGCACGTTGTGCAGCAGCAGGCCGAGTGCGGGAAGCACCTCGGTCGACGGCTGGAGTGCGTTGGTCAGGAGCAGCAGTGAGCTCATCGGCCCCCACCTGCCCCGGTGGTCGACTCGGTCGTCTGTCGGTCGTGCTCGGTTCGCTCGTCCATGACGTCGGTTCCTCCTCGGTCCCTGCGAGGACTACGGCACTGCTTCGTACGCATCACTGCTGGCTCTCGCGCCCTGAGAGCTTTCGTTCATCCGTCCGTAACAACGGTCCGGAAACACAAAAGGACCCGGGGGCTGCGTTGCCCGGATCCTCTGGCAAGCAGAATAGCCCACATGAGTTCCGAGGCAGAGGGCCGATTTCACATCGTGGATGTTTCCTCGACCACATCCGGCTCCCAGCGTGCCACTTTGCTCACCGAAGACGGTGTTCGTATCGAGGCTGTTTACGAACCGTGTACGCGCGGAGTCACCGATACGGCTGTCGTCCTGGCACACGGGTTCACCGGGTCGGCCGACCGGCCCGCCGTCCGCCGGGCCGCGGCCGCCCTCGCGCGGCAGGCGGCCGTCGTCACCTTCTCCTTCCGCGGCCACGGCCGATCGGGTGGCCGCTCCACCGTCGGCGACCGGGAGGTCCTCGACCTCGCGGCCGCGGTGCGCTGGGCCCGCGAGCTGGGCCACGCGCGCGTGGCGACCGTCGGCTTCTCCATGGGCGGCTCGATCGTCCTGCGCCACGCGGCTCTGGAACGGGACACGGGCGGGCACACCGACGCGGTCGCCGCGGTCAGCGCCCCCGCCCGCTGGTACTACCGGGGTACGCCCCCGATGCGACGCGTCCACTGGGTCATCACCCGGCCGATGGGCCGCCTGGTCGGCCGCTACGGGCTCCGGACGCGGATCGACAACCGCGACTGGGATCCCGTACCGCTGTCGCCCGTGGAGGCGGCCCCGCTGATCGCGCCCACCCCGCTGCTGATCGTGCACGGCGACCGCGACCCGTACTTCCCGCTCGACCACCCCCGGATGCTGGCGGCGGCCGCCGGCTGCGAGCTGTGGCTGGAGCGCGGCATGGGCCACGCCGAGAACGCGGCCGACGAGGAGCTGCTGCGCCGTCTGGGGGACTGGCTCACGCGCCGATAGCCCATCATGGACAGCGGCGCGCACACGAACGAAGGGAGCGCCGTTATGGCAGCGGGAACCATCCGCTACTGGGCCGCGGCCAAGGCCGCCGCCGGTGTCGCCGAGGAGCCGTACACCGCCGACACCCTGGCCGAGGCGCTGGAGGCGGCCCGCGAGAAGCACCCGGGCGAGCTCGTCCGCGTACTCCAGCGGTGTTCGTTCCTCATCGACGGTGACCCCGTCGGGACCCGCGCGCATGAGACCGTACGCCTTGCCGAGGGCGGCACGGTCGAGGTGCTCCCGCCGTTCGCAGGAGGGTGAACCGCACAGCATGAGCAGCGATCAGCAGCAGCCGTACGATCCGGGCCACGACCCGTACGCAGGGCAGCAGTACGGCTACCAGGACCCGCAGGTCACCCAGACGTGGGAGGGCCAGACCTGGGACACGCAGTACCAGCCGGTGGTCCGGCCCGCGGGCGGGCAGGCGCCGCAGCCGGTGACGTACGACACCACGTATCTGCCGCCGCAGGGCTCCGGCTCCCACCCGCTGCCCCCGGAGACGCCGGCTCCTTACGACGCGTCCGCCTACGAGCGGGCCGCGTACGACGCCGCCGCGTACGGCGCCCCGGCCCCGGCCCCTGTCGCGGAGCCGCAGGCCGCCGCCGACGCCACCCCGTACAGCTCGCCGACCACGGGCGGCAACACCCGTGTCACCGACGCCCAGCGCGCCAGGGCCGAGGGCCGCTCGCCGATCATCGAGCCCGGGATGCAGCCGGCCGCCCTCACCGCGGGCCTCGGCATCCTGCTCGCCGCGGGCGCGGCCGTCGGCCCGTACGGGCTGCTCGTGCCGCTCGTGCTGCTCCAGGCCGTCACCGCGGCCGGCTGGTTCCGGCTCAACGGCATGTGGCCGGCCCGCCAGGGCATCGCCCTGGCCTTCGCGGGCGGCCTGACCGCCGACGTCGCGCTGCTCGCCGCCGGCCGGGAGAACGCCCCCGCCGCGATCATGGGCACCCTCGGCGTCTGGGTCCTCCTCACCCTCGTCCTCCAGCTGCGCAGCCACGCCGACCCGGACGAGCGCATGTACGGCCTGATGGCGACCGTCGCCTCGGCCGCGCTGACCATCGTGGCCACCGGGCACCTCGGCGCCGCCCCCGACGCCGTGGTCGTCGGCGGGGTCGCCGTCGCCGCCGCCGTGCTCGCCCGGGCGCTGCCGCTGCCGGGCCCGGCCTCCGTCGTCGTGGCGCTCCTCGCCGCCGCGGGCGCCGGCATCGCGGCCGGCGGGCTCACCGACCTGGGCGCCTCCGGGGCGCTGCTCGGCCTCGGGGCCGGGGTGTGCGCGCTGGTCGGGCTGCGGGCCGCGAGCTACGACTACCCGTCCCGCTTCGTCCACATGACCGCCGGGGTCGCGCTCCCGCTGACCGTCGCCGCCCCCGCCGTCTATCTGCTGGGCCGCGCGCTCGCCTGACCCCTGGCAGCTCCCGGGAACCATCCGGCCCCCCGACGCGTCGATCTTCGTGTCGGGGGGCCGGAGACTTTCTTGGGGGCGGACAGGCCATGCGGGCACTGCGCATACTGCTGATCGTGGCCATCGTGCTCGGTGGGCTCTTCGTGGGAGTCGACCGCCTCGCGGTCGCCTACGCCGAGTCCGAGGCCGCCGACCGGGTCCGGCTCGGCCCCGCGCGGGCCGGCTCGACGGACGTCGACATCAAGGGCTTCCCCTTCCTGACCCAGGCGATGGACAAGCGGTTCGACGAGGTCGACGTGGTGCTGACCGGGGTCGACGCCACGGCCGGCGGCCGGAAGATCCGGATCGGCGAGCTGACCGCGGCGCTCCACGACGTGACGCTGAACGAGGACTACACGAGCGCCCGCGCGGGCACCGTCAGCGGGACCGCGCTGATCTCGTACGCGGACCTCGCCGCGGCCTCCGAGCGCGAGGTGAAGGTCGCCTACGGCGGCAACGGCAAGGTGAAGGTCACGGGCGCGGTCGAGATCCTGGGTCGTACGCTCACCCGCAGCGTCGTCTCGTCGGTGACGCTCGTCGACGGGGACACGATCCGGGTGCGGGCCGACGAGGTGCCCGGTGACGGCATTCCCGGCCTCGAGGGTCTGGTCCGGAAGCGCACGGACTTCGACCGGGAGATCGGCGGGCTGCCGGCGGGCATGAAGCTGGAGAAGGTCGAGGCCCGCGAGGACGGGGTGGCCATCACCGTGACCGGCAAGGACGTCGTCCTGGCGGGCTGATCCGCCCCCTTGGTCCGGCGCCACGGGTGCGCTCGGCCACATGCTGAGACGGCCGTGTCCGATCCGTAGAAGCGGAACCTGGACACCTCGGTCCGGAGCCGGGCCGGAGCCCCTTTCCGTGTGATCACGTCCCACATCTCGGACGATCGCGTCTCAAAATACGACACACCGGTGACACGGCTGCCTGTCCGTCCCTACGATCGTGGCCATGAAGCGACAGGCGGATCTCACGAAGCGGCGGGCAGTAGACCTGTGCCGCGTCGCCGCCATGCTCTGTCGCTCCATTTGAGCGGGACGCCCGACTCCCGTATTCCTCAGGCCCTTCGACGATCCGTCGGGGCCACCCCTCGTGTAGCCGTACGCGCCTCGTACACCGCGATGACGCGTACCCGCACCACCCCGCGCCACACCGCCGAACACTGCCCCGGAGGAGAAACAGCATGAGCCGCAGCGACGTCCTGGTAGACGCCGACTGGGTCGAGGCGAACCTCGACAACCCGCAGGTCGCCGTCGTCGAGGTCGACGAGGACACCTCGGCCTACGAGAAGAACCACATCCGCAACGCGATCCGGATCGACTGGACCAAGGACCTGCAGGACCCGGTCCGCCGCGACTTCATCGACCAGGAGGGCTTCGAGAAGCTCCTCTCGGCCAAGGGCATCGCGAACGACACCACGGTCGTCCTCTACGGCGGCAACAACAACTGGTTCGCCTCCTACGCCTACTGGTACTTCAAGCTCTACGGCCACCAGGACGTGAAGCTCCTCGACGGCGGCCGCAAGAAGTGGGAGCTCGACTCCCGCGACCTCGTCGCCGAGGTGCCGGCCCGCCCGGCCACCGAGTACAAGGCCAAGGCCCAGGACACCTCGATCCGCGCCTTCCGCGACGACGTCGTCAAGGCGATCGGTGCCCAGAACCTCGTCGACGTGCGCTCGCCCGACGAGTTCTCCGGCAAGCTGCTCGCCCCGGCCCACCTCCCGCAGGAGCAGTCGCAGCGCCCCGGCCACGTGCCGAGCGCCCGCAACATCCCGTGGTCGAAGAACGCCAACGACGACGGCACCTTCAAGTCGGATGACGAGCTCAAGGCCCTCTACGAGGACGAGCAGGTCGACCTGGCGAAGGACACCATCGCCTACTGCCGCATCGGTGAGCGCTCCGCGCTGACCTGGTTCGTGCTGCACGAGCTGCTCGGCGTCGAGAACGTCAAGAACTACGACGGCTCGTGGACCGAGTACGGCTCCCTGGTCGGCGTGCCGATCGAGCTCGGCGCCAACAAGTAATCCTCCGGACCCCTCCCCGGACCTCCCGACCCGTAAGGACAGAAGACATGTGCGGTGCGCAGCCCGGCGGCCCCGACGCCTCGACGATCAAGCCCGGTGAGACCACCATCCAGGGCTACGTGACCAAGGACGGCCAGCCCGTCACCGGTTACGTCCGCCTCCTGGACTCGACCGGCGAGTTCACCGCGGAGGTCCCGACCTCCGCAACCGGCCAGTTCCGCTTCTACGCGGCCGAGGGCACCTGGACGGTCCGCGCCCTGGTCCCCGGCGGCACCGCCGACCGCCAGGTCGTGGCCCAGCACGGTGGTCTCGCGGAGGTCGCCATCGCGGTGTGATCTCCTGACGCGCCTCTCGCGCCGCTCGGCGCGGGGGCGCCTCACGGGCTTCGAGCAGCTGCGTCGGCCTCCGGCCGCCGGAGTCGGCGCAGCGCGAAGCCCCATCTACCGGCCGAAGGGCCGTGCCTCCTGGCGGGTTGGACGCCTATTCCAGGACTTGAGGCACGGCCCTTCGGTCTTCCTGTGCCGGCAAGGCCGCTTCGGGGCGCTGCTCGATGAGTCGGCGACGAGGAGGGCGGACATTTTCCGTAGCGCATGCACGGTGGATGGGAACGCGCGTTTGAGCTGTCGCTTGTTGTGGTGCATGCGTGCGGTAGTGGTGTGTTTGTGCGGGCGGTGGTGGCACGGTGGGCGGTGTGAAGCTCATGGTGCGGGTGCAGGGATTGCCGACGCCTTTGCGGGCGGGGGCACTTGGGGCATGCGCCCGCCGGGTGCTGCTGGCGGCCTGGCATGGCTGACTCCGCGCTGCGGGCGATCGCTCCGGCGTTCGTCGTTCCGGGACCGTCGGGTGTGGCGATCCGTACGCGCCTCAACGACCTTGCCCCTGGGGACGAGGAGGTCCTTGAGCTGGCGGGTGCGCATCTGGGTTCGCTCGCGTCGAGAGACCTGAAGTCCCGCTGTGAGGACGGGCTGGTGGGGCACTCGGCTGAGTCGTGGGCGGCGCGGAAGCGGGAGCTCACCCCGGTCTCGTCGTCGCGTTGGGCAGGGGCGATCACGAAGGCCACGCATGATCAGTGGGCGCTGGCCCGCAGGTGTCAGCTCGCTTACATCCAGGTTCTTGAGGCCGGCATCCGTACGATCAAGCACCGCCTGTCCCTCGCCGTCGGGCAGAGGGGCTCCAAGCATGCCCCGGGCGGATACCGGACCCGGCGGGAGTGGCACGCGAAGTCGCGGCGCCTGCGGGTGCTGGAGAACCGGCTGGCCGCCGCACGGGCCGACCGGGAGGCGGGTGTCGTGCATGTGGTACGCGGCGGGAAGCGCCTGGCCCGCATTCGGCACCACCTTGAGGCCGCGCAGCTCACTGAGGTCGAGTGGCGTACGCGGTGGGAAGCCGAGCGTTGGTTCTGCCAGGCGGACGGGGAGTCGGGGAAGCGGTACGGCAACGAGACCATCCGCGTTACTCCCGACGGCGAGGTATCGATCAAGCTCCCCACCCCGCTCAAGCATCTGGCAAACGTCAGCCATGGCCGGTACGTGCTCACATCGCGGGTGCGGTTCGTGCACCGGGGCGGCGAGTGGGCAGACCGGGTGGAGGCGAACCGGGCGGTCGCGTACCGCATCCACTACGACGTTCAGCGTGGGCGCTGGTACCTCACCGCCTCCTGGCAGAATCCCCCGGCCCGGACGGTCCCGCTGTCCGCCGCACTGGGCGGCGGTGTGATCGGGGTGGACATGAACGCCGACCACCTCGCCGCCTGGCGTCTCGATGTCCACGGCAACCCGATCGGCAACCCTCGTCGCTTCTTCTACGACCTGACCGGGTCGGCCGATCACCGCGACGCCCAGGTCCGCCACACCCTCACCCGGCTCCTGCATTGGGCACGAGCCTGCCGCGTGAAAGCCATTGCCGTCGAAGACCTGGACTTCAGGGCGGAGAAGACACGTGAGAAGCACGGCCGCAAGAAGCAGTTCCGGCGCGTGATCTCCGGAATGCCGACCGGCAAGCTGCGGGCGCGGTTGGCTTCGATGGCGGACGCCACCGGCATCGACATCATTGCCGTCGATCCGGCCTACACCAGCCGGTGGGGAGCCCAGCACTGGCAGAAGCCCCTCACCAGCAAGTCACGGAAGACCACCCGTCACGATGCGGCGAGCATCGCGATCGGAAGGCGCGCCCAAGGGCATCCGATCCGGCGACGGACGGCACCGCCCCCACATGACCAGAGCGATCGTGTGGGGCATCGGACCGTCCAGGCCCGACCGGGCTCTCTTGGGCGTGAGGAACCTCGCCCCCGCGTCCCCGGACCGCGCACACGATGCGCGCCGCCCGGACGCGGAGCGAACGCGGGGAACCAGAACGCCCTACACCGTTCGGGACGTTCGGCTGAGCAACAGGCCTGGCAACAGGACTCACTCCCGCTCAGTCCTCGGGAACGGTTGGACGCCACCGTAGGCGGCGCGTCGCAGACAGCCCCCTGGCAACGGTTGAGATCAGCTCGATGAACCGCCGGATGCGGGCACGCATGTCCGGTGAAGCGAGAGGAGGGCCGGGTGACCCGGCCCTCCTCTTCGATCCTGGGGTCCGGGGGGAAGCCCCCGGACCGGGGTCCTACGAGCGGGCCAGGGATTCCTGCTGCCGGCTCGGGGTCTCGTCCGCGTCGAGCTGCTTCGGGGAGCGGCTCGGGGCGGGGTAGGCGAGGTGGGCGAGGCGGGACTGCTCCTGGCGCAGGTGCATGAACGACTCGAGGATGTATCCCACGAGGAGCACGAGCACCGCGATGGTCATGATCGCTGCGGCGAGGATGGCCGTGGGGAAGCGGGGCACCGTGCCCGTGTTGATGTAGTCGACGATGACCGGCGTGCCGAGGCCCAGGGAGACGAGGGCGAGCAGGCCGGCGAGCACGCTGTGGAAGAGCGAGGGACGCTGACGGCGGGCCAGGCCGAGGATCATCTTGAGGATGCGCCAGCCGTCCCGGTAGGTGCGCAGCTTGCTCTCGCTGCCGGCCGGGCGGTCCTTGAAGTCGACGGGGATCTCCGCCGTGGGGAGCCGCAGGTTCAGCGCGTGGACCGTCATCTCGGTCTCGGTCTCGAACTCGTGCGACAGCGCCGGGAAGGACTTGATGAAGCGGCGCGAGAAGACGCGGTAGCCGCTCAGCATGTCGGTGACGTCGTTGCCGAAGAGGGTGCGGACCGCGCCCGTGAGCATCTTGTTGCCGACCGCGTGACCAGGGCGGTAGGCGCCCTCGACCGTCTCGCGGCGGGCGCCGACGACGTGGTCGTACGGGCCCTCGAAGAGCAGGTCGACCATCTCGCGCGCCCGCGAGGCGTCGTAGGTGTCGTCGCCGTCGATGATGAGCAGAGCGTCCGCGTCGACGTCGGCGAAGGCCCGACGGATGACGTTGCCCTTGCCCTTGCGACGCTCGTGCCGCACCGTCGCGCCGGCCTCCAGCGCGACCTCCACCGTGCGGTCGGTCGAGGCGTTGTCGTAGACGTATATCTCCGCCTCGGGGAGCGCCGCACGCAGGTCACGGACCACCTTGCCGATGGCCGCCTCCTCGTTGTAGCAGGGGACGACGCAGGCGATCGTGGGTCTCATCTCTTGGTCCTTCGGCTGGTCGTTTACCCACGACGCGAGCGGGGCATGTTGATACGACGAGTGGTCATGGTGTGGAGACGTGTGAGAATACCCTGCGGCTACTCTCTTTTTCATGTCCGCACAAGTCTCCCTCCGCCTCCGTCTGCGTGACGTCATCCGTGCTCTGTGGCGGGAAGTAGCCAAGTTCGGGGTCGTCGGGGCGCTCGCCTTCGTCGTGGACGCCGGCGGCTACAACCTCCTGGTCTTCGGCCTTCCGGGTGCGGTGGACGGGCCCATGGCGTCCCTGCCGGTCCTGGCCTCGGTGGTCGCCACGGCCGCGGCGATGGTCGTCAGCTGGGTCGGCAACCGGCACTGGACGTATCGGGAGCAGCGCACGGAGACGACGCCGCGCGAGGTCGTCGTGTTCGTCCTCGTAAATCTTGCCGGGATCGTTATCACGGCCGCACCGGTCTTCCTGTCGCGGGAGCTGGGATTCGACTCGGCGCTCACCGACAACGTCACCCGTCTCTTCGGCTGGGCGGTGGCCACATTGGTCCGGTTCGTCGTCTACCGCCGCTACGTGTTCCAGGCCGCGTGACAGCAGCCCGTTCGTGCCCACCGGATGCACGTTCGGTGGGTGAAGCGTGTCGACCTTGTGCTGTTAGGCTCCGGCTCCATGAGACCTGAGCGACCCGTGCGACCGATCTCGCGGATGTGGTCAAATCTGTCGGATCGAAAGCTGTGGCCGTGGGTTCTCGCCGCCATCGCCGTGTTCTGCGGCTGGGGCACCGCCCTCCTCTTCTCGCCCGGCTTCCTGAGCCTGGACAGCTCCGACCAGCTCCAGCAGGCGCTGGGCAACCAGACCATGACGGACTGGCACCCGCCCGTGATGGCGCTGCTGTGGCGCGCGCTCATCGACGTGACCGGTCGCGCCGGGGCCATGGCCGCGCTGCAGTCCGCGGTCCTGTGGTCGGCGCTGTGGGTCATCGCCTGGCGGGTCTGGGTCCGCACCGGTAAGCGGGTCGGCTCCCTCGCGATCCTCGCGATCGGCCTCGCCCCGTTCGTCATGAACTTCACCGGGGTGGTGTGGAAGGACGTCCAGATGGCGTTCGCCCTCCTCGCCGCCTGCGCCGTCGCCTTCGTCGCCCGGGATCTGCCGGCCGACCGCACCCGTACGCGCTGGGCGCTGCTGGTCCTCGGCGTGCTCCTGATCGCCTATGCGCTGCTGGTCCGCAAGAACGCGGTGCTGGCCGGCATCCCGGTCTTCTTCATGCTCGTCCGCGCCCTGTGGCGCGCGCCCGGTCGGCGGAAGTGGCTGATCTCGGCCGGCGCGCTGATCGCCGCCTTCGCCGTGTCGAGCGGGGTCGTCTCGGGCATCGCCAAGCCGGTGGAGACCCGCCAGTTCTCGCAGATCCTGCTGGACGACCTGGTGCACGTGCTGACCGTGAACGAGGTGCGCGAGGCGGCCGGGAAGGCCGCGACGACGCCGGACTTCCAGCAGAACATGGTCATCACGGCCAAGGCGTGCCTGCCCGAGAAGAACCTGTCCGACGCCTACTGGCGGTGCTACCCGCGCGACAAGTCGGCGGGTCTGGCGGACCTGGGCCGGCACGCGGACGAGCTGACCTCCATGTGGGTCAGCGAGATGCCGAGCCACCTGCCCCAGTACGCCGAGTACCGCTTGCAGGTCTTCTCGAAGGTGCTGTTCCAGGGCCGATACACGTTCCAGAACGGCAGCCTGGCGGACATCCCCGGAATCGGCGAGCCGGACGAGCGCCGCAAGGCGATCCTCCGCTACTACGTCGTCGGCATGGGCGAGGACCTGCCGTTCCTCTTCGCCGGCTGGTTCTGGCTGGCCGTCGGCCTCACGCTGACGTTCCGGCCGGGCCGCGGGCTGTACGCGATGCCGGTCCGGGTGCTGGGGATCAGCGGGGTGGCGTACTTCGCCGGCTACCTGCCGACGGTGCCTGCCGGTGACTTCCGGTACTTCTACTGGCCCGCGCTCGCCGGCACGCTCGGCCTCCTGCTGCTGTGGCTGGGGCGGTCGGCGAAGGCCGGTACCGGCGGGCAGGACGCCGCCGAGGCCCAGGCCGACCTCGTCACGCCGCGCGAGCGGGACGGCGAGGGAGCGGCTCCGGCCGCCGACCTGTCCGGGGTCGACGTCCGGTCGTAATCTGAGGGTATGTACGCGCGGCGGCGCCACACCTACTTCTGGATGATGGGCATCTGCCTGGTGCTCTTCGTGGGGGCGTGGGCCGTCGTGCGGCTGTTCTCGATGCCGGTCGCGATCGGGATGTGCGTGGTCGCCATGGTGATCCCGCCGCTCGCCGCGATGATCGCGAATCGGCGGGGGCCCGAGGACCGCTGGTGGGACGACCCGTCCGGAGACCCGCAGTCCGACGAGTGGTGGGACGAGCTCGACGGCAAGAAGCGCGGGGAGCACGGGGAGCGCTGACCCGGCGACGACGCCGAGAGCTGTGACTCAGTAGACGAGCGCCTGGGTGCCGTCCGTCATGGCCTCCTGGACGAAGACCTGCGCGCCGGCGATCCGTACGCCCTCCAGGACGTCCTTCTCCGTGATCTCGCGGCGTGCCGCGCACTGCGTGCAGAGCGTGATCCGCCCGGCCGCCAGGATCGACTCGATCAGGTCCGGCAGCGGCGCGGCATGCGGCAGCTCGAACTCGGCCGCGCGCCCGGGGAGCGCGAACCACGACGACTCGCCCGTCAGCCAGAGCGAGACCTCGACCCCGCTGGCCACGGCGACCGCGGCGACGGTGAAGGCCTGGGAGCAGCGTTCGGGGGCGTCGGCCCCGGCGGTCACCTTGATCACGAGCTTCTTCGCCATATACCGAACTGTAATGCGAGCCACTGCAACCCCATGCACCACTCGCGGGTCAGTTGGGTGCGCGGGTTACGGAATCTGCGCTTCAGGTCTCGTGGGGGGACCCTTTGGAAGCCAAGGAAACTACGGAAAACCCGGGAATCGCACCGGAGTCGGCGTCGGCGTCGGTGCCGGCTTCGGACGCGGAACCGGTCGCGGAGCCGGTTGCCCCGGTCGCGGAGCCGGTCGCGGAGCCGGACCCGCTGCCGGACCCGGTGCCGGCCTGGGACGCGGAGGCGGTTGCGGAGACGCCGCGCCGCGGCCGGGTCGGCCGTACCGTCGCGTTGATCGCCGTCGCCGCCGTCCTCGGCATCGTCGGCGGTACGGCGGTGGGGTACGGCATCCAGGCCGAGCGCGAGCCGACGCCGCTGCCCGCTCTGAACCAGCCGGACCTCGCCTACCCGAAGCCGCTCCCGAAGGGCCAGAAGCCGGCGCCGCTGACCGCTGCCGAGGACCGCAAGGTCAAGACGGACGGCGATCTGCGCAAGCTGCTGGTGCCCCGGCCCGCGGGAGCGAAGGACACGGTGTTCGGTGACCGCGACGGGTGGATGACGGTGCCCGCGTACGCCAGGGATTTCGACAATCCCGGTGGCGCGCTGAACCATCAGCTGGGCAACAGAGTGCGGCGCATCGCGACCACGTCCTGGCAGACCGGCAAGTACCGCACGACCGAGATCGCCCTGGTCCAGTACCGCTCCAGTGATTTCGACGGCGCGCAGGACCACGCCGACAGCCAGATGGACTACATGCCCGACGAGGAGTACGCCCGGTCCGAGGGCGAGCCGATCAAGGGCTCCGCCAACGGCCGTTACTACCTGTTCCCGGTGGAGCGGAAGGCGGGCTACCTGGACTCGTACCACGCCCGGGCGTACTTCCACCGCGGCGACATCATGGTCGCGATCTTCATCAACGACACCGAAAAGATCTCCGCGAGGGACATCAGTTCGGTGGCCGAGAAGCAGCTGGGGCGCCTGTGAGCGAGGACCTGAACACCGTGACCGAGTCGGACAACCCCTTCGCCGCGCCCGTGGACGTGCCCGAGGCCGATCCTCGGAAGCCTCGCCGTGGGCGCAAGCTGCTGACCGTCGTCCTTCCCGCCGTCCTCGTCCTCGGGGCGATCGGCGGCGGCGTCACGTACACCGCCGTCACTGTCGACTCCGCCGACCGCAGCGCGGAGACGATCACCTGGGCAGCGCTCGAGACGTCAGCGGAGGACGAGGACCCGGCCGCCCTGAGCGTGACGCGTGGCAAGGCGTCGACGCCGATGAGCA
Source organism: Streptomyces sp. NPDC059875 (assembly GCF_042731085.1). Taxonomy (NCBI): domain Bacteria; kingdom Bacillati; phylum Actinomycetota; class Actinomycetes; order Kitasatosporales; family Streptomycetaceae; genus Streptomyces; species Streptomyces sp. NPDC059875. The sequence continues at coordinate 52,892 of NZ_JBHWJZ010000008.1, forward strand.
AGCTGCTCCTGCCCGTGCCTGAGGGGTACGAGCTCGGCCCCGACACCGAGTCGTACGGCAACGACGACGAGCTGAGCGAGCAGGAGGCCCGCGCGCTGCTGAAGCAGGAGGGCAAGGGGCTCGCAGGCAAGAAGCGCCGCGAGTACGAGAAGGAGGTCGAGAAGCTCGGCCTCAAGGGCATCGCGGTCCGCTCCTTCGCGGCGCAGGACGGCAACACGGTCGTGTACGTCCGCATCACGCAGATGAAGGACAAGAAACAGCTCCGTGAGGCGTTCGCGGTCAGCAAGCGCCTCTTCGAACTCTTCGAGTTCCCCAAGGGGCCGAAGATCAGCGGCCACAAGAACTCCGCCTGCTTCATGCTTCCGCCGGACGAGGACCTGGACAAGGACGAGAAGGGCAAGCAGCTGGAGGAGATGACCTGCATGGCGTACGACTCCGAGGTCACGGTCACGGTCACCGTCGCCGGCGCCAAGCCGTTCGACAAGTCCGAGGTCGCCGACCTGGTCAAGAAGCAGCTGGACCACATCAAGTCCCCGGGGGAGTACGTATGACGACCGAGCAGCAGATGGAGACGGAGAGGGATGAGGCGGCGGAGGCGGAGGCGGAGGCCGCTCCTGCGCTGGCCGCCGAGTCCCTGCCCGCGCAGCCCGAGTCCCTGCCCGCGCAGCCCGAGTCCCTGCCCGCGCAGCCCGAGCCCGCCAAGCCCTCCCGCAAGCCGCTCCTCTGGGCCGTCGCCCGCTTGACCGCCGCCGTGCTCGTGTGCGCCGGCATCGGGACCGGGACCGCCCTCGGGATCACCTCCATGGAGCGCACCGACGTGCCCGGTCTCGCGACCGAGAGCGACGGCCGCTGGGCGTACCCGAAGATCAGCCTTCCCGCCCTCCCGGTCGGCGTGCCGAGGCCCTTCACCGAGGGCAACACCGGCGAGATCCACCACGCCGACCTGCGCAAGCTCCTCCTGCCCGCTCCGGCCGGAGCCACGCCCGACCCGAAGCTGAACGGCAGCTGGGTCAGCGTGGACCAGTTCCTGTCCCAGTACCGAAAGGACGACCGGGTCAAGCTGTCCGTGCCGCTCGCCGAGTCCGCCCTCCGGCACATCGCCGCCCGGGGCTGGACCATGCCGGACGGCACCACGACCCGGATCCACCTGCTCCGGTTCAACTCGGTTGCCTTCGCGGAGGCCTTCAAGGACGACGCGCTCGAGGCCGGCACCGTTGACGGCCCGCTCCTCGACGGGGTCGAGGGGGTCCAGATCGACGGCGAGTTCCCGAGCGACATCCGTGTGCCGTTCACGGTCCCGTACGCCTTCGTGGAGCTGCCGCAGAACGCCGACCAGACCCGCTGGGCCTACATCCAGGCCGGTGACACCCTCGCGCTGATCACCCAGTCCCGTAAGGGGGAGGCGCTCACGGTCCCGTTCCAGCAGACCGTCGCGCTGCAGAACCAGCTCCTGGGCTGACCGGACAGCCCTGGACCCACCTCACAGAGAGGGCCGGGCCCCCGCAGACTAAGCTGGGGTCCGGCCCGTTCTGCCTTCACCGCTCATTCGAGGAGCACCTGTGATCATCTTCTTCGAAGCCCTCCTGGCCCTGGTCTGCGTCGCCGTGCTCGCGTTCACCGGTCTGGCCGTGAAGAAGCTGTACCAGGGCCAGCGCTAATCACCTCTACGGAACGACAGAGCTGCTCATGATCGAGATCCCGTCCGACCTCAACCCGGACCTCGTCCCCCTCGTGTTCCTCCTCGGAACATGGGAGGGCGCGGGCGTAGCCGACTTCCCCGGCGAGGAGAAGTGCAACTTCGGCCAGTCCGTGACCTTCAGCCACGACGGCCGTGACTTCATCGAGTACCACTCGCACTCGTGGGTCCTGGACAGCGAGGGCAACCAGGTCCGTCCGCTGGAGAGCGAGAGCGGCTACTGGCGGATCGACAAGGACCGCAAGGTCGAGATCGTCATGGTCCGCGACCAGGGCGTCGCGGAGATCTGGTACGGCGAGCTCGCCGACAAGAAGCCGCAGATCGACGTGGTGACGGACGCGGTCGCGCGCACCGCCACCTCGCGGCCGCACAGCGGCGGCAAGCGGCTCTACGGCTACGTCAAGGGCGACCTGATGTGGGTCGGCGAGAAGGCGACCCCCGAGGTCCCGCTCCGCCCGTACATGTCGGCGCACCTGAAGAAGGTCGTGACGCCGGAGGAGGTCGCGGAGATGGCCCGCGGCCTGGGCGACCTGCCGGACGACGGCATCGCCTTCTTCAAGTAGGACGAAGTAGCGGACGCGAGACACAGCCGTGTGCACCCACGCCCTCCTACACTGGGGGGCGTGGTGAGCACCGACTGGAAGAGCGACCTGCGGCAGCGCGGCTACCGGCTGACGCCCCAGCGCCAGCTTGTCCTGGAGGCCGTGGACACGCTCGAGCACGCGACCCCCGACGACATCCTCGGTGAGGTCCGCAAGACCGCGTCCGGTGTGAACATCTCCACCGTGTACCGGACCCTGGAGCTCCTGGAGGAGCTCGGGCTCGTCTCGCACGCCCATCTGGGGCACGGGGCGCCGACGTACCACCTCGCCGATCGGCACCACCACCTCCACCTGGTCTGCCGGGACTGTACGAACGTCATCGAGGCGGACGTGGACGTGGCCGCCGAGTTCACCGGGAAGCTCCGGGAGACTTTCGGCTTCGAGACGGACATGAAGCATTTCGCGATCTTCGGCCGATGTCAGGACTGCTCGAACAAGGACGCCGGTACGCAGTCGTAGGCTTGCCCCATGAAGAGCCCTCTGCTGTCCCTGCCCGGCGCCGTCCCCGCCGAAGGCCGTGACGAAGGCGTCGCCGCGCACTACGGCGATCTGTTCCGTGAGCAGCGCGCCCTCGCCGCGGGCGACGGTTTCGTCGATCTCTCGCACCGCGGTGTCGTCGCCGTCTCCGGGGACGACCGGTTGAGCTGGCTGCATCTGCTGCTCACCCAGCACGTCAGCGAGCTGCCGGTCGGCCAGGCCACCGAGGCGCTGATCCTCTCCGCCAACGGCCACATCGAGCACGCGCTCTACCTCGTCGACGACGGCGAGACGGTCTGGGCGCACGTCGAGCCCGGCACGCGCGAGGAGCTCATCGCCTATCTGGAGTCGATGAAGTTCTTCTACCGGGTCGAGGTTGCCGACCGTACGGACGACTTCGCCGTCGTCCACCTCCCGGCCGGCTCCATCGCCGAGGTCCCGGCGGGGCTGGTCGTACGGGAGACCCCGCACGGCCGTGATCTGTTCCTGCCCCGCGCCGACCTGGAGGCCTTCGCGGCCTCCCACGGTCCGGCCGCTGGGATCCTCGCGTACGAGGCGCTGCGGATCGAGGCGCACCGGCCGCGGCTCGGCTTCGAGACCGACCACCGGACCATCCCGCACGAGCTGGGCTGGATCGGCAGCGCGGTGCACCTGCAGAAGGGCTGCTACCGGGGGCAGGAGACCGTCGCCCGCGTCCACAACCTGGGGAAGCCGCCGCGGCGGCTCGTCTTCCTGCATCTGGACGGCAGCGAGGTCCATCTGCCGGGCCACGGCACCCCGCTCCGGCTGGCGGCCGACGGCGCCGAGGGCCGGCAGCTCGGCTTCGTCACCACCTCGGCGCGCCACCACGAGCTGGGGCCGATCGCGCTGGCGATGGTGAAGCGGAACGTGCCGGTGGACGCGGAGCTGCTCGCCGGCGACACGGCCGCCGCGCAGGAGACCGTCGTCGAGCCGTAGCCCGGCAGTTCCTTCAGACCTCGATCAGGACCGTGAACGGGCCGTGATTCGTGAGCGAGACGCGCATGTCCGCTCCGAACCGGCCCGTTTCCACGCGTGCGCCCAGGGCGCGCAGCTGCGCCACCACCTCGTCGACGAGGGGTTCGGCGACGGGGCCGGGCGCGGCGGCGTTCCAGGTGGGCCTGCGGCCCTTGCGGGCGTCCCCGTAGAGGGTGAACTGAGAAATCACCAGCAAGGGCGCATTAACGTCCGAACAGGATTTCTCTCCCTCCAGGATCCGGACGGACCACAGCTTTCTGGCGAGCTGGGCCGCCTTCTCGGGCGTGTCCTCGTGGGTGACTCCCACCAGCACACACAGTCCTTCGCCGACGATCTCGCCGACCGTCTCTCCTGCGACGACGACGCTCGCGCCGTCGACTCTCTGCACCACTGCTCGCATACGGACCAACCTACCGACCGACGCATCTGGGGCTGAACGGGTGCAGAGCGCCTGCACGTGCACGTGCGGAGTGGCACCATGCGTGTCAGGCGGTGCGGCTCCGCACCGGTCGAGGGGACGATTCACATGAGTGCACCTGGCGCCGGGCAGACGCCGTCCGGTCCCGTACCGCTGACCCGAGTCGGCGCGGCCGTACGACCACCGCTGCAGCGGACGGCCGCTCCCGCGCTGCCGGAACGGCCACAGCCGGACATCGGCACCCTGCGGCTGCCGGAGCTGCGCGCGCTGCGCCGGGACGCTCAGGGGGACGAGGCCGACCTGAGCTACGTACGGCGGATGCTGCAGGGCCGGATCGACATCCTGCGGGCCGAGCTGGCCCGGCGTACGGATCCGGAGGCGCCGGTCCTGGACCGGCTCTCGGAGATCCTGGCGGACGCGCCGTCGCGGCTGCGGACCTCGGCGCGGCACGTGACGCTGTCGACACCACGGAGCGAGGAGTACCGGCGGCTCGCGACGGAGATGCTCTCCGAGGTCGAGCTGTCGGATCTCGGCGCGCGGACGGACGACGAGCTGCACACGGCGATGGGGCGGCTCGCGGGGTACGAGCAGCAGGTCTCGCGGCAGCGGCAGCATTTGCAGCGGACGGCCGACGACTGCAGCGCGGAGATCGCCCGCCGCTACCGCGAGGGCGAGGCGCAGGTGGACGATCTGCTCCTGTGAGGCGGTGGGACGGCCGGCGGGTACGTCGGCATACGCCCACCGCTGCGAAACTCGGGTGCGGGGTGCGGCGGGCCGGGCATAGCCTCGAAGGATGAGTCTTGAGGTGCGCGCCGTCGTCGAGTCCGAGTACCCCGACTGGCTCCGGGCCTTCAACACCGGTTTCCTCCGGCCGCCCGTCGTGTCGGACGAGGAGGTCGCCGACCGGCTGCCGCACACCGATCTCTCCCGGGTGCTCGGCGTCTTCGACCGGGGCCGGGTCGTCGCCACCTTCCGCTCGTTCACGCAGGAGCTGAGCGCGGTCGGCGGCGGCTCGCTCGTCGCCGACGCCGTCAGCGCCGTCACCGTCTCCGCGAGCCATCGCCGGCAGGGGCTGCTCAGCCGGATGATGGCCCACGATCTCGCCGCCGCGAAGGAGCGGGGCGACGCCGTCGCCACGCTCATCGCCGCCGAGTACCCGATCTACGGCCGGTTCGGCTTCGGCCCCGCGACCTGGACGACCGAGTGGACCGTGGACGTCCGCCGCGCCGGGCTCGACCCGCGGCGGACCGGGCGGCCGGCGGACGGCGGGCGGATCGAGCTCACCGACGCCGAGGAGATCCGCAAGATCGGCCCCGAGCTGCACCGCCGGCTCGCCGCGGTCCGGGCCGGGATCGTCGAGCGGGACACCCGCAGCTGGGACGTCCGCACCGGCCGCGCCTTCACCAGCTCCCCGTGGACCGAGCCGTTCTACGTCGTCTACCGCGACGAGGCGGACCAGCCCCAGGGCTTCGCCGCGTACACCTGCGACGACAAGTGGGAGGACGGCAAGCAGCCGCTGAACACCGCCTCGGTCAGGGACCTGATCGCGGTCACCCCGGCCGCCGAGCGGGCGTTGTGGCTCTTCCTCTGCTCCATCGACTGGATCACCACGGTCAAGTCCGGGAACCGCGCGCCCGACGACCTCCTCCCGCTGTTGCTGCCCGACCCGCGCGCCGCCCGTGTCACCACGCAGGCCGACATGCTCTGGGTCCGGGTCCTGGACGTCGCCAAGGTCCTGGAGGGCCGTACGTACGGAGCCTCCGGCAGTCTCGTGCTCGACCTGCGGGATTCGGCCGGTCTGGCGGGCGGCCGCTACCGGCTCGACGCGTCTCCGGAAGGCGCCGGCTGCTCCCGCACCACCGAGTCCGCCGATCTCGCCTTCGACATTGCCGAGTTGGGCACCCTCTCGCTCGGTGACGAGTCGGTCGTACGGCTTGCCGCGCTCGGCCGGGTCGAGGAGGTCACGCCGGGGGCCGCCGCCCGCGCGGACGCCCTGCTGCGGACCTCCCGCCGGCCCTGGTGCCCGGACATGTTCTGACCGGCGGGACCGGGGGACCGGCGGGACCGGGGGCGCTCATGCGGTGCGGCGCCGGAAGAGCGCTCCGGACGCGGTCATCGCGAGCGCGAGCATGCCCGCGCACCAAGCCAGCGCGATCCACGGGGTGTTGCCGACCGGCTGGTCGAGGAGCAGTCCGCGCAGCGACTCGATGACCGGGGTCACCGGCTGGTGCTCGGCGAAGCCGTGCAGCCAGCCGGGCATGGTCTCGATCGGGACGAACGCGCTGCTCGGGTAGGGCAGGAACATCATGAAGAAGGTGACCCCGCCCGCCGCCTCGGGGGTGCGGGTGAGCAGTCCGACGGCCGCGGACAGCCAGGAGATCGCGGTGATGAACGCGACGAGCAGCCCGATCGCGGCGAGCCAGCCGAGCGGGGTGGCCGAGGGGCGGAAGCCGATGAGGAAGGCGGCGCCGAGGACGAGCGTGGTGGCGAGGAGGTTGCGGGCGATGCTCGCGCCGACATGGCCGGCGAGGATCGGCGTACCGCCGATGTCGAGCGAGCGGAACCGGTCGATGATGCCGCCCTTCATGTCCTCGCTGACGGCGACGGCGGTGCCGGCCGAGCCGAAGCCGGAGCAGAGGATGAGGACGCCGGGGACGACGTACGTGACGTACCGGGTTCCGGTGTCGATGGCTCCGCCGAAGAAGTAGACGAAGACCAGCATCAGCATGATCGGCAGCATCATCGAGGTGATGACGGCGTCGATGTTGCGGCGGCTGATGCGGATGCCGCGGCCGGTCAGGGTGCCGGTCACGGTGAGGGCGTCAGACATGGGCGGGCTCCTTGTCGGTCAGGGCGAGGAAGACGTCGTCGAGCGTCGCGCTGTGGAGGGCGAAGCGGACGATGTCCGTGCGGTCCGGGTCGAGTTCGTCGAGCAGCGCCCGGACGTGGGCGGCGCTGCCGTCGGTGGGGACGCCGAGGGTGAGCGACTCGGGGGAGTGGTGGCCCGCCCGGTCCGCGAGCCGGAGATAGCTCTCGCGGTCGCGCAGGACGAGGTCGAGGCGGTGGCCGGCGACGCGTGACTTGAGCGCGTCGGCGCTGCCCTCGGCGACGATCCGGCCGGCGTCCATGACGGCGATGCGGTCGGCGAGCCGGTCGGCCTCCTCCAGGTACTGGGTCGTGAGGAAGACGGTGGTGCCGCTGTCGGAGAGGTCCCTGACCACCTGCCAGAGCTCTTTGCGGCTGCGCGGGTCGAGGCCGGTGGTCGGTTCGTCGAGGAAGATCACCGCGGTGTCGTCGGCGTCGCGGACGAGACCGGCCGCGAGGTCGAGGCGGCGCCGCATGCCTCCCGAGTACGTCCGGGCGAGGCGCCCGGAGGCGGCGGTGAGGTCGAAGCGCTCCAGGAGTTCCGCGGCGCGCCGGTCGGCGGCCGCGCGGGAGAGGCCCGAGAGGCGGGCCATCATGCGCAGGTTCTCGACGCCGGTCTGGGTCTCGTCGACGGCGGCGAACTGGCCGGTGAGGCTGATGGCGCGGCGCACCCGGGAGCGCTCGGTGACGATGTCGTGCCCGGCCACGCGCGCGTGGCCGGCGTCCGGCGCCGTGAGGGTGGCGAGGATGCGGACGGTGGTGGTCTTGCCGGCGCCGTTGGGGCCGAGGAGGGCGAAGACGGTGCCCTGCTCGACGCGGAGGTCGAGGGAGTCGAGGACGGGGACGGGCCCGTAGGCCTTGCGCAGGCCGGTGGCTTCGATGGCCGGAGACATGGCTGTGCTCCTTGGGAGACTCGTGTCGCTCGTACTGCGTATGCATTACGCGTTACTGTGTAAGGGTTACGCATTACTAGGATGTCGTCAAGCGATGAAGGGCGGCCGAGGTGGCGGACGACAAGGGCGAGGGCGGCGGAGGGTTCCTGCCCGCGAGCATCGAGGCCGCCTGGGGGCTGCGCGAACGCCCCTCCAAGGGGCCCAAGCCCGGACTCACCCTCGACCGGATCGTCACGGCGGCGGTCGGCATCGCCTCGGCGGAGGGGCTCGACGCGGTCTCCATGGGGCGGATCGCCAAGGAACTCGGCGTCTCGACGATGTCCCTCTACCGCTATGTGAGCGCCAAGAGCGAGCTGTACGTCCTCATGCAGGACGAGGCGATGGGTCCGCCCCCCGCCGGACTCGCGTCCGGCACCGACTGGCGCACGGGCGTGGAGGAGTGGGCCTGGGCCGCCCGCGAGGTCTACCACCGCAACCTCTGGATGCTGCGCATCCCGCTCTCCGGCCCGCCCGCCACGCCGAACACGGTCGCCTGGTGGGAGCGGGCGATGGTGGCCCTGGAGGGCACCGGGCTCGACGAGGGCGCCAAGGTCTCGGTGATCATGCTGGTCGGCGGCTTCGTCCGTAACGAGGCGCTGATGATGGCCGACCTCGCCGCCGTCATCAGCGCGAGCGGGCAGGGCCCCGAGGAGGTGCTCGCCCGGTACGGCCACACCCTGCGGCGCCTCGCGGATCCGGACCGCTATCCGGCGGTGGCGCGGATGCTGGACTCGGGCGTGATGGAGGAGCCGGACGAGCCGGACCACGAGTTCCGCTTCGGTCTTGAGCGGGTCCTCGACGGGGTCGCGCTGCTGGTGGAGCGGGAGGGCCGGACGTGAGCGGGCTGCGGGAGCGGAAGAAGGAGCAGACCCGGCAGGCCATCTCGGAGGCCGCCATCGCCCTCTTCCTGGAGAAGGGCTTCGACGCCGTCTCGGTCGCCGAGATCGCGGACGCCGCGGACGTCTCCAAGCCGACGCTCTTCCGGTACTTCCCGGCCAAGGAGGACCTGGCGCTCCACCGCTTCGCGGACCACGAGGACGAGGCCGCGCGGGTGGTCTCCGGCCGCCCGGCCGACGTCTCGCCGCTCGACGCCCTGCGGGCGCACGTCCTCGACGGCCTGGAGCGGCGCGACCCCGTCACCGGGCTCTGCGACCACCCGGCCGTCCTCGCCTTCCAGCGCCTGCTGTACGGCACTCCGGCGCTGGTCGCGCGGATGTACACGTACCAGAGCCGATCGGAGGCGGCCCTCGCGGAGGCCCTGGGGGGTGGCGGCCTGGACGCGCGGCTCGCGGCGGGCCAGATCGTGGCCGTCCTGCGGATCCTGGCCGAGGAGAACGTCCGCCGGATCGCGGCGGGGGAGAGCGCGGACGCGGTGTACGGGGACGCGGTGGAGGCCGCGGAGCTCGCGTTCGAGGGGCTGCGGGACGGGCTGGCGTTCTAGGGGCGCTCGGAGAACTGCAGCACGCCGCCGACCGCGAAGCACAGCGCTCCCGTGAGGGTGCCCCAGTTGGCGATGTCGACGTTCACCAGGGATCCGGTCGCGGGCCGCGTGAAGGCGGCCAGCGCCGACACCATGAAGAGGAACGACCCGAGCTGGTTGATCGCGACGATCCACCACGCGAGGTCGTGCACGCGGAGGCGGGGCCGGCCGTGGCAGACCTCGACCAGCGCGAGGTGCCCCGAGATCAGGAACAGGATGCACCCGACCATGTCGGGGGCCCAGATGAGGCGGTTCACCTGCTGGACGGAGAGTCCCTGCAGCAGCGAGCTCAGCAGGTTGATGCCGAACACGAGCGTGCCGACGAAGAGCAGGAAGGTGCTGAGCCAGTCGATCCTGCCGGGCTCGTAGCTCCACCACCTCCAGCGCCGCGCGGCGAGCCTCCCGGTCTCGCTGTCCCTGTGGGGTGTGTTGACGGTCTGGAGCAGTGAGGCGTACCCGCCGGTGTTGAAGCACAGGCCGCCGGCGAAGTAGATCCAGGCGCTCGTCACGTCGCCCGGACCGAACTGGGCCAACCCGGCCCCGAGGGCGAAGAGTGCGCCGCCGATCGTGAACGCGGCCGCGGCAACGGCGTTCAGCCTGCGCATCCGGCCGACCGAGACGCTGTCCGCCCTTCGGGATCGAGGCTCCGCCTCGCCCTCGGCGCGTACGGTCAGCAGGCCACGCTTGCGCGCCAGGCGCGACTCCCAGACAGCCGTGCCCCCGTCCACGAGTCGCCAGGTGAGCCGGGTCGTGAACGGTCCCGCCCCTTCGGAGTGCTCCTTCGTCCCGACCACTCGCCGACTGTATCCCTCCTGTGGTGAAACAACCCTTTATCGACAGCTATGTCCTCCGCTAGGCGAGCACGTTGACGGCGCGGGCGACCACGAGGCCGAGGATGAGCAGGGAGACGAGGGACTGGACCGCCATGGCGATCTTGGCCCAGGGTGCCAGCGGCATGACGTCGGTGGGACTGAAGGCGGTGGCGTTGGTGAGGCCGAGGTAGAAGTAGTCGACGAAGCGGGGACGCCAGTCGGGGGCGGCGAGTTCGGGGTTCATCTGCTGGGGGAAGGCGAGCGCGGGGGTGGCGGGCATGTGGTGGGCGCGGGCGGCCGCTCCGCCGCAGTCGAGTTCGAAGTACAGCAGCGAGAAGGTGAGGACGGTCCCCGCCCAGACGGTGCCGCCGGTCTGCAGCAGGCTCGCTGCAGAGGCGGTCTCCTTCCCGCCGTGGACGATGTCGTCGATCAGCTGGACGGTCGACCAGACGGTGCTCAGCGCCAGGACGCCGACGAGGGCGATCGACACGGCGCGCATGGCGGCGGAGCGGCGGTCGATCCGGCCCGGGTCGCTCGCGATCAGCGTCAGCAGGAGCAGGCCTTCGATGGACGGCAGCACCCATTTCGGTGCCAGGCGCAGGTCGTCGGGGAGCAGCAGCGTCAGCGCCATGGCGGCGAGGACGGCCGTGGCCATCGGCCAGCGGGCCTCGCCGAGGGGTGCGTTCCCCTGCGGCGGCCCGGACGGGCGGGGAGCGGCGTCTCGGCTCACGTCGGTTGCCCCCTGTCGGTGTCGCGGGCCGGTCGGCGGGCCTGCCCCCGCGGTCCACTCCACTACGCCGCGCGGGGGCGCGCACCGCCCGGGACCCGTCCGGGTCATCGGATCGACCGATCGACCGACGCTCGGGCAACCATGAGGCTACCAAGTAAAAAATGTTACTCGGTAACGCTTTCCTCTATCCTGGCCTCATGACGGCACTCGACCCTGATCTCTCCTCCGACCTCGACCTCGAACTCCTCCGCGAGCGGGCCCACCACGACGCCTGCCGCGCCGCCCTCGACCGGATGGCCGAGGACGTGGCCGAACAAGTCGTCATCGGCGAGAACGTCGCCGCCTCCGGCGCCGACGCCGAGGTGCTCGGCTACCACCTGCGCACCCGCGCCAAGGAGTTCGGCGAGCAGCCGCCCGGCCCGCTCTTCTTCGGCCGCCTCGACCGCGAGGACGGCCAGACCCACCACATCGGCCGCCGCCGGATCGCCGAACACCCGGCCGCCCCGCCCCTCGTCGTCGACTGGCGCGCCCCCGTCTCCCGCGCCTACTACCAGGCCGGCGCCAACGACCCGCAGGGCGTGGTCCGGCGGCGCCGGTTCGGCTGGGCCCCGTACAGCAAGGGCGACACCGCAGACCTCACCGGCCTGGAGGACGAGCGGCTCACCGCCGGGGAGGAGGCGGCCAGCGCGATCGTCGCCGGGGAGATCGAGCGCCCGCGCGTGGGCCCGATGCGGGACATCGCCGCCACCATCCAGCCCGAACAGGACGACCTCGTACGCTCCGGGCCCGCCACCTCCGTGTGCGTGCAGGGCGCCCCCGGCACCGGCAAGACCGCCGTGGGCCTGCACCGGGCCGCGTACCTCCTCTACACCCACCCGCAGCGCGTCCGCCGCTCCGGCCTCCTCGTCCTCGGCCCCAACCGCACCTTCCTCTCGTACATCTCCGAGGTCCTTCCCGCGCTCGGCGAGACAGGGATCCGCCAGTCCACCCTCGACGAGGAGATCGCCCTCCACGAGGTGCGCGCGGTGGACGGCGAGGCGGCGGCGCGGATCAAGCACGACGTACGGATGGCCGAGGTGCTGCGGCGGGCGCTGTACGCGCGCGTGGCCCTGCCGGAGGGGGAGTTGGCCGTCGCCGACGGCTCGCTCCGGCTGCGGCTCCCGCCGGAGCGGCTCGCCGAGATCGTCGCGGCCGTACAGGAGGAGGCGCCGCCCTACGCCACCGGCCGCGAACGCGTCCGCGCCCGGGTCGTCCGGGAGCTCCAACTCCGCGCGGAGCGGCGGGCCGGGCCCCTGGGCAACGCCTGGGTGCGCAGGATCGAACGGGCGCGACCGGTCTCGGCGTTCGTGGACGCCTGCTGGCCGCGGACGACACCCGAGGAGGTGCTCGCCGCCGTGCTCACCGACCCGTGCGACCCGCTGCTCGGCGCCGAGGAGCGGACGGCGATCCGGTGGGCGAAGCCGCCGCGCTCCTTCCGCTCGGCGAAGTGGAGCGCCGCCGACCTCGTCCTGCTGGACGAGCTGGCCGGGCTGATCGAACGCCCCGAGGGCTACGGCCATGTCGTCGTCGACGAGGCCCAGGACCTGTCACCGATGCAGTGCCGGGCCATCGCCCGCCGGGTCGGCTTCGGCGCGCTGACCGTGCTCGGCGACCTGGCCCAGGGGACCACTCCGTGGGCGGCGCGCGACTGGCGCGAGCAACTGGCCCATCTGGGCAAGCCGGAGGCGGAGATCGTGCCGCTGACCATCGGCTACCGGGTCCCGGCGGCGATCGTGGACCTCGCCAACCGGCTGCTGCCGGAGCTGGGGACGGACGTGCCGGCGGGGATCTCGCTGCGCAAGGACGGGGAGGTGACGGTCGGCCGGGTCGCGGACGTGGTGGACGGCGTCGTCGGGGCGGTCCGGGCGGCGCTGACGAAGGAGGGCTCGGTGGGCGTGATCGCGGCGGAGGGACACGTCGGCCGGCTGGAGCGGGCGTTGGCCGGGTACGGGGGAGAGCGGTTGGCTGTCCTTCCGGCGACGACGGCCAAGGGCCTGGAGTACGACCACGTCGTCGTCGCCGAGCCCGCCGCGATCGTGGCGGCCGAGGCACGCGGACTGCACCGGCTGTACGTCGTCCTCACCCGGGCCGTCTCCCGGCTGGACATCGTCCACAGCGAGCCGCTGCCCGACTGCCTTGCAGGCGCTCGGAACTCCGGTCAGGCCTCCTGAAGCGCCGTCAGGAGACCCCGTACGGCAGGCAGGTCCAGCGAGGACTCCCGTACCGCCGCGTGGATCGAGCGGACCGGCTCCGGTCCGCGGACCTTGCGGACGACCACGTTCGGGTGCCGGCTGCCCAGGCCCGTCAAGGGGATCAGGCTGATGCCGAGTCCGGCCGCGACGAAGCCCTGGGCGGTGGCGTACTCCTCGCACTCCACCGCGATGTCCGGCGTGAACCCGGCCGCCGCGCACGCCTCCAGGACGGCGTCGAGGCACGGCCCGGGGCGCTCGCTGCCGACCCAGGGCTCGTCGGCGAGCTCGCCGAGGTCGACGATCCGGCGGTCGGCGAGCCGGTGGCCCTTGGGGAGGACGGCGCGGTACGGGTCGTCGAGGAGGGGGACGAGGCGGAGCCCGTCGGCGGTCGGCGTTCCCCGGGGCCGGACCACGAGCGTGAGGTCCGCCTCCTCGTCGGGCCTCGCGCCCTCGGCGATCCTCAAGTCCACCCGTACGCCGGGGTGTTCGGCGCGGAACCGAGCCAGGGCGGGGGCGACGAGATCGGCGCCCGCGGTGGCGAAGTAGCGGACGGCCACCTGCCCGGTGCGCCCGGCCCGCAGATCGGCGAGGGCGGTCTCCGCCTCGGCGACCTGGCGGCCGATGACGGCGGCGTGCTCGGTGAGCAGCCTCCCGGCGGCGGTGGGCCGGACGCCCCGGCCGAAGCGTTCGAGCAGGGCGATGCCGGCCTCCTTCTCCAGGACGGCGATCTGCTGGCTCACGGCGGAGGGGGTGTAGCCCAGGTTCGCGGCGGCGGCGGTGACGGAGCCGCTGGTGACGACGGCCCGGAGCATCTGCATGCGTCTGACGTCCAGCATGTAGCACAGCTTAACGCTGGATGCATGATCCTTCGCTTGTTCTGTCGAGTCCGGGCGAGGACCGTGGAGGCCATGACATCGGCTTCGGCTTCGGCTTCCGCGATCTCGGCGATACGGATGGGTGTGCTGGCCCTGCTCTGGGGCTCCGGCTTCCTGTGGATCAAACTGGCCCTCGACCACGGCCTCGCCCCGGGGTGGATCACCTTCGTACGGTGTCTGCTCGGCGCGGGCGTCCTGCTCGTGCTCGCGTGCGCGGCCGGGCAGCGGCTCCCCCGGGACCGGGCGACCTGGGGGCGGCTGGCCGTCGCGGCCTTCTTCTGCAACGCCCTGCCGTTCCTTCTCTTCAGCGTGGGCGAGCAGACCGTGGACAGCGGGGTCGCGGGCGTCCTGAACGCCACCACACCGCTCTGGTCCCTGCTCATCGGCCTGGGGCTCGGTACGGAGCGCCCGCTGTCGGCGGCCCGGCTCGGCGGTCTGGTCCTCGGCTTCGCCGGCGTCCTGCTGATCTTCGCCCCGTGGAGCGGGGGCGGCCTGATGAGCTCGGGTGCCCTCGCCCTGCTCGCGGCGTCGGCGAGTTACGCGGTGGCCTTCGCGTACATGGCCCGCCGGCTGACGGGCCGGGGAACCGCGCCGCTTGCGCTCTCCGCCGCGCAGCTGCTCGCGGCGACGGTCCTGAGCATGCCGGCCCTGGCCTCCGGCGGCGACGCCCGGCCGATGTGGACGGGGGTGCTCGCGGTCGTCGTCCTCGGAATCTTCGCGACCGGACTCACCTTCCACCTCAACTACCGGATGATCGCGGACGAGGGCCCGACGAGCGCGGCGACCGTCGGCTATCTGCTGCCGGTGGTGTCGGTGACGCTCGGGGCCCTCGTGCTCGACGAGCCGCTGACGGTACGGGTCGTGGCCGGGATGGCGGTCGTGCTGGCCGGAGTGGCCCTCACGCGGCGGGGGTCGCGACCCGGTTCCGCGGCTTCTGCTCGTGCTGTGCCTGCTGCTTCGGCTCCTTCGGCTGCCTCAGGACGGTGAAGGCGACCGCGAAGGCGGCGAGGAGGAGGCCGGCTCCGACGCCGAAGGCCAGGTGGTAGCCGCTGGTCAGGGCTTCGGCGGCGGGGCGGCCCGCCTCGGTGAGGGACTCGGTGCGGGAGGCGGCCAGGGTGGAGAGGACCGCGATGCCGAGGGCCATGCCGATCTGCTGGGTGGTGTTGAACAGACCGGAGGCGAGGCCCGCGTCCTCCTCCTTCGCGCCGGACATGCCGAGCGAGGTGAGGGCGGGGAGCGCGAGGCCGAAGCCGGCGGCCAGCAGCATCACGGGCAGCAGGTCCGTGACGTACGAGGCGTGCACGGGCACGCGGGTCAGCAGTCCGAGGACGCCGACGAGGAGGACGAGGCCGGTGAGCAGGACAGTGCGCTCGCCGAAGCGGGCGATCAGGCGGGCCGAGACGCCCAGGGACACCACGCCGATGACGGCCGCGGCCGGCAGCATCGCGAGACCGGTCTCGGCGGCGCCGTAACCGAGGACCTTCTGCAGGTAGAGCGCGACCAGGATCTGGAAGGAGAAGAGCGCGGCGACCATCAGCAGCTGGACCAGATTGGCGCCGGAGACGCTGCGCGAGCGGAGGATCCGCAGCGGCATGAGGGGGTTCGCGGCCTTGGCCTGGCGGACGACGAAGCCGGCGAGGAGCGCGAGCGAGAGTGCGCCCAGGCCGAGGGTGTGGGCCGAAGTGGCGCCGTACTCCTCGATCTTGACGACCGCGTAGATGCCGAGCATCAGTCCGGCGGTGACGAGCAGCGCGCCGAGGACGTCCGCGCCGCCTCCGGCCTTCAGCCCGAGGCCGCGGTCACCGGGCAGGGCGGGGAGGGCGACGAGGAGCGCCGCGATGCCGATCGGGAGGTTGATGAAGAAGATCCAGTTCCAGGTCAGCGCGTCGGTGAGGACGCCGCCGAGGACCTGCCCGATCGAGGCGCCGGCCGCGCCGGTGAAGCTGAACACGGCGATGGCCTTGGCCCGTTCGCGCGGTGCGGTGAAGAGCGTGACGAGGATGCCGAGGCTGACGGCGGAGGCCATCGCGCTGCCGACGCCCTGGAGGAAGCGGGCCGCGATCAGGACGCCGGGTGAAGTGGCGACGCCGGCGAGGAGCGAGGCGGCGGTGAACAGTCCCGTACCCGCGAGGAACATCCTTTTGCGGCCGATCAGGTCGCCGAGGCGGCCGGCGAGGAGGAGCAGCGAGCCGAAGGCGATGAGGTACGCGTTGACGACCCAGCTGAGTCCGGCCGGGGTGAAGCCGAGGTCGCTCTGGATGGCCGGCATGGCGACGGTCACGATGCTGCCGTCGAGGATCGTCATGAGCATCCCGGTGGCCAGGACGCCGAGGGCGAGCGAGCGGGAGCGGGAGGTCGTTTCAGTGGCAGGCACGGCGGTCTCTCCTGTCGTTGGAGGCAACAAGAAAGACCGTAGCAGATAGTTTTGTTGCAGACTATCTTTTACGGATCGAGGTCGGTGGGATCGTCGGCCGCTACCCCTTCTGACGCGCCCGCCGGGCCGGCCTCGCGCTCTCTACCGGCGTCTCCAGATGCCCCGTGACCAGGCGGTTCAGTGCCCGCAGCAGCACCTCGCGCTCGTCGCCGGGAAGGGAGGCGAGGGCGCTCTCGTGCACCCGGTCGACGATCTTCTGGCTCTCCGCGGCGACCTTCGCCCCCTCCTCGGTCACCGCGATGATCCGCGCCCGCCGGTCGGCGCTGGACGGCCGGCGCTCGGCGAGCCCGGCCTTCTCCAGGGCGTCGACGGTCACCACCATGGTCGTCTTGTCCATGTCCCCGATCTCGGCGAGCTGCGCCTGGGTGCGCTCCTCCTCGAGGGCGTGCACGAGGACGCAGTGCATCCGCGGGGTGAGCCCGATCTCCCCTAGCTCCGCGCTCATCTGCGTGCGCAGGACGTGACTGGTGTGGTCCAGAAGGAAGGACAGGTCCGGTTCGGTGCGCGTGGGTGCCATGGCGGTCATGTCTGCCAGGGTAGCGAAGGCCGATCCGTCGCGGATTATCAGGAAGCGGACGATGTGGCGCGCTCGGCGGCCGCGTCGATGACCTCGTCCAGGACCTCACGGGAGCGGACCAGGTCGCCGATCATCCCGTCGATCCGCTCCCGTTCCGCGGCGAGCTCGGCGATCAGCTGCGAGTCGGCGATCGCGGACGGGCCGCCGTCCGTGTCGCGCATACAGGGGAGGAGTCGGGCGATCTTCTTGCTGTGCAGGCCGGCGGCGTACAGCGCCTGGATGCGGATGACACGGTCGACCGCCCAGTCGCCGTAGCTGCGGTGGCCGCCGGGCGTGCGCTCGGCGGCGAGCAGGCCCTGCATCTCGTAGTAGCGCAACGAACGCTCGCTCACGCCGGTCCGCGCCGCCAGTTCGCCGATCCGCATTCCCATTCCTCTTCCTTCCACCGCTCCCGACTTGAATCTGACACCGATGGCAACTTTTACGGTACCGGCATGACGCACACGACCACCGAAACAGTCCGCGACTCCCGCCTCTTCGAGCCCACCCGCCTCGGCGAACTGACCCTCCCCAACCGCCTGGTGATGGCGCCCATGACCCGCAACCGCGCGGGCGCGGACGGCGTCCCGCGGGAGATCATGGCCACCTACTACGCCCAGCGCGCCTCCGCGGGCCTGATCATCGCCGAGGCGTCCACCCCGAACGCCGTGGGCCTCACGTACCCGAACATCCCCGCGATCTACGACCCCGCGCATGTGGCCGGCTGGCGGCGGGTGACCGACGCGGTACGGGACGCGGGCGGGCGCATGTTCCTGCAGCTCCAGCACGGTGGCCGGATCGGGCACCCCGACAACAGCGGGCTGACCCCGCTCGCGCCCTCGCCGGTCCCGCTCCCGGACACGGTCCACACGCCGAGCGGTCATCAGGAGGCCGTCGTGCCACGGGAGATGACGGTCGACGAGATCCGTTCGACGGTCGCCGACTTCGCCGCGGCCGCGCGCAGCGCCGTCGCGGCGGGCTTCGCCGGAGTCGAGGTCCACTCGGCGAACGGTTACCTCCTCCACCAGTTCCTGGCGAAGGGCACCAACCACCGCACGGACGCGTACGGAGGCTCCGTGGCCGGGCGGATCCGCTTCACGGTCGAGGTCGTCCGTGCCGTGGCCGAGGCCATCGGTCCGGAGCGGGTCGGCGTACGGATTTCGCCCGGACTGACCGTCAACGGCATCGAGGAGGGGGACACCGAGGCGATCTACCCGGCCCTCGTCGGCGCCCTGGCCGGGCTGGGCCTCGCCTATCTGCACGTCGTGTACGCCGACCCCGACAGCCCGCTCTTCCAGGACATCCGCAAGACCTGGCAGGGCACGCTCGTCGCCAACCCGAGGCTCTCGCGCGAGGAGGTCACCGAAGGCGGCGGCCGGAGCGAGGGCGAACGGCTGCTCGCGGCGGGGGCCGACCTGATCGCCCTCGGCCGGCCGTTCCTGGCCAACCCCGACCTCGTCACCCGCCTGCGGACCGGGGCCCCGCTGAACCCGATCCGCGATCAGTACCTGATGTTCACGGGCGAGGAGACGGGCTACACCGACTAAGGGCGGGTGGCGGTCGCCTCGGCGACGACGGTGGGCCGGTAGCCGAGGTTGAAGGCGCCCTGGGCGGTGAAGGTGACGCACATGTGGGTCATGAACCCGGCGAGGACCAGGTCGGGTCCGGCGCCCAGGTCGCGGAGCGTCTTCTCCAGGTCGGTGGCGTGGAAGGCGTTGGGGACCTGCTTGACCGCGACGGCTTCCCCCTCGGCGGGGGCGACTTCGGGGCTGATGGCGCCGAGCTCGGAGGTGACGTCGTAACCGGCGTCCATGACGTGGACGACCGGCGTGCCGGCCGCGCGGGCGGCGGCGAGCAGCCGGGCCCCGGCGGCCAGGGCGGGCTCGGCGCCGTCGAGGGCCATGACTCCGGTGCGGTAGGTGTTCTGGAAATCGATCAGGATCAGGGTCGTCTCGCCGAGGCGGGGCGGCGTGTTGTCGAGGCCGACGATGCTGCGCAGGGTGGCGGAGGCGTTCATGGAGGAAGGTTCCTTTCGGGACGGAAACGGGTTGGCTCGGGAGGGGGACGGGCGTGGCCCGGGAGGGGAACGGGCTGGCTCGGGAGGGGAACGGACTGGCTCGGGACGGAAACGGGCGTGGCTCGGGAGGGCAGCGGGCTGGCTCGGGACGGAAACGGGCGTGGCTCGGGAGGGGAACGGGCTGGCTCGGGACGGAAACGGGCAAGGCTCGGGGGAAAACGGGCATGGCGAGGCCGCGGGCGTGGCGCTCGCGGGTGTGGGCCGGGTTCAGGAAGCGGTGCGGAAGCGGCGGCGATAGGACGCCGGCGTGGTGCTGATCTGCTTACGGAAGGCGCGGTGCAGCGTTTCCACCGAGCCCATCCCGACCGCCGACGCGATCTGCTCGAGCGGCTGGTCCGTGGTCTCCAGCAGGCGGCGCGCCGCCTCGACCCGGGCCGCCTCCACGTAGGAGGCCGGGCTGGTGCCGGTCTCCTGGCGGAAGACCCGGGCGAAGTGACGCTCGCTCAGGCACATGCGCCCGGCGAGCGCGGGCGCCGACAGATCGCCGTCGAGGTGCTCGGTGATGAAGACCCGCAGCTCGTCGATGTCCCTGCGGGCCGCCGCGGGCCGGCTGAGCGGCACGCTGAACTGGCTCTGGCCGCCCTGCCGTCGGAGGTACATCACCAGCTGCCGGGCCACGGCCAGCGCCGGCTCCTCGCCGTGGTCCTCGGCCACCAGGGCGAGCGCGAGGTCCATGCAGGTGCTGATGCCCGCCCCGGTCCACACCCGGCCGGAGCGGACGAAGATCGGATCGGCGTCGACCCTCACCCGCGGGTGCTCCGCGGCGAGTTGCGCCGCGGTCGACCAGTGCGTGGTCGCCCGCCGCCCGTCGAGCAGCCCGGCGGCGGCGAGCAGGTGCGCGCCCACGCACACCGAGGCGATGCGCCGGGCGTGCGGAGCGGTGGCCTTCACCCACTCCACGACGGTGTCGTCGACCCGGGCGACCGGCCCGTCCGGGCTCAGATCCACGGCGCCGGGGACGAGCAGGGTGTCCACCGCGCCCCCCACCTCGGCGAACGCCAGATCCGGCACGAGCCGTACCCCGGCCGAGGTGACGACGGGCTCCGGGCCGGGCCCGGCCAGCCGCACCTCGTAGCCGGCCCGGCCCCCGGTCTCCCGGTTGGCCAGCGCGAAGACCTCGGCCGGGCCGGTGACGTCGAGCAGGTCGACATCCGGGAAGACCGCGATGACGACACGGTGCGCAGAGGACATGCGTCCATCGTCGCGACGGCGCCCGATGACCGCAATGACGGCTCTCTGTCACATCCGGCCATCGACTGGCGCGGAAAAAAGGAAAGGCAAGGAGGTCACTCACTCCTTGCCACTCTCAACATATAGCGCACCCGGGGCCTTGCGGCAAGGCCCCGGTCGTGGTGCAAAATCATCGACCTGAGCCAGTACCTGGGGAAATCAGAGTTCTGCGAAGTACGTGCGCATATGGCGCCGTTCCATATCGTCAAACGGGGGTTCTCATGATGGACGTCATCGTGGTCGGCGGCGGACCGACCGGCCTGATGCTCGCCGCCGAGCTGCGGCTGCACGGGGTGCGGACGCTCGTGCTGGAGAAGGAGGCGGAGCCGACCGCGTACGTCCGTGCGCTCGGCCTGCACGCGCGCAGCGTCGAGGTGATGGACCAGCGCGGTCTGCTGGAGCGGTTCCTCGCGCACGGCAAGCAGTTCCGGGTCGGCGGCTTCTTCGCCGGCCTCGGCACGTCGTGGCCCGACGGTCTGGACACCGCCCATTCGTACGTCCTCGGCATCCCGCAGACCGTCACCGATCGTCTGCTGGCCGAGCACGCCGTCGAGGTCGGCGTCGAGATCCGGCGCGGCTGCGAAGTGGTCGGGCTGAGCCAGGACGAGGACGGGGTGACCGTCGAGCTCGCCGATGGGGGTACCCCCGCCAGTGGGGGCGTAGCCGGCGGGGGAGGCACGCGGCTGCGTGCGCGCTACCTCGTCGGCTGCGACGGCGGCCGCAGCACGGTGCGCAAGCTGCTCGGCGTCGGCTTCCCCGGAGAGCCCGCCACGGTGGAGACGCTGCTGGGCGAGATGCAGTTGACCGCGGATCCGGAGACGCTGGCCGCCGTGATGGCCGAAGTCCGCAAGACCCAGCTCCGGTTCGGCGCCATGCCCCTCGGCGACGGTTTCCACCGCGTCATCGTGCCCGGCGAAGGGCTGTCCGAGGACCGTGCGGCGCCGACCCTGGAGGAGTTCAGGAAGCAGCTGCGGGCGGTCGCCGGCACCGACTTCGGCGCGCACTCCCCGCGCTGGCTCTCCCGCTTCGGCGACGGCACCCGGCTGGCCGAGCGCTACCGGACCGGCCGGGTCCTGCTCGCCGGCGACGCGGCACACATCCACCCGCCGACCGGCGGGCAGGGGCTCAACCTCGGTATCCAGGACGCGTTCAACCTCGGCTGGAAGCTGGCCGCCGCGGTCGACGGCTGGGCGCCGGAAGGCCTTCTCGACAGCTACCACACCGAGCGGCACCCCGTGGCCGCCGAGGTGCTGGACAACACCCGCGCACAGATGGCCCTGATGTCCACCGAGCCGGGCGCCCAGGCGGTGCGCCGACTGCTGTCGGAGCTGGTGGAGTTCGAGAACGTGAACCAGTACCTGATCGAGAAGATCACCGCGATCGGGGTTCGCTACGACTTCGGCGAGGGCCACGAACTGCTCGGACGGCGGCTGCGGGACGTGAAGCTGAAGCAGGGACGCCTCTACGAGCTGATGCACGGCGGCCGCGGACTGCTGCTCGACCAGATCGGCCGGCTCTCGGTGGAGGGCTGGGCGGACCGGGTCGACCACGTCGTCGACGTCAGCGAGGAACTGGACGCCCCCGCCGTGCTGCTGCGTCCGGACGGCCACGTGGCATGGGTCGGTGACGATCAGCAGGATCTGCTGAGCAACCTGCCCACGTGGTTCGGCGCTCGGAAACTCCCGTAAGAGGCCACCGGAGTTTTCCGCGGCCGTCGTCGGACGGGATCGTCCGGGGTCCGTCTTCCCTGTGACCCCGCTGCTCCCGTACGCTAGGTAGACCTACCTACCTAGTTTGGGCTGTGATGAGCGAGACGGGCATGAGTACGGCGGGGAGCGGACGGCGGCGTCCGGCGCGGGAGCGGCTGCTGGCGGCGGCGGCTCGGCGCTTCTACGCCGATGGTGTGGCGGCGACCGGCATCGACACGATCACCGCCGAAGCCGGCGTGGCGAAGATGAGCCTCTACAACAACTTCTCCTCCAAGGCCGACCTGGTCAGGGCCTATCTCGACGCCCGGCACGAAGAGTGGCTCGGCCTCTACCGCGTGCGGCTGGAGCGGGCCCGGGGGCCGCGCGACGGCGTTCTGGCGGTGTTCGACGCCTACGCCGACCACGCGGCGTTCGCCTACGAGCACGGCTTCCGCGGCTGCGGCCTGCTCAACGCCGCCGCCGAGCTCCCTGCCGGGGACGAGGGCCGGGCCGTGGTGCGCGCCCACAAGGAGGAGGTCGAGCGCCTGATCGCCGGCCACCTGGAGGAGCTGCTGCCCGAGCGCACCGACGAGGCGCGCGCGACGGCCGAGCACCTCGCCTTCCTCCTGGAGGGCGCGATGGCGCGCGCCGGCCTCGAGGGCGACGGTGATCGGCTCCGGCGCGCCCGCTCCATGGCGGTGGCCCTGCTGGGCCGGTTGTGAAGCGGTCCGCGGGGACAGGGGCACTGTGCGTGCTCGCGGCCTCCGTCCTGTGGGGGACCACGGGCACGGCCGCCACGTTCGCCCCGGGCGTGGGCCCGCTCGCCATCGGCGCCGTCGCCATGGGCCTGGGCGGGCTCCTCCAAGCCCTCGTCGCCGCACCGCGGATCGCCCGCCACGCACCCCGCCTGCGCGATCAGCGTGGCACGGTACTTCTCGGCGCCGTCTCGGTGGCGGTCTACCCCCTGGCGTTCTACAGCTCCATGCACCTGGCCGGAGTCGCCGTGGGCACCGTGGTGTCGATCGGCACCGCCCCGCTCGCCTCGGCCCTGATCGAACGCGTCGTGGACGGCCGCCGGCTCACGCGCCGCTGGACACTCGCGGCCGCGCTCGGCCTGCTCGGCACCGTCCTGCTGTGCGTCGCCGAGGCCGCCCACGCCGCCGACGGCACGGGACGGGCATCCGTGACTGCCACGCTGCTCGGCGTGGGCCTCGGCCTCGTCGCCGCCGCGACCTACGCCCTCTACTCCTGGGCGGCGCACCGGCTCATCACCCGCCGGATCCCCTCCCGCGCGGCGATGGGCGCCGTCTTCGGGCTCGGCGGACTGCTCCTCGTACCCGTCCTGCTGGCCACCGGCGCCCCGCTCGTCGACTCCTGGCCCCATGCCGCGGTCGGCGCCTACATGGCGCTGGTCCCCATGTTCGCGGGCTACGTCCTGTTCGGCCGGGGACTCGCCCACGTGCCCGCGAGCACGGCCACCACGCTGTCCCTGCTCGAACCGGCCGTCGCGGCCGTCCTCGCCGTCCTCGTCGTCGGCGAGCGCCTCCCCGCCGCCGGCTGGACCGGCATCGCCCTCGTCATCGCCTGCCTCGCCGTCCTCACCACCCCGGCACCCGCCGCTGCCGCACGGCCCGGTCGACTTTCCCGGGCGCAGGCCGAATCCTTTCGGCGGACCCCCGCCTCCTATACATGTGCCGACAAACGTCGGGACGGGATCAGGAGGTCTTCATGATCATCGGTATCGCCATCGCCGCCGGAGCCGTGCTGCTCTGCACGTGCAGCTACGTCGTCATGCGCAAGCGAAAGCAAGCCCGTGGCTGACTCGTCCTGGCCCGGTGTACAGCTGATCGTCGCCGCCCAGCGCGGCGACGTCGACTCGATCACCGCGTTGGTGTCGGGCTCGCACCCGAACGTTCAGCGGTTCGCCCGCTCGCTCTGCGCCACTCCTGAGGACGCCGAGGACGCGGCACAGGAAGCCTTGATCATCCTCTACCGCAAGATCGGGATGCTCCGGGCGTCCGGCGCGCTGGCGTCGTGGATGTTCCGCATCGTCCGCAACGAGTGCCTGCGGCGCGCGCGGACGCTGCGGACCCACGCACCCCTGCCGGACGCCGCCGTGCGCTCGGCCGAGGAAGTGGTCCTGGAGCGCATCGAGGCGGGCAAGGTGGCGGCCGCCATCGCCGCTCTGCCGGCCGAGCAGCGGCGCGTGCTGATCATGCGGGACATCCAGGGCTACAGCGGACGCATGGTCGCCGAGGCGCTCGGCCTCAGTACCGCCGCGATGAAATCGCGTCTGCACCGCGCCCGCACCGCTGTTCAGCGGTCCCTCCGTGCCACACCCACGCCTGCGCCTGGAGACACCCATGACGACAACGAAAGCCGACGGCCCTGACTTCGCGAGTTCCTCCCTGCCCCGCCACCTGGTCCGGGGAGTGATCGGCTTCGGCGGCCTGATCGGCTCGGTCGCGCTCATCCCGCTCGTCGGCCCGATCAGCCTGCTGCTCCTGCCGGTCGGCGTACTGGCACTGCGCGGCTGCCCGATGTGCTGGACCATCGGCCTGATCCAGACCCTCTCGCGGGGTCGCCTGCAGCGCACCTGCGAGGACGGCCAGTGCAAGCTGGAGCACGCGAGGACGGCCGATCGGTGAGGCGCGACACTATTGCAAGCATGTGCTTGCAATAGTTAGCGGGTGATGGCATCGTCGGGGCATGGCATCACTCAACGTCGGCAATCTTGGCGAGTACCTCCGCGAGCAGCGGCGCACCGCGCAGCTCTCGCTGCGGCAGCTCGCGGAGGCCGCCGGGGTGTCCAATCCGTATCTGAGTCAGATCGAGCGGGGGCTTCGCAAGCCCAGCGCCGAGGTGTTGCAGCAGGTCGCCAAGGCGCTGCGGATCTCCGCCGAGACTCTCTACGTGCGGGCCGGAATTCTCGACGAGAAGGAGCGGGAGGAGCTGGAGACGCGCGCCGTCATCCTCGCCGATCCCTCGATCAACGAGCGGCAGAAGCAGGTACTGCTCCAGATCTACGACTCCTTCCGCAAGGAGAACGCCGCCGAGAACGCCGCCGGGGCCGTCGACAAGCCCGTTTCCGTCGACGGTGACGACGCTGCTCCCGATGCCGAACGAACCGCGAGCTAGTACGTACACATCCGGGAGGACCACACCCATGGCCATCATCGAAGAACTGCGTACCCCCCTCTACTTCGCCGCCGGCACCGCCGACCTGGCCGTCCAGCAGGCCAAGAAGGTCCCCGGCCTGATCGAGCAGATCGCCGCCGAGGCGCCCGCGCGGATCGACGCCGTGCGCAAGACCGACCCCAAGGTCGTGCAGGAGAAGGTGTCCGACCGGGCCAAGGAGGCCCAGGCCACCGTGCAGTCGAAGCTCGCCGAGGTCGTCGGCAGCCTCGACACGGACCTGAAGAAGCTCGGCGAGACCGCCCAGGACCTGGCCCTGCGGAGCGTCGGCGTCGCCGCCGAGTACGCGGTCAAGGCGCGCGAGAAGTACGAGGAGGTCGCCGCGCACGGCGAGGAGGCCGTCAAGGCGTGGCGCGGTGAGGTGGCCGAGGAGATCACCGAGATCGCCGTCGTCGTCGAGCCCGAGCCGGAGGCCAAGGCCAAGGCCGAGCCCGCGGCGGACGCCACGGCCGAGGAGCCCGCGGCGAAGAAGGCTCCCGCCGCTCGCAAGCCCGCCGCCCGCAAGGCCCCCGCCAAGAAGGTCGCCGCCACCGAGAAGTAAGGCGGGGCCGAGAAGTAGGGCGGGGTCGAGACGTAAGGCGGGGCCAGGCGGGGCACCAATCAGGGTGCCCGGGGCGTTGTACCGGGTACCTTGGCCGCGAGGCGCTCCACCCACTCACGAGGCGGTTCACACATGTTGCGCGCGGGATTCGACTCCATCATCTGGCTGGTGATCGGCCTGGTCTTCATCGGCATGGCCGTCGCCGCGCTCGTCTTCGCGGTCATGGCGCGCGAGGACGCCTACCGCGCGGCCGACAAGCAGACCAAGAAGTTCTGGCTGATCATCCTGAGCATCAACCTCGTCCTGAACCTGCTGCTCCCGATGCTCTTCCTGCAGATCGCCGGACTCATCGCGGCCATCGTCTTCATGGTCGACGTCCGGCCCGCGCTCAAGCAGGTCTCCGGTGGGGGCGGCGGTCGTCGCGGCGGCTCCAGCAGCGACGGGCCGTACGGTCCGTACAACGGCGGACGGTAGAGCTACGCGACCGACGGCAGGACCGACAGGTTCGACGACACAACCGGCAGGACCGACGGTTCCGCGACAGGACCGTTTCAGGACGCGCGAGCGGACCCAAGGGGCCCGGGGCTAGCCCCGGGCCCTTTCCAGTGCCAGGACCGCAACGTCGTCCGTCAGCTCCCCGCCGTTCAGCGACCGCACCTCCGTCACCGCAGCCTCCAGGAGCTCCTCGCCCCGCAGGCCCTCCGCCAGCTGCCGGTTGATCATCTCGACCATTCCGTCCTGGCCGAGCCGCGGCGAACCCGGGCCCGCCGAGCGGCCCTCGATCAGCCCGTCCGTGTACATCAGCAGGCTCCACGCCCCGCCCAGCTCCACCTGGCGGCGCGGCCAGCGGGCGCGCGGCAGCAGGCCGAGGGCCGGGCCGCCGTCCTCGTACGGCAGCAGCCGCGCGGCGCGGCCGCGGCGGGCGATCAGCGGGGAGGGGTGTCCGGCCAGGCACAGGCCGGCCCGGCGCCCGTCCGGGGCGATGTCGACCGTGCAGAGCGTCGCGAAGATCTCCTCGCTCTCCCGCTCGTGCTCCAGGACCTGCTGCATCGTGGAGAGCAGCTCGTCCCCGCACAGGCCGGCGAAGGTCAGCGCGCGCCACGCGATGCGCAGCTCCACGCCGAGCGCCGCCTCGTCCGGGCCGTGCCCGCAGACGTCGCCGATCATGGCGTGGACCGTGCCGTCGGGCGTCCGGACGGTGTCGTAGAAGTCCCCGCCGAGCAGGGCCCGCGAGCGGCCGGGCCGGTAGCGGGAGGCGAAGCGCAGGTCGGAGCCCTGGAGGAGGGGGGTGGGCAGGAGTCCGCGTTCCAGCCGGGCGTTCTCCTGGGCCCGCAGCCGCGACTCGGTCAGCTTCACCTGCACCGCGTCGGCCCGCTTGCGCTCGACCGCGTACCGGATCGCCCGGCTCAGCAGCCTTCCGTCGAGCTCCTCGCGGAAGAGGTGGTCCTGGGCCCCGACCCGTACGGCCTCCGCCGCCAGCTCCGCGTCGGCCGAGGCCGCGAGCGCCAGGACGGCGTGGCGCGGGGCGAGCCGCAGGACGTGCCGCAGGGGCGCGAGGGGGTCGTCGCCGGCGGCCCGGGGGCCGGGCAGGGCGAGGTCGACCAGGACGCAGTGCACGTCGTCGGTGAGCAGCCGCTCCGCCTCCGTGAGGTTCCGGGCGGTGCGGATACGGACGCGGGTCCCGTCGGCGTCGAGCATTTCGGGTACGGCGAGGGCACCCGCCGGGTCGTCCTCGACGACCAGGAGGGTGAGATCGGTGCCTGTGGCAGCGGTGACGGCAGTCGCGGTCGTCGTGGCGGTCGCAGTGGCCCCAGCGGTGACAGCGCCTGGCGCCGCAGCAGAGTCGTTTCTCTGTCGCGGTACGGGTACGGGCATCGGTCTTGGTTTCCTTCCCTCCCCCCGAGGGCGCGGCAGGGCGACGAACGACGTCCCGCCTGACCGGGACCATAGCGGTACCCCGCCGGGCAACGGAATGGTGATCACGGTACGAGCGCAGAGGAGCCGTTGGCATATGCCGCGCATGGGGAGGTTGTTGCCCTTGAGGTCATGACGAACATCACGCCCCTGGAGGTGCGGAACGTCTCACTCCGCGCGGTGACGCTCCGGCCGGATCTCCATCCGGGCCGTCTCGCCCGCGACGCGGCCTCGATCCGGGCCGTCTCGCCCCGGTGTCGGCCTCGATCCGGGCCGTCTCGCCCCGGTGTCGGCCTCGATCCGGGCCGTCTCGCCCGGGGCCGGGCTCACTCCGGGCGGACGACTCCCAGGATCTCCATCGAGCCGGCCCCCGCGAGCGTCACGTCCCGCCCCGGCCTCGGCGCGTGCACGATCGCGCCGTTCCCGACGTACATCCCGATATGACTCGCGTCCTTGTAGTAGACGATCAGGTCGCCGGGCCGCATGTCCTTGATGTCCACGCGCGGCAGCAGCCGCCACTGCTCCTGCGAGGTACGCGGAATGGGCTGGCCGGCCGCCCCCCAGGCCCGCTGGGTCAGCCCCGAGCAGTCGAACGAGTCCGGGCCTTCGGCGCCCCAGACGTACGGCTTGCCGATCTGCGCCGTGGCGAACTCCACCGCCCGCTTGCCCTGCGGGGTCGCCTTTCCGGCCAGGCCCTTGAGGACACCGGTGTTCAGCCAGGCGGTCTGCGCCTTGTACTGCTCCTGCTCCTCGAGCCGCAGCAGCCGCTCCCGTTCCTCGGCCGCCAGCTCGGATTCGAGCTTCTTGGCCGCGGCGATCTTGTCGTTGATGTCCTTCTTCGCCTCGGCCTGCTTGACGCGGTTGGCCTCCAGCTTGGTCCAGTTGGTGCCCGCGTCCTTGGCGTAGACCGTCAACTGCGCCTGGGTCCGGTTCATTTCGGCGAGCAGGTCCGTGGTGGCCTTCTGGCCCTGCTGGAGCCGTCCGGCGGTGTCGAGGAAGAGCTGCGGGTCGTCGGTGAGGACGAACTGGGCGCCGTCGGGCAGCCCGCCGTTGCGGTACTGGGCCCGGGCCGCCGCGCCCGCCTGCGCCTTGAGCGAGTCGATCTTCTCGCGGCCGGCCACGATCATCTTGGCCAGCTCGACGATCTCCGCGGACTGCTCCTTCGCCTTCTCCTCGGCGAGGTTGTACGCGTCGGTGGCGGCGGCGGCCTGTCGGTACAGGCCGTCGATCTCCTTGCGTACCTCTTCGAGGGTCTTCTTCGGCGGGGCGGGCGGCAGCGGCGGCAGCGGCGCCGCGGGCGTTGCCGGCGCCGCGGGCGACGAGGGCGCCAAGGGCGACTTGGGCGCGGCGGCGGCCTGGAGGGTCAGCGCGGGTGAGGCCAGCACCGTCAGGGCACAGGCCACGGTGATCGCGGCGGTGGCGCAGCGGCGTCGGTTCACAAGCTCCCCCTCGGACGGCCCTGATGTTCCTGTATCTGATTTACCGTCAGTAACTTCGCATTGACCTTGGCGATAGTGCCACGCGAAACCTGAAAGCAACAGGGGATACCAGGGCTTGTCGGGTCGGTACCCCTCACAGGGGACGAAAGATCAGGGAGTCGCGTTCCCGACCTACCGTGAATTCACCGACAGTTGGCTCCCGGGGTGGTCAGCGGGGCGCCAGGGCCTCCCAGCGCACCGTCACCTCGCCCTGCCGCCACCGCCGGTGCCCGTCCGTCAGGGGCCAGTCCGCCGCCAGCGCGCGTACGGCCCGGATCCAGCGCTGCCGCGCACCGAGCGAGGCGTACGGAGCGGCCGCCGCCCACGCCCGGTCGAAGTCGCGGAGGAACGCGTGGACCGGTTCGCCCGGCACGTTGCGGTGGATCAGCGCCTTCGGCAGCCGCTCCGCGAGGTCGGAAGGGCGCTCCAGCGAGCCGAGCCGGGTGGCGAAGGTCACCGTGCGCGGCCCCGACCTGTCGAGCGCCACCCACACATGGCGCCGCCCGATCTCGTCGCAGGTCCCCTCGACCAGCAGACCGCCCGGGGCGAGCCGTTCGCACAGCCGCGCCCACACCGCGGCGACCTCGCCCTCGTCGTACTGGCGCAGCACGTTCGCGGCCCGGATCAGCGCGACCGCGCCCGGCACCGGGACCTCGAAGCCGCCGTGCCGGAAGGTGAGGCCCTCGCGCTCGTACGGCTTGGCGGCGGCGACCCGGGCCGGCTCGATCTCGATGCCGACGACCTCGGTGCGCGGGTCGGCGGTGCGCAGGCGGGTGAGCAGTTCGACGGCGGTCCAGGGGGCGGCCCCGTAGCCCAGGTCGACGGCGACGGGCGGCTCGGCCGACCGGCGCAGGGCGGGTCCGTGGACGGCGGCGATCCAGCGGTCCATGCGGCGCAGCCGGTTGGGGTTGGTGGTCCCGCGGGTCGCCGTGCCGACGGGGCGGGTCGGGGCGGGGTTGGTGGTGCGCGGGGCCATGGAACGAGGGTACGGGCCGTACTCCACCCCGCGTGTACTGGGCAATGAATTGGCAAAACGGAAATGGATGCTGCCGTTCCGGTGTTGTGCGGCGTGGAGGGCACCCCACGCCGTCCTTTCAGCCCTGCCCGCAGTACCCCGCAGTACCCGCCTCGCCCGCGCAGTACCCGCTTCGCCCCCACTCAGCGGAAGGACCGTCGACGTGAGCCAGTACGTGTCCCGGCTCGCCGGCTCCCTGGTGACGCCGCCCAGGCTCCGGCTCCCCGGACGCCACCGGACCCCGCGCCGGGTGGCCATGCTCAGCGTCCACACCTCGCCCCTCCACCAGCCGGGCACCGGCGACGCCGGCGGCATGAACGTCTACATCGTGGAGCTCGCCAAGCGACTGGCCGCGATCAACATCGAGGTCGAGATCTTCACCCGGGCCACCACCGGCGGTCTCGCCCCGGTCGTCGAGCTCGCGCCGGGCGTTCTCGTACGGCATGTGGACGCCGGCCCCTACGAGGGCCTGGCCAAGGAGGAGCTGCCGGCCCAGCTCTGCGCCTTCACGCACGGTGTGATGCAGGCCTGGGCGGGCCACCGTCCCGGCCACTACGACCTGGTCCACTCCCACTACTGGCTCTCCGGCCACGTCGGCTGGCTCGCCGCCGAGCGGTGGGGCGTCCCGCTCGTCCACGCCATGCACACCATGGCCAAGGTCAAGAATGCGGCGCTCGCGGAGGGCGACACCCCCGAGCCCGCGGCGCGGGTGATCGGCGAGACGCAGATCGTCCGCGCCGCCGACCGGCTGATCGCCAACACCGCCGAGGAGGCCGACGAGCTCGTCCGCTTCTACGAGGCGGAGCCCGGCAAGGTCGCCGTCGTCCACCCCGGGGTCAACCTCGACCACTTCCGCCCGGCCGACGGCCGAGCCGCCGCGCGGGCCCGCCTCGGGCTGCCGGCCGACGCCTTCATCCCGGTCTTCGCGGGCCGCATCCAGCCGCTGAAGGCCCCGGACATCCTGCTGCGGGCCGCGGCCCGGCTCCTGGACGAAGACCCGTCGCTGCGCTCGCGCATGCTCGTGCCGATCGTCGGCGGGCCGAGCGGCAGCGGCCTGGCCAAGCCCGAGGGGCTCCAGAAGCTCGCGGCCCGGCTGGGCATCGCGGACGTCGTCCGCTTCCACCCGCCGGTCGGCCAGGACCGCCTCGCGGACTGGTTCCGGGCGGCGAGCGTGCTGGTCATGCCCTCGTACAGCGAGTCCTTCGGGCTCGTCGCCATCGAGGCGCAGGCGGCCGGCACCCCGGTCGTCGCGGCCGCGGTCGGCGGGCTTCCGGTCGCGGTACGGGACGACGTCACCGGGTTCCTGGTCCAGGGGCACGACCCGGCCGACTACGCCCGCGCCCTCGGGCGTTTCGTGGCCGACCCGGCGCTGTCCGCCCGTATGGGCGCCGCGGCGGCCCGGCATGCGGAGTCCTTCGGCTGGGACACGGCGGCCTCCGGCACGGCGGACGTGTACACGGCGGCGATGCACGATCACCGCCGTCGCGTACGCTCGCACCATGGCTGAGGACGTACGGGACCGGGCGCAGGTCCACCGGGTCATCGAGGACACCTTCAAGGACGCCGAACTGGAGTGGGAGTCCCCCGAGCCGGGTTCCTACGTGGTGAAACTCCCGGGCACCCGCAAGCTCTTCACGACGCTCTCGCTCAAGGTCGGCCGTCACTCCCTTTCGTTGAACGCCTTCGTCATCCGCCACCCCGACGAGAACGAGTCAGGCGTCCATCGCTGGCTCCTCGAGCGCAATCTCAAGCTGTACGGCGTGAGTTACGCGGTCGACGGCCTCGGCGACATCTATCTGGCCGGCAAGCTGCCGCTGGCCGCCGTCACCCCGGAGGAGCTGGACCGGCTCCTCGGCTCGGTCCTCGAAGCGGCGGACGGTTCCTTCAACACCCTGCTGGAGCTGGGCTTCGCGAGCGCGATCCGGCGCGAGTACGAGTGGCGGGTCTCGCGCGGCGAGTCGACCCGGAACCTCGACGCGTTCACGCATCTGACCCAGAAGTCGTAGACGCGCGGGCCTCCTTCCCCTCTCCTGCGCGACCCCTTCCGTACCTGCCGTGGCCGTGCCATGCTCGCCGCCAACGCAGATCTGAACATGGTTCACAACCATGAATGTGGGAGGGCGGGCTCATGGGAATCAGCAGGAGACGGTTCGTGGGCGGCGCGGTGGCCGTCGGGGTGGCCGCGACGACGACGGGCTTCACCCCGTCACTCCCCACCGCGTCACTCCCCACCGCGTCACGCCCCACCCGCCTCTGGCAGGAGTACGAGGACGCCCCGTACACCCACCCCCAGATCCCCTACGTGGGCCGCGCCGGCGCCCGCCGGGGCGCGACCCGGCTGGGCCGGCCGCCGGTCGTGGCCGACGTCCTCTCCTACGGGGCCGCCCCCGATGGCTCGGCCGATTCGGCGGCCGCCATCAACCGGGCCCTCGCCGAGGCGGGGGAGCGCGGTGGCGGCACGGTGCTCGTCCCGCCCGGCACGTACCGCATCGACGACTTCCTCCACATCGGCCACAGCGATGTCGTCCTGCGCGGCGCGGGCTCGGGGCGCACCAAGCTGCTCGCCACGAAGCACCTCACCGAGCTGATCGGCCCGTACGGTTCGCGCTACGGCGGCGACAAGTCCGCCTGGTCCTGGGCCGGCGGCCTCATCTGGCTCGCCCCGCACGCCCGGCACGCCTCCCTCGTCGCCGCCGTCCGCGCCCGCGCCTGGCCCTTCGAGGGCTGGACCGGCAACAAGCGCGACGAGTGGGAGACCCTGACCGCCGTCCGCCCGGCCCGGCGCGGCGACTGGTCGGTGACGGTCGACGACCCGTCAGCCGTGCGCCGGGGGCAGCTGGTTCTGCTCCGTCTCGCCGACGACGCCGAGCACACGCTCCTGGAGCACATGGCGGGCGACGGCTCGGGTCCGGAGGCGTACCACTGGGACGACAAGACCAAGCTGACGTCGTACGTCCCGTACGAGTGGCCGGTCCGGGTGGTGTCCGTGCACGGCCGGAAGGTGACGTTCGAGCGTCCCCTCCCGCTGGACGTCCGCCCCGAGTGGGACCCGCGCCTGACCACGCTCGCCGCACCGCTCACGGGATCGGGCGTCGAGGGCCTCACCCTCGAAGCGGTCGAGACACCCCAGTCCGTCCATCTCCTCGACAAGGGCTACAACGGCGTCACCTTCCAGTGCGCGTACGACTGCTGGGCCGAGGACGTCGTCGTACGCCATGTCGACAACGGCTTCGGTCTCGTCGCCGCCTCCGCCTGCACTCTGAGGCGCACCCGGGTCGAGGGACGGGGCGCGCACCACCCGTACTTCTGTCGCGAGGGCGCGCACGACAACCTCATCGAGGACTTCCGCATCGCGGCCCGTACCGTCCCCGCCCCGGCGGGCACGCAGCTCCACGGCATCAACGTGGAGGGGCTCTCCAGCTACAACGTCTGGTCCCGCGGGGTCATGGAGATGGGGACCTTCGACACCCACCGGGGGATGCCGTTCGCCAACGTACGGACGGAGATCACGGTCGAGAACAACGGCCGGCACGGCGGCGACGCCTCGGCCGGGCCGCTGTACGGCGCCCGCTTCACCCACTGGAACGTGACGGTGACGAACGGCCGGGCCGGCCTCGTCAAGATCGACACGATCGCCCCGTACAGCGCGACGGTCGGCATCAGCGAGGTCAGCGAGTTCGACCAGATCGACGTGCCGGACTTCGCGGGGGAGCTCCACGCGCGCGTGGAGGCGTACGGGACTCCGGGGGCGGTCCGCCCCCGGAACCTGTACGAGGCGCAGCGCCTGCTCAGGCGCTGACGGAGGGCGTGGGGTCCTCGGCGGAGTCCTGGGGGCCGTCGGCCTTCACCGGCGCGGGCGCGGGCGTCGGCTCGTCACCGGTGCTGTCGACCTCGCCGGCGTCCTCGGTGAGGGCCTTGCGCAGCCGGGTGGTGTAGCCGACGGCGGCGAGGGAGCCGATGACCGCGCAGGCCAGCCACAGGACGTCCGGGCCGGGCCCGTCCACGACCCAGCCGGCCAGGATCGGGGCGACGAAGCCGGCCACCGCCCAGGACATGCCCATCACGCCCTGGTAGCGGCCGCGGGCGTGCTCGGGGGCGAGCTTGGCGGTGGCCGCGGCGTTGGTGGGGACGTGGACCATCTCGCCGATGGTCCACACGACGACGGTGGCGGCGAAGGCGACGGACGACCCGGCGATGGCCGTCGCTCCCGTGCCGAAGGCGAAGAGTAGCGAGGAGACGGTGAGGAGCATGGCCGGCGAGCGCTTGTCGGTCACCTTGTTGACCAGGAGCTGGAAGCCGACGATCACGACGCCGTTGACGGCGATGACCGCGCCGTAGGAGGCGGGGGAGAGGCCCTGCTCCGCCATGGAGAGCGGCAGACCGATCCAGGGGGCGGTGAAGACGAGGCAGACGAGGAGGTTGAGGAGGACCAGGGTGCGGAAGGGGGCGTCGCGCAGCACGGTCAGCACACTCAGGCGCTGTTCCTCGAC
The DNA here is from genome assembly GCF_042731085.1 of Streptomyces sp. NPDC059875. Classification (NCBI taxonomy): domain Bacteria; kingdom Bacillati; phylum Actinomycetota; class Actinomycetes; order Kitasatosporales; family Streptomycetaceae; genus Streptomyces; species Streptomyces sp. NPDC059875. The sequence continues at coordinate 87,624 of NZ_JBHWJZ010000008.1, forward strand.
GACCTTGCCGGAGGTGTCCCGCTTGGCCTCGGGGCGGGTCTCGGGCAGCCGGAGGAAGACGATCAGGGCGCACAGGACGGTGGCGACGGCGTCGACGACGAACAGCGTGCGGTAGCCGAGGAAGATCGCGGCGCCGCCGCCGAGGGCGGCGATCGCGAAGCCGAGGTTGAGGGCCCAGTAGTTGAGCGCGTACGCCCGGCGCAGGTCGTTCTCGGGGACCATGTCGGCGATGGTGGCGTTGATGGACGGCCGCACGCCCTGCATGGCGACGCCCATGAGCAGGACGACGACGGCGATGCCCCAGGCGCTGGTGACGAAGGCGAGGGCGCCGGCGCAGGCGGCCCCCGCCAGGTGCATGGTCACCATGGTGGGCCGCCGCCCCCACCGGTCGGTGAGGGTGCCGCCGAGGGGTGATCCGGCGACGCCGCCGAGACCGTGGAGGGCGACGACGAGCCCGGCGAACCAGGCCGAGTGTCCGAGCTCCTGGGTCAGGTACAGCGAGAGGAAGGTGAGGACGAAGGCGCCGGTGCGGTTGACCAGGGTGGAGAGCCACAGCCACCAGAAACCGCCGGGGAGCCCGGAGACGGTCGCGCGCGCTGATCGTCTGAGCGAGTCGATGGACATGTGTGGCCGGCCCCCTGCGTACGTAAGTCCCTCTAACGGCCCTCGTAACTTACGCATCTCTCATCCTGGACGCCAGCGAATTGACGGGGAGCGTCAAGCGTCGGGCGTCGATTAGGCTCGGACGCATGGCCGACGCACCGTACAAGCTGATCCTCCTCCGCCACGGCGAGAGCGAGTGGAACGCGAAGAACCTGTTCACCGGCTGGGTGGACGTCAACCTCACCGAGAAGGGCGAGAAGGAGGCGGTCCGCGGCGGTGAGCTGCTGAAGGACGCCGGCCTGCTGCCCGACGTACTGCACACCTCCCTCCAGAAGCGCGCCATCCGCACGGCGCAGCTGGCGCTGGAGTCCGCCGACCGCCACTGGATCCCGGTCCACCGCTCCTGGCGCCTGAACGAGCGCCACTACGGTGCGCTCCAGGGCAAGGACAAGGCGCAGACGCTCGCGGAGTTCGGCGAGGAGCAGTTCATGCTCTGGCGCCGCTCGTACGACACCCCGCCGCCGGCGCTCGAGGACGGCACGGAGTTCTCCCAGTCGGCCGACCCGCGCTACGCGACGATCCCCCCGGAGCTCCGCCCCCGCACGGAGTGCCTGAAGGACGTCGTCGACCGCATGCTGCCGTACTGGTACGACGGCATCGTCCCGGACCTCCTGGACGGCCACACGGTCCTGATCGCGGCCCACGGCAACAGCCTGCGCGCCCTGGTCAAGCACCTGGACGGCATCTCGGACGAGGACATCGCGGGCCTGAACATCCCGACGGGCATCCCGCTGGCGTACGAGCTCGACGAGAACTTCAAGCCCATCAAGCCGGGCGGCACGTACCTGGACCCGGAGGCCGCGGCGGCGGCGATCGAGGCCGTGAAGAACCAGGGCAAGAAGTAAATTCCTGACCTCTTGAGAAGCCCCCCGCCCTGCCGGTTCCCGGCGGAGCGGGGGGCTTCTTCATGCCGGGGGCCGTGTGTTGTCGGGTACGGCGCCTGCGCCGTGAGGGGGCGCCGTCGGGCGTGAGGGCTGGTGGAGGGGGCGAGTGTCCTGTCAGGATCGAGGCGTGAACGAGCCTTCGATTCCCCCGAGATTGAGCCGAGCTCTCGACTGGGCAGCGCTTCCCGTCTCCGTCCTCCTTCTCACCGGCGGCATCGAGGACTACCGCGCCGGCGGTCCGTCGGCTGGCCGATCGGTGGAGCGCTGCTGGTTCTGTCCAGTCTCTGGGTGATCTATCGCGGGATGCCCCACCGGACCGCGCGCCGCGCGTCCAGGAAGTGATCGGCCGTCACACGGGCGGCGTCGTCAGAAGTTGTCGCAGACCGTTCTGCGGAACTTCTCCATCGAGGAGACGGTCACCACGTCGCCGATCTCGTACCGCACCTGGCCCGGGGTCAGGTCCGTGAGGTCCGCTGTGGTGAAGGAGACCGACGCGGAGGACCAGGAGCTGTCGGTCGTCCAGCCGTACATGCGGTAGGTCCGCGCCGGGTCCAGCGTGCCCAGGGGCTTCTCGACGGTCCAGCCGTCGGCGGCGGCGTCGGTGTCCGTGGCCAGGGGCCAGGTGGTGAAGCCGGTGAGGGCCTCGGTCCGCCGCCAGCGGCCGGCGGTGTCCTGTGTCTTCGGATCGTCGTCCTCGGGGTGGAGGCTCGCGCCGTCGATGTGGTCGTGGCACATGAGGATCACACCGAGCGGCTGCCCGTCCGCCGTCACCGAGATGCCGGTCGCCCCGGCGGAGGGAACGGTGCAGCCGGCGACGGCGGGGATCGCCGCGAGGGCGGCGGTGATCGCGAGCAGGCGACCGGTCCATGTCATCACGGACGCATTCTGTGGCCCACGCCGCAGCCGCGGCCAGAAGATCGGAAAAATTCGCGGGCGCTGATCGTCGACGGTCAGTAGCCTCCGCGCATGCCCACCGCGCTCCGCCTGGAGAAGATCACCCCCGACAACGTCGACGACGCGCTCGCCCTGCGCGTCCACCCCCACCAGGAGAAGAACGTCGCGCCCGTCGCGACCTCCCTGGCGGAGGCGTACGCCTTCGGTGATTCCGCCTGGCCCCGGCTGATCTTCGACGGGGACGAGCTCGTGGGCTTCCTGATGGCCTTCCTCGACATCCAGTGGGCCCCCAAGAAGGACCCCGACGACCTCTGGCGGCTCAACATCGCCGCCGATCGCCAGGGCAAGGGGTACGGGCGCTTCGCCGTCGAGGCCGTCCGCGAGGAGATACGGCGGCGCGGCGAGCCAGATGTACGTGTCCTGGGAGCCGGGCGAGGACGGGCCGGGGGAGTTCTATCTCAAGCAGGGGTTCCGTACGACGGGGGAGGCGAGTGGCGGCCAGACCGTCGGCGTCCTCGACGTGTGACGCCCCCGCCCCGTGCGAAGTACGACCCCCGCGCCCGTACGACGCGTGTCCCCAGCCCACACCATCCCTCTACGGCGAAGCCCCGCCCGGATGACCGGGCGGGGCCTGTTCGTCGCACGCGCCTAACCGGAGCAGCCCCCGCACTGGCACGGACCGCCGGACTGGCAGCCGCAGCCGCAGCCCGAGCCGCACCCGCAGGCGCCGAGGACGGGCAGGAAGACCGCGTCGCGCGGCGCCTCCTGCAAGGGCTGGGGGTCGGTGGTGGCGGAATCGGCCATGGGGGTCCCTCCTCGAAGGCGTAGGTCGCCTTCTCCCCATTGCATGCCCACCCCACCGGGCGCATCAACGGCGCACAGGAGTGCGAGCGCCGCCCCCGCGGGGCTGCACGCCCCGCCGTCGCACGCCCGCCGCCCGCCTGGGGCTACGCGCCCTCGACCGGAGAGTCCGCCTGCTGCAGCTCGTCCGCGTGCTCGCCCGTCACCAGGTACACCACGCGCTTCGCCACCGACACCGCATGGTCGGCGAACCGCTCGTAGTACCGGCCGAGCAGCGTCACGTCGACGGCCGTCTCGATGCCGTGCTTCCAGCGGTCGTCCATCAGGTGCTGGAACAGCGTCCGGTGCAGCAGGTCCATCTCGTCGTCGTCCTGCTCCAGCTGGAGCGCCAGGTCGACGTCCTTCGTGATGATGACCTCCGCCGCCTTCGCCATCAGGCGCTGCGCCAGCTGCCCCATCTCCAGGATCGTCGCGTGCAGGTCACGCGGCACCGCCGTGGCCGGGAACCGCAGCCGCGCCAGCTTCGCCACGTGCTGCGCCAGGTCGCCCGACCGCTCCAGGTCCGCGCTCATCCGCAGCGAGGTCACCACGATCCGCAGGTCCGTCGCCACCGGCTGCTGCCGCGCGAGCAGCGCTATCGCCCGGGCCTCCAGGTCGTGCTGCAGATCGTCGACCTTCTGGTCAGCCGCGATCACGCTCTCCGCGAGCTTCAGATCGGCGTCGAGCATCGCCGTCGTGGCGCGCCCGATCGCCGACCCGACAAGGCGGGCCATCTCGACCAGGCCCTCGCCGATCGAGTCAAGTTCCTCGTGGTACGCGTCCCGCATCGATGTCCCTCTCTCACAGATGTCCGGGGTCCCAGTGGGGCTCGGACCCCCACGCTCCCACGTTCGGGCCCCTACGCGTCGGGCTCCTCCACCCCAAGTGAATGAGCCCTTTCACCCCGGTGAACTCTGGGCGACCTGCGCCGCTGTTCCGCTCGGTCCAAATGAACCACCACGGTCCCCACGGTGAACTCTGGGCGACGACTGTTCGAGCAGCCACTCGGACGGCTGGGAGAGAGTCTGCCGACCCGCATAACCTTGAGGACATGGACGTGAACGCGGCGGTCGCCGCATTGGCCGCGATCGCCGGGGTGTGCACCGGCGTGATCGCCATGCTGGCGTTCCGCTGGAGCGAGCGCGACCAGGCGCGGCCCACCCGGACCTCCCTGCACACCGATGCCGTGCTCCCGCCCGGCGTCGACACCGTGCTGTCCGTGCTGCGCTCCTCCGCGGTCGTCCTCGACGAGAGCGACTCCGTGGTCAAGGCCAGCTCGGCGGCGTACGCCCTCGGCCTGGTCCGCGGCGGAAAGCTGGCCGTCGAGCCCATGCTCAACATGGCCCGCGACACCCGCCGTGACGGAGAGATACGACAGGTCGAGCTCGACCTGCCCCGGCGCGGCACCGGACGCGGCGAGGCCCTCGCCGTCTCCGCCCGCGTGGCACCGCTCGGCTCCCGCTTGGTGCTGCTCCTGGTCGAGGACCTCACCGAGGCCCGCCGTATCGAAGCGGTACGGCGCGACTTCGTCGCCAACGTGAGTCACGAGCTCAAGACTCCTACAGGTGCGCTCTCGCTGCTCTCCGAGGCCGTCATGGACGCCTCGGACGACCCCGAGGCGGTCACCCGCTTCGCCGGCCGCATGCAGATAGAGGCGACCCGGCTCACCAATCTCGTACAGGAACTCATCGACCTCTCGCGGGTGCAGAACGACGACCCGCTGGAGGACTCCGAGCCCGTACGGGTGGACGAACTGGTCGCCGAGGCCATCGACCGCTCCCGGCACACCGCCTCGACGAAGCAGATCACCATGGTCTCCGGCGGGGTGTCCGACCTGTTCGTCTGGGGCAGCCGCGGCCAGCTCGCCGCCGCTCTCGGCAACCTCGTCGAGAACGCCGTCAACTACTCACCAGCCCGTACGCGGGTGGGCATCGCCGCCCGCCGCGTGGCCGCGCCCGGCGGCGACCTCATCGAGATAGCGGTCACCGACCAGGGCATCGGCATCCCGGACAAGGACAAGGAGCGCATCTTCGAGCGCTTCTACCGCGTCGACCCGGCCCGCTCCCGCGCCACCGGAGGCACGGGGCTCGGCCTGGCCATCGTCAAGCACGTGGCCGCCTCGCACGGCGGGGAGGTCACGGTCTGGTCCACCGAAGGCCAGGGCTCCACGTTCACCCTGCGGCTGCCCGAGGCGGGCGCCGTACGGGACCGCCGCCCGCCCGCCTCCCCCACCCCCGATCTCATGACCGAACCGCTCCCTGCCCCGGAGGTCCTTCCGTGACCCGAGTGCTCGTCGTCGAGGATGAGGAATCCTTCAGCGACGCCCTGTCCTACATGCTCCGCAAGGAAGGCTTCGAGGTCGCGGTCGCCGCGACCGGGCCCGACGGCCTCGACGAGTTCGAGCGCAATGGAGCGGATCTCGTCCTCCTCGACCTGATGCTGCCGGGCCTGCCCGGCACCGAGGTGTGCCGCCAGCTGCGCGGCCGCTCGAACGTCCCGGTGATCATGGTGACCGCCAAGGACAGCGAGATCGACAAGGTCGTCGGCCTGGAAATAGGAGCCGACGACTACGTGACGAAGCCCTTCTCCTCGCGGGAGCTGGTCGCCCGCATCCGCGCGGTCCTGCGCCGCCGCGGAGAGCCGGAGGAGGTCACCCCCGCGGCCCTGGAGGCCGGCCCGGTCCGTATGGACGTGGACCGCCACGTCGTCACGGTCTCCGGCGGCAAGGTCGACCTCCCGCTGAAGGAGTTCGACCTCCTGGAGATGCTGCTGCGGAACGCGGGCCGCGTCCTGACCCGTATGCAGCTGATCGACCGGGTCTGGGGCGCGGACTACGTCGGCGACACCAAGACCCTCGACGTCCACGTGAAGCGCCTCCGGGCGAAGATCGAGCCCGACCCGGGTGCGCCGCGCTACCTGGTGACGGTGCGCGGCCTGGGCTACAAGTTCGAGCCGTAGACCGAAGCCGTAGGCCCGAGCCGTGGGCCGCAGTCGTAGGCCGGAGTCGTAGAGCCGAGCACCCGAGCCGTGGGCCGTGGGCCGGACGCGTACGAAAGGGCGCCCCGCCGGAGTGATCCGGTGGGGCGCCCCTTTCGCGTACGGGTGCGTCAGTGGCCGGCCGAGTGGCTGGCATCGCCCGACGGGGTGGCGGTGCCCGACGGGGTGGCCGTGGAGCCGCCCTCGGCGCCGTGGCCCGCCTCGCCGGTCGGCGTCGCCGTGCCCGTCGGCGTGGCGGCCGGGGGCTTCGGGATCTCGGTGGGGCCGTACTCCTTGAAGTAGCTGGTCGCCGGGACGACGAACGCCTGCAGGCTCACGTCGCCGGTCTGGCTCAGCTTGAAGACGACCTTCTGGACGTTGCCGTCCTTCACGGCCTCGTGGCCGTTCTCGATCGTGGCGGAGGCGTTGCCCTCGCCACCGATGACGACCGAGCCGCCCGCGGGGACGGTGATCGGGCCCGTGCCCTCGGCGGCCTTGAGCTTCACCGGCGAGGAGGAGCCCTCCAGGGTGATCGAGTCGAGCGTCTGGGGCGCGCGGCCGTTGTTGAAGACCGTCGCCGAGACGACGGCCGGGCCTGCGGCACCGGCGGTCGGCTGGGTGATCACGAGCGCGTTCTGGATCTTGACATCGTCCACGGTGACGGCGGCGTTGTCCGGCCGCACGCCGAGCGTCTGCGCGTCGTTGCCCGCGCCACAGGCGGACAGCGAGGCGATCGAGAACACGATGGCGGTGGCGGCGAGAGCGCCGCGTCGAAGGCTGCGGCTCACGGCGGCGGCAACTCCTAGGACGTACGGACGGGCTAAGGGCGGCCGGCTGGGGGTCGAGCTGAGGACCAACCGGCTAAGGGCGAGCTAAAGGTGCGTCAGCGCGCTTAGGTTACCGAGCCGCACCTGCCGTCCCGCACCCGACCCGCCCCTTCGCGCGGCCGGGCCCTCTCCGGACCTTCCTCAGGCCCTCCCCGGACCCCCTTCGGATGCTCCCCGGAACCCCTCCGGGTCCTTCTCGCACCCTCCCTCGCGCTCTCCCCTCCGACCTCCTCGCACCCTCCCCGCGTCCGCCGTGATGGCCGGATCACGCCCCATTGGCTCGCCGTTCACATAACAGCCTTGATCAATTCGGGGGCCGTCCGTGCATTCCTCCGCCCGCTCCGGGGAAAAACCCGCTCGGCCCCTCGGGTGATCAATTCGGGATTCGCCCCCGGAAGCATCCGTACGGGTGGCCGATCCTCGAACGGAGTACGTGAAGATGCTCGACCCGAACCGGGCAAAACGGGACATCGCTCCCCCTTCGCGGCGCTCCGGACGGGTGTAACGTGCGTGTTTCTCTCCGTCCGTGCAGCCGCTCCGACCTGCGAATACCGCCTTCCGCAAGCCCTCCGCAGCACGTTCGCGTTGCTGTTGTCAAGCCCCGAGATATGCCCTGACCTGCGAAAACGCCATTCAGAAGAAGCCGTATCCGTGTTACCCTGGATAGCCACGGAAGGGGTACCTGTCACATGACGTTCAAGGTTGGCGACACCGTGGTCTATCCCCATCACGGGGCCGCGCTGATCGAGGCCATCGAAACTCGCCAGATCAAAGGCGTGGACAAGACCTACTTGGTGCTCAAGGTCGCCCAGGGCGACCTGACGGTTCGTGTGCCGGCGGACAATGCGGAGTTCGTCGGTGTTCGCGATGTGGTTGGTCAGGACGGGCTGGACCGGGTCTTCGAGGTGCTGCGTGCGCCGTACGCCGAAGAGCCGACGAACTGGTCCCGGCGCTACAAGGCAAATCTCGAGAAGCTCGCCTCCGGCGATGTCATCAAGGTCGCCGAAGTAGTCCGTGACCTGTGGCGCCGGGAGCGCGAGCGCGGACTTTCCGCAGGTGAGAAGCGGATGCTCGCCAAGGCTCGGCAGATTCTGGTGAGCGAGCTGGCCCTCGCGGAGAACACGAACGAGGACAAGGCCGAGGCTCTCCTCGACGAAGTCCTCGCGTCCTGAATGAAGCGATGCCGCGGTGCCCGCTGACGTGCTGTGAACCTCACAGCGCTGTCGCCGGGCGCTGCGGCATGTTCGCGTCCGTGCGACTCATCCACCGCGTCGAGATCCGCGGCATCGAGATCCACCGCGTCGAGTTCCACCACGTAGAGATCCGCCGGATCGACCTTCGCCGCATCGGCGATCCGTCGCCGGACGTCCGCCGTCTCGCGGCCGGCCGTCCACGGCGCTGCTACACCCGCCCCCCTCGCGTCCTCACGTGCCACATCCCCTGTGCCGCGCGATACGCCCCGACCGTCGTCACGGAAAGGGCCCGGTCAAGGCGTCGCGTCCAGCACGGTGAGGCCATACCCATGTCGGCCGAGCAAACAAACCTGCCGGAGTGCAACCGATGACAGACGAAACGCGTCCCGCGCGCACCGCCGCTGTGATCCCCGCGGCGGGCCGGGGCGTACGACTCGGCCCGGGCGCCCCCAAGGCGCTCCGCGCGCTGAACGGGACCCCCATGCTCATCCACGCCGTCCGGGCGATGGCCGCCTCCCGCGCCGTCTCGCTCGTCGTCGTGGTCGCCCCCTCCGACGGCGCCGCCGAGGTCAAGAACCTCCTCGACGCCCACGCGCTGCCCGAGCGCACCGACTACGTGGTCGTCCCCGGCGGGGACACCCGCCAGGAGTCCGTACGCCTCGGCCTCGACGCGCTGCCCGAAGGCGTCACCACCGTCCTCGTGCACGACGCCGCCCGCCCCCTCGTCCCCGTCGACACCGTCGACGCCGTCATCGAGGCGGTCCGGGACGGCGCCGTCGCCGTCGTCCCCGCCCTCCCGGTCGCCGACACCGTCAAGGAGGTCGAGCCCGCGGAGAAGAAGGGCGACCCCGAGAGCGTCGTCGCCACGCCCGAGCGCTCCCGGCTGCGCGCCGTCCAGACCCCGCAGGGCTTCGACTACGAGACCCTCGTCAACGCGCACGCGACCGTCGCCCTCACCGGCGACGGCGCCACCGACGACGCCGGCATGGTCGAACGGCTCGGCGCGCCCGTCGTGGTCGTACCCGGCCACGAGGAGGCGTTCAAGGTGACCCGTCCGCTCGATCTCGTACTGGCCGAGGCCGTACTCGCCCGCAGGAGGGCCAACGATGGCTTCTGAGCTCCCCCTGATCCCCCGTACTGGCATCGGCACCGACGTGCACGCCTTCGAGAAGGGTCGCGAGCTCTGGTGCGCGGGCCTCCTCTGGGAGGGCGAGGAGTACGGGCTCGCCGGGCACTCCGACGGCGACGTCGCCGCCCACGCCGCCTGCGACGCGCTCTTCTCCGCCGCCGGCATCGGCGACCTCGGCGCCCACTTCGGCACCTCCCGCCCCGAGTGGTCCGGCGCGTCCGGCGTCACGCTCCTCACCGAGGCCGCCCGCATCGTCCGCGCCGAGGGCTACGAGATCGGCAACGTCGCCGTCCAGGTCATCGGCGTCCGCCCGAAGGTCGGCAAGCGCCGCGACGAAGCCCAGAAGGCGCTGAGCGCCGCGGTCGGCGCGCCCGTCTCCGTCTCCGGCACCACGACCGACGGCCTCGGCCTCACCGGTCGCGCGGAGGGCCTCGCGGCGATCGCGACCGCGCTGGTGTACCGCACGGCCTGACGCCGCCCGCGTCCCCCGGATCCCGTCCGGGGGACGCCCGGTCCCGGCGCAACACGCCCACGAACGTGACGCGTCCCCGAATCGTGCGCGGGGCACTACCACACGCCCACTACCCTGGAGTGGTGACTATTCGCCTGTACGACACCAGCGCCCGGCAGATCCGTGACTTCATCCCGCTCACACCGGGCGCCGTCTCGATCTACCTCTGTGGCGCCACCGTCCAGGCGGCCCCGCACATCGGCCACATCCGTTCGGGGCTGAACTTCGACATCATGCGCCGCTGGTTCGACTACCGCGGCTACGACGTCACGTTCATCCGCAACGTCACCGACATCGACGACAAGATCATCGCCAAGGGCGCCGACCAGGGCCGCCCCTGGTGGTCCATCGGCTACGAGAACGAGCGCGCCTTCAACTCCGGCTACGACGCGCTCGGTTGCCTCCCGCCCACCTACGAGCCCCGCGCCACCGGCCACGTCACCGAGATGGTCGAGATGATGCGCGGCCTCATCGAGCGCGGACACGCCTACGAGGCCGACGGCAGCGTCTACTTCGACGTCCGCTCCTTCCCGGGCTATCTGCAGCTGTCGAACCAGGACATCGACGACCTGCGCCAGCCCAGCGAGGAAGGCATCACCGGCAAGCGCGACCCGCGCGACTTCGCCATGTGGAAGGCCACCAAGCCCGGCGAGCCCGACTGGGAGACCCCGTGGGGCCGCGGCCGGCCCGGCTGGCACCTGGAGTGCTCGGCCATGGCCCACAAGTACCTCGGCTCCGCCTTCGACATCCACGGCGGCGGCCTCGACCTGATCTTCCCCCACCACGAGAACGAGATCGCCCAGGCCCAGGCCTACGGCGACGACTTCGCCTCGTACTGGGTGCACAACGCCTGGGTCACCATGAGCGGCGAGAAGATGTCCAAGTCGCTCGGCAACTCGGTGCTCGTCTCCGAGATGGTCAAGAACTGGCGCCCCATCGTCCTGCGCTACTACCTGGGCACCCCGCACTACCGCTCGATGATCGAGTACAGCGAGGAGTCCCTGCGCGAGGCCGAGTCCGCGTTCGCGCGCATCGAGGGCTTCGTCCAGCGCGTCACCGAGAAGGCCGGCAAGAACGTCCCGCCCGCCTCCGAGGTGCCGCCCGCCTTCGCCGAGGCGATGGACGACGACCTGGGCGTCCCGCAGGCGCTCGCGATCATCCACACCACCGTCCGCCAGGGCAACAGCGCGCTCGCGGCCGACGACAAGGACGAGGCCATCGCCCGCCTCGGCGAGGTCCGGGCCATGCTCGGCGTCCTCGGCCTCGATCCCCTCGACCCGCACTGGGCCGAGGAGACCGACCGCGGCGAGGAGCTCCACGGCGTCGTCGACACCCTCGTACGGCTCGTGCTCCAGCAGCGCGAATCGGCCCGCGAGCGCAAGGACTGGGCCACCGCGGACGCGATCCGCGACCAGCTGAGCCAGTCCGGCCTCGCCATCGAGGACAGCCCCGACGGCCCCCGCTGGACACTGGGCAACCGCTGATGATGTGCCGCTCGGGGAGCCGGGCGGCACACTTCACTTACAGACCTATGTACGCAGCTGCCACGTAGCGGCGTACGCAACACCGAGGATTAGGTAGTCATGGCCGGGAACAGCCAGCGCAGGAACCGCCGCACGTCCAACAAGAAGGGCGCGACGGTCGGCAGCGGTGGCCAGCGGCGCAAGGGCCTCGAGGGCAAGGGCCCCACGCCGCCCGCCTCCGCCCGCAAGGGTCACAAGAAGAACCGCATCGCCAACGCGCAGGCCAAGCACGCCGCCGCCCGCCGCCCCGCCCCGCGCCGCGGCGGCCCCAAGGGCACCTCGGAGATGGTCGTCGGCCGCAACCCGGTCTTCGAGGCGCTGCGCGACGGCGTCCCCGCGACCACGCTCTACGTCCAGCAGTTCATCGACAACGACGAGCGCGTCCGCGACGTCCTCAAGCTCGCCGGCGACCGGGGCAACATCAACCTGATGGAGGCCCCGCGCCAGGAGCTCGACCGGATGACGAACGGCCTGAACCACCAGGGCCTCGTCCTCCAGGTCCCGCCGTACGAGTACGCACACCCCGAGGACCTCACCGCGGCCGCCTACGACGCCCACGAGGACCCGCTGATCGTCGCCCTCGACGGCGTGACCGACCCCCGCAACCTCGGCGCGATCGTCCGCTCCGTCTCCGCCTTCGGCGGTCACGGCGTCGTCGTCCCCGAGCGCCGCGCGGCCGGCATGACCGCCGGCGCCTGGAAGTCCTCGGCCGGCACCGCCGCCCGCACCCCGGTCTCCCGCGTCACCAACCTGACCCGGGCCCTGGAGGGCTTCCAGAAGGAGGGCCTCACCGTCGTCGGCCTCGCCGCCGACGGCGAGCACACGGTCGAGGACCTGGAGGCGCTCGACGGCCCCGTCGTCATCGTCATCGGCAGCGAGGGCAAGGGCCTCGGCCGCCTCGTCGGCGAGACCTGCGACTACCGCGTCCGCATCTCGATGCCCGGTGGCGCCGAGTCGCTGAACGCCGGTGTCGCCGCGGGCATCGTCCTCTACGAGGTCGCCCGCCGACGCTCCAACTGACCACCCACAGCGGTACACCGGGACGGGCCCACCTCGCTGAGCTGGGCCCTTTCCCGTACCCCCGCGCGCCAGTGGCGATCTTGACGGGTCTCGGACATTCCGGGACCGTCAAGGCAGTGTCCTAAACCCGCGTCACTCGGTTAGATGAGTGTGGACACCAGAACGCCCCGGCCGGGGTTCGACGATCAGCCCGCGCTGAGCATGGTCAAAGTGGATTCCGACCCCGCGCAGGTCATCGTGAACCACGCCAGCTTCCGTGTGCGGCTCGCGCCGGCCCAACAGCCGAAGTTCGCCGCCGCCTCCCGGCTCTCCGCCCTGGGGACACCGGCGGATACGTCCGCGGGCCGCCGCCGCCCCGTCGTCTGGACCGGAAAGTCCGCGCCCGGCGCCACGGGACTGCTCCAGGCCGTCCGCGAGTCCTCCGTCTCGACGCTGGAACCGCTGGACGCAGGGATCACCCAGGCCATCCCGCGCATCGACGACACCATGGAAAGCCCGGTCGTCACCGCCGACGCGCCCCCGCTGCTGCCGCCCATGCGGCGCGCCGAAGGCGCCTACGACGGTCCGTACGACGGCGGGCCGTACGGCGGCGGCCGGCACGGCGGCCCGTACGAGGCGACCCGCGGCGACGAGCCCGGGCCCCGCCAGGACGGGGACGACGAGTACCGCGACCGGCCGCACCGCCACGGCGCGGACCCCGTCCGGCACGCCTACTACCCCGGGCGCCGGATGAACCTCGGCGTCGTCCTCCTCCCGCTCCGCGTCTTCCTCGGCTTCATCTCCATCTACGCCGGCATGGGCAAGCTCTGCGACCCCGTCTACTTCGACGGCGGCGAACGCGGCTCCATGGTCAAGTGGCTCAACTCGCTGAACCCCTGGGCCCTCGCCGAACCCCTCCGCGACTTCGCCCTCCAGCACCCCGTCGGCGCCGGCCTGACCGTCGCCTTCCTCCAGGTCGTCGTCGGCGTCCTCACCGTCCTCGGACTCTGGCAGCGGGTCGCCGCCGTCATCGGCGCCCTGCTCTCCGCCGCCCTGATCCTGACCGTCAGCTGGAAGTCCGTCCCGGTCTACGACTCCGCCGACATCATCTTCCTCGCCGCCTGGTCCCCGCTGATCATCGCCGGCGCCCCCGTCTACTCGATCGACGGCCGCCTCGCCGGCGAAGCCTGGCGCACCCTCGGACCCCGCTCCGAACTGTGGGAGCTGCGCCGCCGCGTCCTGCGCCGCGGCGCCCTCGTCGCCTCCGTCGTCGTCGGCCTCACGCTGCTCATCGGCTCGATGCTCGGCGGCGCCGTACGGTCCGCCGAGATGGTCACCGTGCCCGGCCCCAACGACGACCCGATCAACCACCTGCCCGGCCGCACCCTCCCGCAGGAGCCCGGCGAGCGCAGCCCCTCCCAGTCCGCCTCCACCCGGCCCAAGCCGTCCGCGACGGCCGGCGCGAGCGGCGAGCGCGAGGACGACAAGACGGCCGAGCCGAGCGAGACCGTACGGGAGACCGGCCGGATCTCGGAGAGCCGCCCGACGGCCACCCGCGGCACGGACAGCTCCCCGACCCAGTCGCGGCCCGCGGCCCCGCCGTCCAGCAGCTCCGGGCCGACCAGCTCGGGCGGTACGAGCAACGGCGGCGGGACCGGGACCAGCGACCCCACGAGCGGCGCGACCTCCGGCGGCAACCGGAACCCGATCGGCGGCCTGCTGGGCTGAGGTACCGGGTCCGTACGGAGAAGGGCGGCACCACTTCAGAGTGGTGCCGCCCTTCTCGTACGTACGGAGCGCTGCCTTCTCGTACGTGCGAAGCGCTGCTCTTGTACGTACGAAGCGCTGTCAGACCCCCTGAGAGGCCAGCTCCTTCGCCGCCTCGGTCAGGTCCTTCGCGGTGTCGATCGCCCGCCAGTAGGCCCCCTGGGGCAGCGGGAAGCCCGCCAGGCGGCGCTCGCGCGCCAGCCGGGGGAACGTGGTGCGCTCGTGGTCGCCCCGGTCCGGAAGCAACTCCGTGAACTCCGCGGAGAACACGTACACGCCCGCGTTGATGAGGAACGGCGACGGCGGCGACTCGATGAAGTCGGTGATGTGCCCGAAGGTGTCCGTCTCCACCGCGCCCCACGGGATCCGGGGGCGGGCGAGGGCGAGCGTGGCGGTGGCGTCCCGCTCCGCGTGGAACTCGGCCATCTCGCGCAGGGAGAAACGGGTCCAGATGTCGCCGTTCGTGGCGTACCAGGGCTGCCCGGGCTCAGGCAGATGCGCGGCGGCGTACTTGAGACCGCCGCCGCGGCCCAGCGGCTCCGACTCGACGACGGTCGTCACACGGAGCGGCAGATCGGCGCCCTCCAGCCACTCCTGGAGCACCTCGGCGAGATGGCCGCAGGACACGACGGCATCCGTCACGCCCTCGGCGGCGAGCCAGGACAGCTGATGGCCGATGATCGGGGTCCCGGTGCCCGGGATCTCGACCATCGGCTTGGGGCGGTCGTCGGTGTACGGGCGCAGGCGCGAGCCCTGGCCGCCCGCCAGGACCACGGCCTGCGTCGGAGAGGTATCCATACCGGGAACGATATGCGCACCTCGCGAGGGAGCCGTTCAGGGTCGCGGCGTCAGCTCGCGTACATCACGCCGGTCGCGAAGGAGGTGTCGCAGACCGGGCGGGAGTAGGACTGGGCGCGGGTGGGGCCGTAGTGCCGCACGGCCGCCTTGCCGAGGGCGCGGGCGATGGACATGCAGTGCTTGGCGAGCGACGGGCTGTTCTCGACCTCGCGCTGGAGGTGCGTCAACGCGGTGCCGGGGTCCTTCTCCTGAAGCTCTGCGAGCAGGCGGTCGCGCAGAATATCCTGCGGAGCACGGGACTTGGCGGGGACGGAGACGTCCTCCGAGGACGCGGTGAGCATCTGGGTCCCGGAGGCCTGACCGGCCCACGGAACGGCGGACACCGCGAGCGTCCCGGAGAGCACCAGGACGACGGGCAGGACGAGAGCGAGAGAGCGGCCGATTCGGCGGGCAGTGTGCGTCACGCAGGCGAGCGTAGCGGCCGGTAGTGATATGGCGACATTTAGTCACTCTCGCGGGGGATGGTTCGAAGCGGCTTTTCGAATCCCGTGTTGACGAAGGTGTCCGAAGTGACGGTTGTGCCGGGGTATTTGTCGACAAGGGCGAACGGCCCCGCATCTGCAACAGATGCGGGGCCGTTCAGCGGCTGCTCGGGGGCGCAGGGTCAGTCGGAGAGACGCTCACCCGTCGAGGTGGAGAAGACGTGCAGCTCGTCCGGGCGCGGCACGACGTGCAGCGTGGAGCCCTTCTCCGGCACGGCACGGCCACCGACACGGACGACCAGGTCCTTGTCCTCGGAGCCGACACGCGCGGAACCGTAGACGTAACCGTCGGCGCCGAGCTCCTCGACGACGTTCACGGAGACGGCCAGGCCCTCCTTGCTGGTGGCACCCGAGACGTCGAAGTGCTCGGGGCGGATGCCGACCGTGACGGTCGTGTCGCCCTTGGCGGAGGCGGCGGAGAGCGCGTCACGGGAGACCGGGACGACGCTGTTGCCGAACTTCACACCGCCCTCGGTGATCGGCACCTCGATCAGGTTCATGGCCGGGGAGCCGATGAAGCCGGCGACGAAGAGGTTGGCGGGACGGTCGTACATGTTCCGCGGCGAGTCGACCTGCTGGAGCAGACCGTCCTTCAGCACGGCCACGCGGTCGCCCATGGTGAGGGCCTCGACCTGGTCGTGGGTGACGTACACCGTGGTGATGCCGAGCCGGCGCTGGAGCGACGCGATCTGCGTACGGGTCGACACACGGAGCTTGGCGTCGAGGTTCGACAGCGGCTCGTCCATGAGGAACACCTGCGGCTCACGCACGATCGCGCGCCCCATGGCGACACGCTGCCGCTGACCACCGGAGAGCGCCTTCGGCTTGCGGTCCAGGTACGGCGTGAGGTCGAGGATCTTCGCGGCCTCTTCGACCTTGGCGCGGATCTCGCTCTTGTTGACGCCGGCGATCTTGAGCGCGAAGCCCATGTTGTCGGCGACGGTCATGTGCGGGTACAGCGCGTAGTTCTGGAACACCATCGCGATGTCCCGGTCCTTCGGCGGCAGGTGCGTGACGTCGCGGTCACCGATACGGATGGAGCCGCCGTTGACGTCCTCCAGACCGGCGAGCATGCGCAGGGAGGTCGACTTGCCGCAGCCGGAGGGCCCGACGAGGACGAGGAACTCGCCGTCCTCGATCTCGATCTCGAGCTGGTCGACGGCGGGCTTGTCGGAACCCGGGTAGAGCCGGGTCGCCTTGTCGAACGTGACAGAAGCCATGGTGATGTGTCCCTTCACCGGCAGGAACGTGCCGGACGATCCGTTGTAAAGGAAGGATGGGTCTAGTCCACCGGAGTGAACTGTCCGTGACGCTACCTTGGCGATGTCCGATCTGTCAGCAGTCGGAGGCGGAGAGATTTTCGAGGGGGCGGCTCGACGGAGGCAGAGCACCCCACTTGTGACCTGGCGTCTCTGCGAGGTAGAGCGCGTGATTTTTGGCCCTGCCACGCACGTGACGCTTCCTGCTTCAACACCCATTGCCGATCCGGTGCGACCCTGGGGGCTGTACCGGGCCGGTCTCACACGGGCTCCACGGGCATTCCGGCCGACGGCCCGTCGGTCCGTACCGCACTTTCGTCCTACGCGGCCGGGACAGCGTCCGGCAGCTCCGATGCCCGGATCACCGAAGGCGCTGACCTGCCCGGTGGCAAGGCAGCCGCCACCAGCCAGTACAGCCGCATCCCCTCGTCCCGGAGGTTCACGGCCGCGTTCTTGTCCCTCCCGTGCATGACACCGCACTCACCGCAGACCCACTCCCGGACCGACACGTCCAGTCGAGGCCCCTTCGTGTGACAGGCCGAGCAGCGGCGTGTCGACGGGAAGAAGCGATCCACGATCACCAGCGTCCGGCCGTACCACTTGCACTTGTAGCGCAGCTGCCGCAGCAGCTCACCCCAGGCCGCATCTCTGATCGTCTGATTCAACTTCGCCTTCCGGCGACGGCCCTTCCCGACGGCCGGACGCATGAGATCGGCGATGGGCAGGTCCTCCACCACGAGCACTTGGTTCTCGCGCACGAGGCGGGTGGTGAACTGATCCAGCAGGTCCCTGCGGACATCGCCGATGAGTGAGTACAGGCGCGCGATGCGCTCCCTGGCCTTCCCCCGGTTCTTCGACCCCCTCTTCTTTCGATGCAGCGCCCGCTGGCGGCGGGCCAGCTCCTCCCCGTACTTCTTCAACAGACGTGGATGCTCAAGTACCGAACCGTCGTCCAAGGTCACCAGTGCCGCCAGGCCCAGATCCAGCCCCACCGCCTTCGGCTCGCACCCACCAGGCAGGAACGCCGGCCGCAGAGGCTCGATCCGCTCCTCGACCAACACCGAGAGGAAGAAACGCCCGGCGCGATCCCGCGTCACGTTCAACCGCACCGGTACCTGACCCGTGGGCAACGGGCGCGACCAGCGGATGTCGAGCGGCGATGACTGCTTCGCCAGCGTCACCAGACCCGTACCCGGTCGCTCCGGATCTTCCACCCACCGAAAACCGGTCCGCACGTACGTCGCCGAATCCCGTGACCGACCCTTCTTCTTACGCTTCGGGTACTTCGCCATCTGCTTGAAGAACCGCGAGAACGCCCCGTCCAGATGCCGCAGCGCCTGCTGCAACACCGTCGACGACACCTCCCGCAGCCACTCCCTCCCGTCCTCCCGTTTCCAGCCCGTCAACGCCCGGCAGGTCTCCGCGAACCCCACCGACACGCGGTGCTGCTCCCAGGCGCCCGACCGCAAGGCCAGGCCCTCGTTGTAGACCCACCTGCAGGCACCGAAGGTCTGGAGCAGCTGCTCGGCCTGGTTGGGGGTGGGGTAGAAGCGGTAGCGGTAGACACGCTGCTGTGTCCCGGGCTCCTTGGCCCGGCGCTGCATCGGCACCGCCGCGCGAGCCTGATGCTTGCGTCGGTCGCCAATACCCAGCGCTTCCCGCTTCACGCGCTTGGCCTCGGCGCCGACGACACGTACCGCCGTCTCCTCCGGTGCCTCCGTCATAGCCCCTCCCGCCCTGCTGTCCGATAGTCGGAACGGCACTCCAGTCCGATCAACGAACGTCTGGTCGGGTGGTTACGGCGGTCGTGAAGTTCTTGGCTGGCAGTTCGCGGTGCTGTGTAGAGTGGGGGAGCCCCTCGCGCGCGGGCGAAGCGCGCGATGCCGCCTTAGCTCAGTTGGCAGAGCCACTGCCTTGTAATCAGTAGGTCGCCGGTTCGATTCCGGCAGGCGGCTCCAGCAATCTCGTGTCCCGGACCACTCAGGTCCGGGACACTTGTGCGTTACGGGGGCATATCTGGCTGGGGTGTTTCTGGGGAGGGGTGCGGCCGATGAGTCGGCGTTCCAGTGGGTTGATCGGGGCCTGGGCAGAGGCGCAGCGGTTGGCGCAGCGGGAGCGGGAGGGGCAGCTTCAGGCGGTTGTGCGGCAGCAGCGGGACGCGGAGCGGGCGCAGCGGGCGCATGAGCGTGATGTGGCGCGGATGCAGCGGGAGCAGCGGGTCGCGTATCGGCAGCATCGTGATGCGGATGCGTTGCGGCGGACGCGGGAGCTGGACGAGCGGGTCGAGGTGTTGTCGGGGCTGTTGGCTCGGGGGTGTCGGGCTGCGGCGTTCAGTGTGGAGTCGATGCGGCGGCCGGAGGAGATCGAGCCGTTCGCGCCGGGGGCGCTTGCTCAGCCGGTGGTGATGCCGGACCAGCGGAACTATCAGGCGCAGGGTGGCTGGACGGCGTCGGGGCGGGCGCAGGCGGAGCAGGAGGCGCGGGCGCGGTTCGAGCGGGATTGGTACGCGGCGCAGGCGGCGGAGGGGCAGCGGCAGCAGCAGTTGGCGGCGTATCGGCGACAGTACGACGAGTGGGCTGCGGGGCGGCTGGCGGAGATCCGGGATCACAACAGCGGGATCGCGGGGATGGTGGAGTCGCTGCGGGCAGGGGACCCGGAGACCGTGGTCGAGTTCTTCTCGGCGGTGTTGTATGCGGCGGCGGCTTGGCCGGAGGGGTTTCCGCGGCAGGTGTCCGCTGCGTACGACCGTGCGGCTCGGGGGCTGGTGCTGGACTGGGAACTGCCGGGATACGACGTGGTGCCGGAGGCCAAGGGCATCAAGTATCTGCCCAGCACGGACCAGGAGAAGGAGGTCCCGCGGCCGGTGACGCAGCGGCGGGCGTTGTATCGGGATGTGGTGGCGCAGAGTGTGCTGCTCGCGGTGCGTGAGCTGTTTGCCGCCGACCGGTTCGGGGTCCTGGATGGTGTGGCGCTGAACGGGGTCGTGGATGGGGTGGATCCGGCGACGGGGTTGGCTGCGCGTGTCTGTGTGGCTTCGGTGATGGTGGAGCGTGCTGTTTTCGACGGGCTCAATCTTGAGTTGGTCAGTGCGGTGGATTGCCTGACGGGGGCGCTGGCCGGTCGGTTGTCGGCGAAGCCCGATGAGCGGGTGGCCGTGCAGCCTCTCCTGGTGCCGGAGCAGGTGGGCTCGGGGGTGGTCTCGCACGGGGAAGGTGAGGAGCCTGATCTGTTGGCGATGGATCCGATCGCGTTTGAGGGACTGGTGGCCGAGTTGTTTCGGGCCCGGGGGCTGCAGGCGGTGACGACGCGGCGGTCCAACGATGGCGGTGTGGATGTGGAGGCGCTGGATCCGGATCCGATCAGTGGTGGGTCGATCATCGTGCAGGCGAAGCGGTATCGGAACACGGTGCCGCCGAGTGCGGTGCGTGATCTGTACGGGACGGTTCAGGGGGCCGGTGCGAACAAGGGGGTGCTGGTGACGACGTCGGGGTTCGGTCCGGGGTCTGTCACCTTCGCCAATGGGAAGCCGCTGACTCTGATCTCGGGAGTGGAGCTGGTGGATTTGCTCCATCAGCATGGATTGCGCGGGCGGCTGGGTTCTGGGGAGCCGGTTGCAGTGCCGGTGGCGCCGGAGTCTTCGCCCGAGGCGGCCGAGGACTTCAATGTGCTGGGGATGGTGTGGTCCGGTTCGGTGGCGCTGGATGTGTGTGCGCTGGTGTGTGAGGGGAGTCGGGTGCTGGGGGATGAGTACTTCGTCTTCTTCAACAACCGGGTGACGCCCGATGGCTCGGTGGCGATGGTGGCGGCGCCGTCGGGGGACAAGGCGGCGCTACGGGTGGGGTTTGACGCGTTGCCCGAGCGCGCGGACCGGCTGGTTCTGGTGGCGGCGATCGATCCTGAGGTGAATCCGGAGGCGGATCTGGCGGGGTTCGTCGATGCGGGGGTGAGGCTGCGCGACGATTCGGGGGTGGAGCTGGATCGGTTGGAGGTGTCGGAGGGCCGCGTGGGGGAGACGGCGCTGGTGTTGGGTTCGTTTCGGCGGAGGGCGGGGGGCGACTGGGATTTCGTGCTGGGCGGGAAGGGTTACCGGGGCGGGCTCGAGGAGCTGGTGGGGGACTTCGGTATCGAGGTGGAGTGAGGGTGCGGCCCGGGTCGGTTCGACCGGCCCGGGCCTTCGTTCGGCGTCAGCGGCCGGAGAGGCGGTCGGCCAGTTGGGCGATGCGGGACGTTGTCGCTGTGTGGGTGGTGGATTCCTGGCGGTCGGCCGTGCGGTAGGCGGCGTACATCGTCTGGACGCCGAGCCAGCGCAGGGGTTCCGGTTCCCATTTGCGGACCTTGTGGTTGACCCAGGGGAGTGTGGTCAGGTCCGTGGGGCCGGACTGGCCGGAGTCCTGTTGGATCAGGTCGCGCAGGGTGCGGGCGGCGAGGTTGGTGGTGGTGACGCCTGAGCCGACGTAGCCGCCGGCCCAGCCGAGGCCGGTGGAGCGGTCGAGGGTGACGGTGGCGCACCAGTCGCGGGGGACGCCGAGGACGCCGGACCAGGCGTGGGCGATGCCGAGGCCGGCGAGGGAGGGGAAGAAGCGGATGAGGATCTCGCGGAGGGCCTCGATGGTCTGGGGTTGGGTGCGGCCGTCGTTGTCGGTCTTGGAGCCGTAGCGGTAGGGGACGCCGCGGCCGCCGAGGGCGATGCGGCCGTCGGCGGTGCGCTGGGCGTACATGTAGGCGTGGGCCATGTCGCCGAGGGTTTCGAGGCCGTTCCAGCCGATGGATTCCCATTGGGCGTCGGTGAGGGGCTCGGTGGCGATCATGGAGGAGTTCATGGGGAGCCAGGTGCGGCGCTGGCCGGCGAGGGAGGCGGTGAAGCCTTCGGTGCAGCGCAGGACGTACGGGGCGCGGACGGTGCCGTACGGGGTGATCGCGTGCTTGGGCTTGATCTCCGTGACGGGGGTCGATTCGTGGATGGTGACGCCGAGGGCTTCGACGGCGGCGGCGAGGCCCTTGACGAGTTTCACGGGGTGGAGGCGGGCTCCGTGGGGGGTCCAGCTGGAGCCGACGGCGCCGGTGACGCGGATGCGGTCGGCGGTTTCGCGGGCGCCGTAGAGTTCGCGGTCCTTTTCGCCGAAGGCGAGCTCGACGGTGTGGAAGTCCTTGAGGCGGGCGAGCTGGGCGGGGGAGTGGGCGATCTCGAGGACGCCGCCTTGGTGGATGTCGGCGTCGATGCCTTCCTCGGCCGCGGCGCGGATGACTTCGGTGACCGTTTCGTTCATGGCGTGCTGGAGGCGGACCGCTGCTTCGTGGCCGTGGAGTGTGGCGTAGCGGTCGCGGCCGGCGATGCCGTTGTAGAGCCAGCCGCCGTTGCGTCCGGAGGCTCCGTAGCCGCAGAACTTGGCTTCGAGGAGGGTGATGTTGAGGAAGGGGACGGCCTTCTTGAGGTAGTAGGCGGTCCAGAGGCCGGTGTAGCCGCCGCCGACGATGCAGACGTCGGCGGTGGTGTCGCCGGGCAGCGGCTCGCGGGGGGCGGGGGTGCCGTCTTGTGCGTACCAGAACGAGATGCCGCCGTTGACCGTGCTGCTCATGGTGTTCCTCGATGCGAGTCATGCGTACGGAGAGGTGTGGGCGGGAGGTTACTGGATGGGTTGGGGGCCTTGGGCCCTTGGATCGGGGTCTTTCGGCGGCGGGGTGGGCGGGGGGTGCGCGCCTAGGTTCGGGGGTGCGGATTTCGTCGTTCCGAAAGGACCGTTTCATGCCCGTACGCAGGAGGGTTCGTGCTGTCGTGGCGCTGGCCGTGGCCGGGGTCGTCGGGCTTGCGGGGGTGGGGTGTTCGGCTTCGTCCGTCGAGGTTGCGAGGGTGGCCTCGGCCGGTCTGTCGACCGTGGTGGAGGGGCCGAGGATCGTTGTCGGGGAGGCGAAGGCGCCGCACACGGTGCGGGTGTATCTGGATCCGCGGTGCAGCTACTGCGCGAGGTTCGAGGAGGGCGGGGGCGTGGCGCTGGCGGAGGCGGCGGCCGCGGGGAAGGTGCGGATCGAGTACGTCGTGGCGTCGTTCCTGGACGCGCGGACGGGGGGTACGGCGTCGGCGCGGGCGGCGAACGCGTTGCGGGCGTCGGTGGAGGCGGGGAAGTTCGTGGAGTACCAGGCTGCGTTGTTCGCGGGTGGTGGGGCGGAGGATCCGTTGCGGGTGGCGGATCGGGTGGAGGGCTTGCGCGGGGCGGTGTTCGACCGGGCGGTGCGGGAGGAGACGTACAAGGGGTGGGTGGCGTCGGCTGAGCGGGCGTTCGAGGAGTCGGGGGTGGGTGGGACGCCGACGGTGCTGATCGACGGGGAGGCGGTGGCGGCCGGGAACGCGTTGTACGACCAGGAGGGTTTCGCGCGGGTGTTGAGGGATGCGGGGGTGTGAGTCGTCTGAGACGCGGGTCACATGGGGGTGTGTCACAGGGGGTCGGGCTGTCTCGTCTCAGGGGGTGTAGGCACGGACGACGACGGAGGAGCACACCATGGACGCGCGACTGAACTTCCTGACCAACCCGGCCGCGGGCAAGGCCATCAAGCACCTCATGGCCGCGGGCAAGGCGATCACGGACTCGTCGCTGCCGGCCGCGACGCGGGAGCTGGTGTCGCTGCGTGTGAGCCAGATCAACGGCTGCGCCATGTGCATCGACATGCACACGAAGGAGGCTGCCGCCGCGGGGGAGACTTCGGTGCGGCTGCACCTGGTGGCGGCGTGGCGGGAGGCGACGGTGTTCACCGAGGCCGAGCGTGCCGCGCTGGAGCTGGCGGAGCAGGGGACGCGGATCGCGGACGGGGCGGGCGGGGTCGGTGACGAGGTGTGGGCGGTTGCGGGCAAGCACTTCGACGAGGATCAGCTCACCGCTCTGGTGTTTCTGATCTCCTTCATGAACGCGGCGAACCGGCTGAACGTCATCACCCAGCAGCCGGCCGGCCACTACGTGGCCGGGCAGTTCCACTGAGAATCGGATCGGGGAAGAGGGGGGTCGGCGTGAGCAAGGTCGAGGAGTTCGAGGAGCTGCGGCCGCTGCTGTTCTCGATCGCGTACCGGATTCTGGGCAGTGTGAGTGAGGCCGAGGACGCGGTGCAGGAGACGTGGCTGCGCTTCGACGGCTCGGGGACCGTGCCCACGTCGACCAAGGCCTTTCTGTCGGCCGCGGTGACCCGGATCTCGATCGATGTGCTGCGTTCGGCGCGGGTGCGGCGGGAGGAGTACGTGGGGCCGTGGTTTCCCGAGCCGTTGCTGAGTGATCCGTACGAGGATCCGGCGCGGTCGGTGGAGCTGGCCGACTCGGTGTCGATGGCGGCGCTGTTGCTGTTGGAGCGGCTGAGTCCGTTGGAGCGGGCGGTGTTTCTGCTGCGGGAGGTGTTCGGCTTCGGGTTCGACGAGGTCGCCTCGGCGGTGGGGCGTTCGGAGGCGGCGTGCCGGCAGTTGCTGGTGCGGGCGCGGCGGCACATGGAGGCGGGGCGGCCGCGGTTCGACGCGGACCGGCGGGAGCGGCAGGAGTTGGCGACGCGGTTCTTCGACGCGTTGAGGGACGGCGATGTGGGCGGGCTGCAGGATCTGTTGGCCGCGGATGTGCAGCTGGTCGGGGACGGCGGCGGCAAGACTCCGCAGTTGGCCAGGACGGTTGTGGGTGCGGAGAACGTGGCGCGGCTGTTGGGTGCGTTCTTCCCGTGGTTGATCCGGGTCGATGTGACGTTGGAGCCGTCCGAGGTCAACGGCCAGCCGGGCGCGATCCTTCGTGACCGGGACGGCGGGATCCTGCAGGCGATGGTCCTCGATGTGCTCGACGGGCGGATCCAGGCGGTCCGGTCCGTGAGCAATCCCGACAAGCTCGGCCACTTGGGGCCGGTGGCGGACGCGTGGGCCACCCACGACGAGGTGAAGCAGGTGCGCCGTCAGGCGCACTGATCGCGGGGGCCTTCGATGTACGGGGTGGCGTCGCCGGTCCTGCGGACGGGGAGTCCGCGCTGGGCGGGGAGCAGGTGCTCGTCGCACGGGTGCTGCTGGCCCGGGCGGGGTGATCGGGTGCAGGCTGGGGGCATGATTCGTACTGCCACACCTGCCGATGTCCCCGCGATCCACGCGATGGTCCGTGAGCTCGCCGCGTACGAGAAGGCCTTGGACGAGGCCCGTGCGACGGAGGAGCAGCTGCGCGAGGCGCTGTTCGGGGAGCGTCCGGCGGCGTTCGCGCACATCGCGGAGTCGGACGAGGGCGAGGTGGTGGGCTTCGCGCTGTGGTTCCTGAACTTCTCGACGTGGCGAGGGGTGCACGGGATCTACCTGGAGGACCTGTACGTGCGGCCGGCGTGCCGGGGTGGCGGGTACGGGAAGGCGTTGCTGCGGGAGTTGGCGCGGATCTGTGTGGAGCGGGGGTACGGGCGTCTGGAGTGGTCGGTGTTGGACTGGAACACCCCGTCGATCAACTTCTACAAGTCGCTGGGGGCGAGGCCGCAGGACGAGTGGTCGGTGTACCGGTTGACCGACGAGGCGCTCGAGTCGTTGGGGGCGCGGGGGTAGGGACGTGCCGGCGGGCGCGGGGCCTTGCCCGCCTCCGCCTTCACCGGGTCCGGGCAGGCTCCTCTCAGGTGACGGGAGCCGACGACGGCCTCAGTCCCTGTGGACGGTCGGCGAATGCCTTCTCCGAGTCGACCTCGTAGCAGACGTTGATGCTCGAGTCCCCCAGGGTCGTGTCGACGTAGCGCTGGACGTCTTCGACGGACTTCGTCTCCCAGAGGCACGTCACCGCGGATCCTTCGACGTGCGGGTAGAACTGCAGCACCCGGGTGCCGTCGGGCGCTCCGGTGCCGTCGATGAGGGCCTGGCCGCGGGGAAACGCTGTTTCCGGATTCACTATCTTGTGCTGGGCCACGACGTACATGCGGTCCTCCTCGTCTGCCATCGCCCTACCTGGGGTCAGCCCCCGTCGGGGGACGTGGGCGTCAGGCCTGCGGGGCCGGGAGGTAGAACTCCAGCGCGATGTTGTCCGGGTCCTTGAAGTTGAGATGGAGCCCGGCCGGGTCCTCGACGACGGCGGAGTGGGTGATGTCCTGCTCGTCCAGCCGGGACTCCCAGGCCTCCAGCGCGGCCCGGTCGGCGACGTGGAAGGCGACGTGGTCCAGGCCGACCCGTGTCGGGTCGAAGACGTCCGCCTGGGACGTCGTCCCGTGGTTGCGGAAACCAAGGACGAAGGCGGGGGAGGCGACGGCCGTGAAGGGGCCGAACTCGTCTTCCACATCGAGAACTGTCTGGGTGTCAAACAGGCGGTTGTAGAAGTCCGCGCTTCGTTTCACGTCGCTCACTGTCAGAGTGAGGTGCCCGATTCCAGGGGCTTCAGGCATCGACGTCACCTCCTCACGGCGCACTCTGCCCTCCGATTCTACGCCGCGCGGTAGTCCGTGTATGGCACACGGTTCGCCGGGTCCTAGGGGATCAGGACCACCTTGCCGATCGTGCCCCGGGTCTCCAGGGCGTGGTGGGCCGTTGCCGCGTCGGCGAGGGGGAAGCGGTGGACGGCGGGGCGGAGGGTGCCTGCGGCGGCTGCGGCGAGGGAGGCGAGTTCGAGGTTGCGGACGTCGCCGCCCGCCTTCTGGATCATGACGGGGCCGAGGACGCTCTCTGAGGTGATGCCGCGGGTGGCGAGTTCCTCGGCGGTGAAGGTGAGCGGTTCGCCGTCGTGGGGACCCTTGCCGGACCAGCCGAAGACGACGTGGTGGCCACCCTTGCCGAGGAGGTCGACGGCGGCGCGGCCGGTGTCGCCGCCGACCGAGTCGAAGACGACGGTGGCGGTCCGCCCGTCGAGGAACGTACGGACCTTCTCCGGCCAGTCCGGGAGCTTGTAGTCGACGGCGAGGTCGGCGCCGTTCTCCCGTACGAGGGCGACCTTCTCGGGGCCGCCGGCGAGGCCGATGACGGTGGCGCCGGCGTTCTTGGCGTACTGGACGAGGAGGGTGCCGATGCCGCCGGCGGCGGCCGGGACGACGGCGATGGAGTCGGGGCCCAGGTCGGTGAACTGGAGGATGCCGAGGGTGGTGCGGCCGGTGCCGATCATGGCGACGGCTTCGGCGTCGCCGAGGGTGTCGGGCAGGGCGTGGAGCCTGGTGGTGTCGACGACGGCGAGTTCGGCGTAGCCCCCGGGGGCCAGGCCCAGGTGGGCGACGACGCGCTTGCCGAGCCAGGTCGGGTCGGTGCCCTCGCCGAGCGCGTCCACGGTGCCGGCGACTTCGCGGCCGGGGATCGTGGGGAGCTCGGCGGGGGCGGGGAACGGCCCGGTCCGGCCCATGCGCAGGGCGGTGTCGAGGAGGTGGACGCCGGCTGCGGTGACGGCGATCCGTACCTGACCGGGGCCGGGGACGGGGTCAGCGGTCTCCTCGTAGGTGAGGTTCTCGGCGGGGCCGAAGGCGTGGAGGCGGATGGCGTGCATGGCGGACTCCCCGAAATGTCGGTCGGTGGGTTACGGGCACCAGCCTCCGACCTCAAGCGGACTTGAGGTCAAGCCTCTTCGTGCGCAGCGCCAGCGAGACCGCCTCGACGGCGCTCGTGAACGACACCTCCGACAGCACTCCGGGCGCGGCGACCTGGTCGCCCGCGAGGTAGACGCCGTCGCCGCGGTCGATCGCGGGGCGGTCGCGCCAGGTGGTGCCGGGGCGGTCCAGCGCTCCCGTACGGCCGGCGCAGACGGCCTCGCGGCGCCACACCGTGCGCTCGCGCCAGCCGGGGAAGCCGAGGTCGAGCAGGCGCTCGGCGTGGGCGACGCCGTCGGCCTTGGAGGCGTCCGGTCCGATGGGGAGCTGGGCCTGGATCAGTTGCTCGCCGGCCGGGGCGAGGGAGGGGTCCTGGGCGGTGAAGCGCTCGATCCAGCCGGGTGCGTCGAGGTCCGAGACGACGAACGGGTCGCCCTTGCGCGTGCGCAGCGCCAGGTCGAACAGGACGGTGCGGCCGCTCTCCCAGGTCAGGCCGGGGTCGCCGAGGAGCCGGCCGGCCGCGGCGAGGGAGGTCGCGACGACGACCGGGCCGTCGGCGAGCGGCAGCTCGTCGAGCCGGGACGACATCTCGATCCGTACACCGAGATCCCACGCGCGCGAGGCCATGCGGTCGATCAGCTGCCCCCAGCCGCCGCGGATGTAGTGCGCCTCGGGCGGCATCGCGGCGGCCGCCCGGTGCAGCCGCTCCTGGACGAAGCGGGCGGAGAGCGCGCCGGGGTCGTGGTGGAAGAGGGCGACTGCGCTGTACGCGGCGGCCTGGCGGGCGGCCTCGGGGCCGGCGACGCGGGTGGCCCAGGTGTGGAAGTCGGTGTCGACGGGGGCCTGTTCGGCGGTCCGGAGGGTGTGGCGGAGGAAACCGAGGGGCGGGGTGCGGCGCAGGGCTCCGGCGTGGTGGAAGCGGAAGCGGGCGGCTTCGCGCAGCGGCAGGGGCGCGAGCGGGCCGAGGAGATCGCGCTGCGTGAGCCAGGTCCAGTGGGGGCCGCGGTTGTAGATCGCGTGCGGGCCCTCGTTGGTGCGGTACGGGCCTTCGGCCGTACGGGCGCGGCCGCCGAGGGTGTGGTGGGCCTCGTGGAGGGTGACCGCGGCCCCGGTCTCGGCGGCGGTGATCGCGGCGGTGAGTCCGGCGAATCCGCCGCCGATGACGGTGATGTGCTTCCTGCTGCGCTGCATGTGGTGCTCCCTCGTGTCGGTCTTACGGAGGGGACGGGGGAGGGGGCGCGGTTTGTGACATCGGGGCGTTGTCAGTGGCGTACGTCACGATGGGGGCATGGCGACAGGGAAGAAGAAGGTGGCGGGTGCGCGGCGGCCGGAGGTGCGGTTGCCGCCGCTCGTCGCGTACGACGGGGGGCTCGAGCCGGACGGGGACTACGACGGGCTGGAGTTCGCGGGGCTCGATCTGACCGGGCAGGACGGGGGCGGGGCGCGGTTCCTGGACTGTGGGGTGTGGGACTGCGGGGTGGACGGGACGCGGCTGTCCGGGGCGCGGGTGCTGGACTCCGTGCTGCGGGGGATACGGGGCGTGGGCACGGACCTGGCGGGGGCGTCGCTGCGGGACGTGGAGGTGGTGGACGCGCGCCTCGGGGGGACGCAGTTGCACGGGGCGGTCCTGGAGCGGGTGCTCGTCCGGGGCGGGAAGATCGACTATCTCAATCTGCGGACGGCGAAGCTGAAGGACGTCGTCTTCGAGGGGTGCGTGCTCGACGAGCCCGACTTCGGGGGCGCGGTGCTCGAACGGGTCGAGTTCCGGGACTGTGTGCTGAAGGGGGCGGACTTCAGCGGGGCCCGGATGAAGGACGTGGATCTGCGGACGGTGGAGCGCCTGGAGATCGCGCGCGGGGTGGACGCCCTGTCGGGCGCGGTGATCAGTACGGCGCAGCTGCTGGACCTGGCTCCGGTGTTCGCGGCGCAGTTGGGGGTGCGGGTGGAGGACTGACGTACGGACTCGGCTACGGAGTACCGATGACGAAGTACCGGTTACGGAGTACCGGTTACGCGAGTCGGGGGAAGCGGGCCTGGAGGTCCCAGACCACCGGGTTGTCGCCGAGGCCCTCGTGCATGTCGGTGAGGTCGGCGATCAGGTCGTGCAGGAAGTCACGGGCCTCGCGGCGCAGTTCGCGATGGCTGAAGGTGAGCGGGGGCTCGTCGCCCGGCATCCAGTCGGCCTCGACGTCCACCCAGCCGAAGCGCCGCTCGAAGATCATGACGTCGGAGGACTCGGTGAAGTCGAGCTCGGCGTACTGGGGCTTCGAGGACCGGCTGCCGCGCGGGTCGCGGTCGAGCTGCTCGACGATGTCGCACAGCGCCCAGGCGAAGTCGAGGACCGGCACCCATCCCCAGGCTGTGGACACCTCGCGGTCGGCCTTGGGGTCGGCGAGGTACACGTCCCCGCAGAACAGGTCGTGGCGCAGGGCGCGGACGTCCGCGCGGCGGTAGTCGGTCTGCGGGGGGTCGGGGAAGCGACGGGAGAGGGAGTAGCCGATGTCGAGCACGTCGTCGATGGTCCCACGCGCCCGGGACTCCGTCGCCCGCCCGGGACCCCGTCGCCCGCCCGGGGCCACCGCGCGGGCGGGACCACCGAGCGGGCGGGGCCCGTCGTCAGGTGCGCGTGCGGGCGGCGAGGAGGGCGCGGGCCATGCGGGGGCCCAGCCAGCGCTTGAAGCGGCGCAGGGGTTCCAGCTGCTCGGCCACCCGGTCGATCCGGTAGTAGAGCTGCGGCGGGACGTGGGGGAGCAGGGGCGAGTGGCGCTGGCCCAGGAGCGCGAACATCTGGCGCGGCTCCAGGCGCATGTAGCGGGGGAGGTTCTCGTACCACTGGGCGCTGTAGCGGGCCGCGCTCTGGGCCGACAGGAGCTCCGCGCGCCGCCGCCGCCCGTACCGGGTCAGGGCGGAGTCGAGGTCGCCGGCGGGGTCCCCGGCACGGGTCCCGCCGTCCCGCAGGGCGTCCGCGAGGGCGAGGGCGTCCTCCAGGGCCAGGGTGGTGCCGGCGCCGATCGAGTAGTGCGTGGTGTGGGCGGCGTCGCCGAGCAGGACGAGGTTGCCGCGGTGCCAGGCGCGGTTGGTCAGGGTGCGGAAGTTCAGCCACTGCGCGGCGGCCTCGTCGTCCTGCGCCCGGCCGATCAGCGCCTGGCCGTCCAGGAGGTCGGTGAAGATCTTCTCCAGGACGTTCAGGGTGTCCGCCTCGGACATCCCGTCCAGGCCGAGCCCCCGCCAGGTCTCCGGCGAGCACTCGACGACGCACGTGGACTGCTCACCGCTGAAGCCGTACGCGTAGCACCAGATCCAGCCGTGCTCGGTCTCCTTGAAGGCGAAGCTGAAGGAGTCGAAGACCTTGGTGGTGCCGAGCCAGATGTAGTGGTTGCGGCCGGTGGCGACCTCGGCGCCGAAGTGGGCGGCGTGGGCCTCGCGCAGCACGCTGTTGACCCCGTCGGCCGCGACGACCAGGTCGGCGTCCGCCAGTTCCGGGGCGTCGGGGCCGCTGATCCCGTGCTCGAACGCGACCCGCACGCCGAGCGATTCGGCCCGCTCCGCGAGGAGGGTGAGCATGCGGCGGCGGCCGATGCCGAAGCCCTCGTCGCCGCGGTGGACGGTCCGCTCGTCGCGGACGATGGCGACGCCGTCGGTCCACCGGACGGAGGCCTCGTCGATCGCGCGCGCCGACTCCGGGTCGCCGGCCCGCAGCTTGTCCAGGAGCCCGGCCCAGTAGGTCACGCCCCAGCCGTATGTGGAGCCGGCCGGGTTCCGTTCGTAGACGGTGATGTCGTGGGACGGGTCCTGCCGCTTCATCAGGATCGAGAAGTACAGGCCGGCGGGCCCGCCGCCGACGCAGGCGATCTTCACGTGCGCTCCCACTCAACGAACTCAAACGAGACGAACTGACACCCTGCGATGGATCGGCAACGCAGAGTAGCAGCGTCAGGGGAGCAGGCGCTGTTCCTTCGCCACGGCGACGGCGCCCGCACGTGTGTCCACGCCGAGCTTGGCGTAGATGCGGCCCAGGTGGGTCTTCACGGTCGCCTCGCTGATGAAGAGCGCGCGGGCGATCTCGCGGTTGGCGAGGCCGTGCGCGAGCTGGCCGAGGATGTCCCGCTCGCGGTCGGTCAGGGTG
This sequence comes from Streptomyces sp. NPDC059875, assembly GCF_042731085.1. Lineage (NCBI taxonomy): Bacteria > Bacillati > Actinomycetota > Actinomycetes > Kitasatosporales > Streptomycetaceae > Streptomyces > Streptomyces sp. NPDC059875. The sequence continues at coordinate 119,028 of NZ_JBHWJZ010000008.1, forward strand.
GGCCCGGCCGCTCCCCGCATCCGGTCCATGACCCGGCTGGCCACTGGCGGGGAGAGGGTCGTACGGCCCTGGGCGGCCGAGTGGATCGCGGCGAACAGCTCCTCGGGGCGCTCCGCCTTCAGGAGGTAGCCGGTCGCGCCGGCCTCGATGGCGCGGGTGACGTCCGCGTCCGTGTCGTACGTGGTGAGGACCAGGACGTGCACGCCGGAACCCGCCCCCGCGATCCGGCGGGTCGCCTCGACGCCGTCGATGCCGGGGCCGAGCTGAAGGTCCATCAGGACGACGTCCGGGCGCAGTTTGGCGGCCATCGCGACCGCCTCCTCGCCGCTGCCGGCCTCGCCGACGACCTCGATGTCGGGGGCGCTGCCGAGCAGGGCGAGCAGCCCGGCGCGGACGACGGCGTGATCGTCGCAGAGCAGGATCCGTACCGTCACGAGGGGACCTCCAGAGGGATGGCGACGGACAGCACCGTCCCCTCGCCGGGCGTGGACTCCACGGTGAGTGTGCCGCCGAGCTGCTCGGCCCGCACCCGCATCGCGGGCAGGCCGTGGCCGCGGACGCCGCTGCGGCGGGCGGCCCCGGCGTCGAAGCCGCGGCCGTCGTCGGCGATGTCGAGGACGACCTGGTCGTCGAGGTACGTCAGGGTCAGGGCGGCTGAGCCGGCGGCGGCGTGCTCGCGGACGTTGGCGAGCGCGCCCTGTGCGATGCGCAGCAGCGCCGACTGCACGCGTTCGGGCAGCGGGACCGGGGCGCCGTCGACGCGGAACGCGGCGGACTCGCGGCCCGCGAGGGTGCGCAGCGCCTCCTCCAGGCCGCCGCCCTCGGCGAGGTCGGCCGGGGCGAGGTCGTGGACGAAGCGGCGGGCCTCGGCGAGGTTGCGGTCGGCGATGGACTCGGCCGTACGGACATGGCGGCGGGCGGTCGACGGGTCGCTGTCCCAGGTGCGTTCGGCCGCCTGGAGCAGCATCTGCTGGCTGGACAGACCCTGGGCGAGGGTGTCGTGGATCTCCATGGAGAGCCGCTGGCGCTCCGCGAGGGTGCCCTCGCGGCGCTCGGTCGCGGCCAGTTCGCGCCGGGTGCGGATCAGGTCGTCGATCAGCGCCCGCTGGCGGTCCGCCTGGCGTTGCGCGTGGATGAAGACGGCGGTGGCGATCGCGGCGACGGCCGGCGGGGCGACGACGAGGTTGGGGTCGAAGCCGTCGTCCGAGAGCTGGGCCTGCGCGGTGACGACGAAGGCGGTGAGGAGGGTGACCAGGACGAGGGCGGCCCGGGGCCGGAGGGTGCGCAGGCCGGTGTAGAAGAGCGGGACCGCGCACCAGGCGAAGCTCGGCGCGAGGACCACCAGGACCATCCAGACCGCGACGACCGTGAACAGCCAGGCGATCCGGCGGGGGGTGGCGCGGGTGCCGAGGACGGGCCCCAGGAGGTACAGGGCGGCGAGGGCGCCGGAGAGGGCGACGATCCAGGGGCTGCGGTCCTCCCAGGGGTGGCGCAGCAGGAAGCGGGCCAGGGACGCGCCGAGGAGGAGGAAGAAGGCGACGTGCATGACCCGCGCCAGCCAGCGGGCGTCCGGGTCCTGCTCCACTGCGCGCCTCCTCTGACCTGGGGATACGTACCCATCCTGGCCCGGGAGGACCACGGGGGCATCAACCGATCGGCTGACAGCCCCGTCGTCCATCATGCGCGACGGGGGCAGCCGGTCCGTGGACCGTACGGGCCCGGAAACGGCCGGAGGATCGATGGCAGAGCGAACGAACGACACGCCTCGCCCACCGCCACAGCCTCAGAAGCCTCAAGGAGCCCTCCATGAAGAAGAAGATCCTCTTCGGTGCCGCCACCGTCGCCGTCGCCGCCGGTACCTTCGGGGCCGTCTCCGCGAACGCCTCCGCCCCGGCCGCCGCTCCCGCCGTCGCCGCCAAGGCCGACGCGACGGACAAGAACCTCCAGCAGACCACGCACCTGACGATCGAGGCCGCCACCAAGGCCGCGCAGGCCACCCTGGACGCCGCCGAGGACGAGAACCAGCGCGTCACGGTCGCCGTCGTGGACCGCAACGGCAACACCATCGTGACCCTGCGCGGCGACGGTGCGGGCCCGCAGTCCTACGAGTCCGCCGAGCGCAAGGCGTTCACCGCGGTCTCCTGGAACGCCCCGACCTCCGTGCTCGCGGAGCGCCTCGCCCAGGCCCCGAACCTGAAGGACATCCCCGGCACCCTGTTCCTCGCCGGCGGCGCCCCGGTGACCGTCAAGGGTGCGCCGATCGCCGGCATCGGTGTCGCCGGTGCGCCGAGCGGCGCCCTGGACGAGAAGTTCGCGCAGGCGGGTGTCGCGGCGCTCGCCCAGTAACACCCCTGCGTGCGCTCGCCGAGCACGTCCCGCGATCAGGACTCGGTGCCGCCCGGACCCCCGCCGGGCGGCACCGATCCCGTACCCCTGCCTAAGATCGGCAAGTGGATGTACGCAGCCGAGCCGCCCTGGCCGCCGTCGCCGCGCTGCTCGTCCTCGCCGGCTGCACCGGCGGTGGCGAGGACGGCGGGGGCGTCGGTGTGGACGTCGGCGGGGTGCGCGGCACCCCCGGCGCGGCGGGGCTGCGCGACCCGTTCTTCCCCAAGCTCGGCAACGGCGGCTACGACGTCACGCACTACGCGCTCGACCTCGCCTACGACCCGCGGAGCGGTCGGCTCGACGCCACCGCCATGATCACGGCCCGTGCCGGCCAGGACCTCAGCGCCTTCAACCTCGACCTCGCCGGCCTCACCGTCGCCTCCGCCTCCGTCGACGGCGAACCGGCCGCCGTGAACCGGGCCGGGAACGAGCTGACGATCCGGCCGCACGAGGACATCGACAAGGGCGCGGTCTTCCGTACGACGATCGCGTACTCGGGGGTGCCCGAGACGATCACCGACGCGGACGGCTCGCGGGAGGGCTGGCTCAGGACCCAGGACGGGGCGGTCGCGCTGGGCGAACCGGTCGGCTCGATGACCTGGTTCCCCGGCAACCACCACCCGTCCGACAAGGCGACGTACGACATCACCCTCACCGTGCCGCAGGGGACGCAGGGGATCTCCAACGGCGTACGGACGTCCGAGCGGACCGCGAACGGCCGGACCACCTCCGTCTGGCACTCCGCCGAGCCGATGGCGAGCTACCTCGCGACCGTGGGCGTCGGGCGGTACGAGACGAAGGTGTCGGCCACCCCCTCCGGGCTGCCCGTGCTCACCGCCGCCGACCCGTCCGTCGCCGAGAAGAGCGCCCCGCTGCTCGACCGGATCCCCGAACTCCTCGCCTGGCAGGAGGAGAACTTCGGGCCGTACCCGTTCTCCGCCACCGGTGCGATCGTCGAGCGGACCGGCGACGCCGGCTACGCGCTGGAGACCCAGACCAGGCCCGTCTTCCCCGAGGACTCCCTGACCCCCGAGATCCTCGTGCACGAGCTGGCGCACCAGTGGTACGGCAACTCGGTGACGCCCGCGACCTGGCAGGACATGTGGCTGAACGAGGGCTTCGCGGTGTACGCGGAGTGGCTGTACGCGGAGGACTTCGAGTCCGTTCCGGCGCAGGTGAACTTCGAGGCGGCCTTCGCCGTCGACGCCAACTGGGCCTTCCCGCCCGCCGAACCGCCGGCGGCGGAGAACCTCTTCGACCCGCCGGTGTACCAGCGGGGCGCGATGGTGCTGCACAAGATCCGGCAGCAGGTCGGCGACGACACCTTCCACGAGATCCTGACCGGCTGGGCGGCGGAACACCGTCATGGGAACGCCTCCACCGACGACTTCACCGCGTATGTGGACGAGGTGGCGGGCGAGGACCTCGACGAGGTGTGGGACGTGTGGCTGTACGGGGACGGGCGGCCGAAGAGCTCGGGTTAGCGGGGAAGAGCCCCGGCGCGGTCGTCGCGCCGGGGCTCTCCTGGTGTTCCGTACGTCAGAGGCGACGTCTCAACGGTCGCCTCTCAACGGTCGCCTCTCAGCGTTCGCCTCTCAGAGGTCGCGTCTCGGCGGTCGGCGTCTCAGAGGTTGACGCCGAAGTCGCGGGCGATGCCCTCGAGGCCGGAGGCGTAACCCTGGCCGACCGCGCGGAACTTCCACTCCGCGCCGTTGCGGTACAGCTCGCCGAAGACCATCGCGGTCTCGACGGCGGCGTCCTCGGAGAGGTCGTAGCGGGCGATCTCGCTGCCGCCGGCCTGGTTGAGGATGCGGATGTACGCGTTGCGGACCTGGCCGAAGTTCTGCGAGCGGTTGACCGCGTCGTAGATGGAGACCGGGAAGACGATCTTGTCGACGTTCGGGGGCAGCGCGGCGAGGTTGACGTTGATCTGCTCGTCGTCGCCGCCGCCCTCGCCGGTGCGGTTGTCACCGGTGTGGACGATGGTCTGGTCCGGGGTGGCCTTGTTGTTGAAGAAGACGAAGTGCGCGTCGGAGGCCACCTTGCCGGCGCCGTCGACGCCGATGGCGGAGGCGTCGAGGTCGAAGTCGGTGCCGGTGGTCGTACGGACGTCCCAGCCGAGGCCCACGGTGACGGCGGTGAGGCCCGGGGCCTCCTTGGTCAGGGAGACGTTGCCGCCCTTGGAGAGGCTTACAGCCATGGGAAGTGCCTTTCTTCGTGACCTTCGTGATGTCGTCACACGGGATAACGCGGACGGCGCCCTGCCGGTTCCACGGTGCGGGACCGGTGCGAAAACAGGATGACGGGTGGGAGCCGCTCCGGGGAACATGGATGGCATGTCCGGTCCGTATTTCATCCGCGGCTCCGTCTCGCTCCCCGAGGCCGAGCTCATGTGGCGTTTCTCGCGGTCGTCGGGGCCGGGCGGGCAGCACGTCAACACCAGCGACTCGCAGGTGGAGCTCCGCTTCGACCTGGCGTCGACGGAGGCGCTGCCGGAGGTCTGGAAGGCGCGCGCGCTCGAACGCCTTGCGTCGCGCATGGTCGGCGGGGTGGTGACCGTCCGCGCGTCGGAGCACCGCTCGCAGTGGCGCAACCGGGAGACGGCGGCGGTCCGCCTCGCGGCGCTGCTCGCGGAGGCGACGGCGCCACCGCCGAAGCCGCGCCGGGCGACGAAGATCCCGAGGGGGATCAACGAGCGCCGCCTGCGGGTCAAGAAGCAGCGCTCGGAGACGAAGCGGGGGCGGCAGGGGCGCGACTGGGGCTAGGCCCCGCCCCTGTGTGAGCGTCAGCCCAGGCGGCGGTACTTGCCCCTGAAGTACGTCAACGGCGCGCCGTCGGAGGACGGGAACGACGCCGTCAGGACACGGGCCACGACCAGGGTGTGGTCGCCGGCCACCACGCGGTTCTCCGTGCGGCACTCGAGGGTCGCCAGCGCGCCGCCCACGAGCGGGGCGCCGCTCTCCTCGCCACGGGTGTAGGGGACGTCCGCGAAGAGGAGACGGTCGCTCACCCGGCCCTTCATCGCGAAGCGGCCAGCGATGTGACGCTGGCTCTCGGAGAGGACCGAGACCGCCCAGACCGGGACCTCCGCCAGCAGGTCGTCCATGCGGGAGCCGTTGCGGAGGCTGACGAGCACCAGCGGCGGGTCGAGGGAGACGGACATGAAGGCGGTCGCCGTCATGCCGACGTCCTCTCCGCGCGGACCGTCGTCGGGGTCGTGGGCCGTCACCAGCACCACACCCGCCGCGAGGCGGGACATCGCCGCCCGGAACTCGTCGTTGCTCACCCCCTCAGCATGAGGGATCGCCAGATCCGAGGCGGGGGGCGGGGCGGGGGTCGTCGTCAGCACACCCCGCACGCTAGCCGCGCCCCGCGCCCCCGGCATCGGGCCCTGGGACCACTCCGGTCCCCCTCGCCGGACCTAGGACCTCCGCATCGGACGCCGCTCCCGGAGCCGTACCGCACCGTTCTCTTTGCGTTCAAGAAAGAACGGGAGCGCTTTCCGGCACCCCCTGCAACGCTTCATCACCTGTTGTGACTTGAGTCACAAGGGGCAGTATTTGTTGACCCTGTGTACCGGGTGCACAGCTCGCTGTGATTCAGTGGCAAGGACAATGCAGCACGAGAGCCGATGAGAACCCTGGAGTTGCTGTCGAGGTCTCGGGGAGAGCGAGCGATGGAGACCGAGTCGGAGCCGTACGTCCGTCTTGCGACCCTGCGGCAGCTGCATCAGGTCGTGGCAGACCTCAATACAGCCCGCAGTCTGGCGGACACCCTGCAGACCGTCGCCGACGGCATCGTCGCCGGCCTCAACTATGAGCTGGCCTGCGTCAACCTCGTGCGCCCCGACGGCGACCTCGTCGTCGCCGCCTTCGCCGGCAGCCCCGCCGCCGAAGCGCTGATCACCGGCCGCGTCGGCTCCCGCGAGTCCTGGGAGCGCCGCCTCACCATGGGCGTCGCCTGGGGTGACCTGCGGTTCATCCCGCACACCGAGGGCTGGGTCCTCATCGAGGACGACGTCCCGCAGTGGCACACCGAGGGCCCCGCCCCCCGCTTCGAGGACGAGTGGCACCCCCACGACCGCCTCTATGCCCCCATGTACGCCTCCGGTTCCGGCCGCGAACTCCTCGGAGTGATCTCCGTCGACCGCCCGCGCAACGGACGCCACCCCGGCCCCTGGGGCCAGGAGGCCCTGCAGATGTATGCCTCCCAGTCGGCGATTGCGATCAGCAACGCCCGGCTCCGAGCAAACATGCAGCGCGCCCTCGTCCGCCTCGAACGCGAGCAGCAGGCCCTGCGCGCCAGCGAAGAGTCCTTCCGGCAGGCCTTCGAGTACGCCCCCTCCGGCATGGCCATCGCCGAGATGGGCGGCGACCAGCACGGCCGCCTCCTGCGCACCAACGACGCGCTCTGCCGCCTCCTCGGCCGCCCCGCCTCCGCGATGCGCCGCTACTCCTTCGCCGACCTCGTCCACCCCGAGGACATAGGGACACTCCTCCGCACCTCAGCCGAGGGCGGCCGCGCCGAGCTCCGCCTCGGCCGCCGCGACGGCACCTACGTCTGGGTCTCCCTGCGCAACTCCGTCGTCGCCGACACCGCCGACGGCCCCCGCTTCCTCCTGACCCACGTCGAGGACATCGAGGAGCGCAAGCGCCACGAGCTCCAGCTGGCCCACCGTGCCTCGCACGACGCCCTCACCGGCCTGCCCAACAGCGCCGAACTGCGCTCCCGGCTCAGCGCCCGGCTCTGCGAGCGCCCGCACGCCACACCGGAGAGCGACTACGACGCCCCGTACGGGCACGAGCACAACTTCGGCTTCGACGCCGGTCCCGGCGCCGGCGGACCGTACGACCACCACGTCCACACCGTCGCGCCCGCCGGGGGCGAGGTCGACGACGGGACGAAGGGGCTCGCCGTCCTCTTCTGCGACCTCGACGGCTTCAAGTCGATCAACGACCGCTTCGGGCACCACACCGGCGACGCCGTCCTCATCGAGGTCGCCCGGCGGCTCACCACCGGCGTACGGGACGGGGACACCGTCGCCCGGCTCGGGGGTGACGAATTCGTCGTCCTCGCCGACGGCCTCGGCGCGGCCGACGCCGCCGACCTGGCCGTACGGCTGCGCAACGCGATCATTCCGCCGATCCGGGTCGACGGACGGGCGGTCAGGGTCGGGGCGAGTTTCGGCATCGGCTGGGCCGAGTGCGGCATGACCGTCGAAGAGGTCCTGAACTCCGCCGACCAGCGGATGTACATAGAGAAGCGGTCCCGGGCGAAGATCCACCGCCGCGCCGGATGACCCGTTTCGCGCCCGTTCCGTACGCCCCCCGTTACCCGTGGGTCACCTCCCGCTCGGTCAAGGGACGGATCGGCGGGTGGCCCGTTCGGGGTAGGCTCGGCCGGTCGGCGACGGCTGGCGAGCATGGATAGGAGTGACCAGGGATGGCTGCCGGTAACGACGGCGCGAACACGCCCGAGGACGACGATCCGTTCGGCTACCTGTACGCGGACGGCCAGGCGGCAGGCGCCCAGCCGCCGGGGCAGGCCGGTGGCTACGGCTACCCCGGACCGGCCGCGCAGCCGGGTGTCCCCAGAACCTCGTACAACCAGGTCAGGACCGTCGGGGAGCGCCAGTACGGCGGCCAGCAGCAGTACGGCCAGCCGCACGGGCAGGTCCCGCACCAGCCCGCGTACGGCCAGCCGAACCCGCAGTACGCCGCGCCCGAGACGTACCCCGGTGGCGAGCGGACCCGGCAGGCGCCGATCCCGCACCAGCGCGGTGGCGGCGGCGGTCGCGGACCCAACACCAAGGGGCTGCTGATCGGCGCGATCGCGGTCGTCGCGGTCGTCGTGATCGGTATCACCGCCGCCGTCATCAGCAACAGCGGTGGTGACAACACCGACGGTGGCACCGCGGGCGGCAAGCCGACCGGTGGGTCCACGCAGGTCCAGGAGACCCCCTCCACCAAGCCCAGCGCCGAGGAGACCCCGGCCGCGCTGCCGCAGCAGGACGCGGCGACGCTCAAGCTCGGGGGCACCGCGCTGCTCGCCAAGGACATCAAGGGCGCGGAGGGCCAGGACGGCCTGTACGTGACCGGATTCAACGCGGTCGGCTCGTCCGTGACCTGGCAGACAGAGGTGCCCGAGGCCGGCAATTACAAGATGGAAGTCCGGTACGCGATCCCCGCCAAGGACGCCAACGCCACCGTGACCGTCAACGGCAAGGCGAACACCAAGCCGATGAATCTGAAGAACTTCATCGGCTCCTCGGACCCGAACCCCGAGAAGAACTGGCAGACCACCTGGTCCCAGGTCTCGCTCGAGAAGGGTCAGAACACGATCATGCTCTCCTGCGCGGCGGGGAACCAGTGCGACGTGATCTTCGACTGGGTGAAGATCAGCAACCTCTGATCGGTACGGCTTCGGCAGGGCCCCGTGGAACAGGTTTCCGCGGGGCCTTCGCCGTGCCGGCTATGCCGCCTCGGCCTGCTCCGTCACCTTCACCCGGGTGAGCAGCTCCTCGTACGCCGACCGGTCGAACTCGCCCGCGACCGGTGAGAGCACCGTGGCCGCCGACAGGGCGACCGCGCGGGTCAGCCGGTCCGGCCACGGGAGCCCGTCGGTCAGCCCGGACAGCAGGCCCGCGACCGCCGAGTCGCCGGCGCCGGTCGGGTTGCCCCGCACCGCGGCCGGCGGGGCGGCGCGCCAGAGGCCGTCCGGGGTGGCGGCGAGCATCCCCTCCGGGCCGAGCGAGGAGACGACCGCGTGGGCGCCCCGGCGCCGGGCGTCGCGCGTGGCGCGGTGCGGTTCCCGGGAGCCGGTGAGCTGGGCGAGCTCGTCCGCGTTCGGCTTGACCACGTCGGGGCGGGCCGCGATGCCGCGCCGCAGGGGTTCGCCGCTGGTGTCGAGCAGGACCGGGACGCCGGCGCCGCGGGCGATCCGGATCAGCTCCGCGTACGCGCCGACATGGATACCGGGCGGCAGGCTGCCGCACAGGGCCACCGCCTCGGCGCCGGCGAGCAGCTCGGTGTAGCGCGCGGTGAACCCGGACCACTCGGCCGGGGTGAGCGTGGGGCCGGGCTCGTTGAGCTGGGTGGTGTCGCCGGTCGTGGTGTCGACGACCGCGACGGTACGGCGGGTGGTCCCGGTCGTCGGGACGAGCGCGTCGGTGAGCGGCAGCTCGGCGAGGTGGGCGCGCAGGACCTCGCCGGTCGGGCCGCCCGCGAAACCGGTGACGACCGTCTCGTACCCGAGGGCGGCGAGGACGCGGGCGACGTTGAGGCCCTTGCCGCCGGGGCGTTCGATCACCTGGGTGACGCGGTGGGAGGCGTGCGGGGTGAGGGCGGGGACGCGGTAGGTGAGGTCCAGTGCCGTGTTGAGGGTGACCGTGAGAATCACCTGCCGTACCCCCGTACGCCGTCGAAAGATCATGGAACAGCCGTAGAACGCGCCCCGATCATGCCAAACAGGCGGCGGTTGGCCCAGCCCCCGGACCAACCGCCGTGCAGGGAGTCCCTCGAAATCAGGCCACTTGGGGCTCAACCACCCAGGCGCCCTTGCGCATCACGCCCTTGACGTCGAAGTTCTCGTCGAGGACGACCAGATCGGCGTCCTTGCCGGGCTCCAGCGAACCGACCTTGTCGTCGATGCCGAGCACCCGCGCCGGGTTGGCGGAGATGGCCTGCACGACCGACTCGACGGGCAGCTTGTCGATCGTCGCCGCCCGCTTGAACGCGCGGTCCAGGGTGAGGGTCGAGCCCGCGATGGAGCCGCCCTCGACGAGCCGCGCGACGCCGTCCTTCACCTCGACGGCCAGCGGGCCGAGCGAGTAGAGGCCGTCACCGAAGCCCGCCGCGTCCATCGCGTCCGTGATGAACGCGACGCGCCGCGGCCCCGCGTGATGGAACGCCAGCTCCAGCGAGGCCGGGTGCAGATGGGTGCCGTCGTTGATCAGCTCGACGGTGATGCGCTCGTCCTCCAGGAGCGCGGCGATCGGGCCGGGGGCGCGGTGGCCGAGGCCGGGCATCGCGTTGTAGAGGTGGGTGGCGACGGTGGCGCCCGCGTCGATGGCCTCGACGGTCTGCTCGTACGTCGCGTCGGTGTGGCCGATCGCGGCGATCACGCCGTGTTCGGCGAGCAGGCGTACGGAGTCGATGCCACCGGGCAGCTCGGTCGCGAGGGTGACCATCCTGGCCTGCCCGCGGGCGGCGTCGATGAGCTTGCGGACGTCGGCCGGATCGGGGTCGCGCAGCAGGGTCTCGTCGTGGGCGCCCTTGCGGCACGGGGAGATGAACGGCCCCTCGAAGTGGATGCCGGCGATGTCGCCCTGCTCGGCCAGCTCGGAGAGCAGACCGGCGCGCGTGCTCAGGAAGTCCAGCTCGCCGGTGACGAACGAGGCGACGACGGTGGTGGTGCCGTGCAGCCGGTGGGTGTGGACGCCGGTGAGGATGTCCTCGACGGTGCCGGAGGTGAAGGAGGCTCCGCCGCCGCCGTGGTTGTGCATGTCGACGAAGCCGGGGACGACCCAGTGGCCGGTGAGGTCGAGCGAGGGTGCGTCGGAGGGCGCTCCCCCAAGCTCTCGGCTGCGCTCGAGCAGGGAGGTGCCCCCATCCGCGATGCGACCGCCGTCGACGATCACCCGTCCGTTCTCGACGATGCCGGTCGGCAGCACCACGCGGGCTCCGGCGAGAACTGTGCGATCGGCCATCAGGCGGATACCTCCGAGTCGGGCTCGTTGTGGGCGTGGGGTGCGGTCGGTCGCTCGGCGAGCAGGTCCCAGGCGAGGAGGCCCGCGCCCAGGCATCCGGCGGTGTCTCCGAGGGCCGCCGGGACGACGGCGGGCAGCTTCTGGAACGTCACGCGTTCCTCCACCGCGGCCCTCAGTGGTGTGAACAAGGTTTCCCCGGCCTCGGCGAGACCGCCACCGATGATGAGCGTGCGGGGGTCCAGCAGGGTGAGCGCGGTGACCAGGCCGTCCGCGAGGGCGTCGACGGCGTCCTGCCAGACCTGGACGGCCCGGGCGTCCCCGGACTCGACGGCCTTGGCGCAGTCGGCGGCGTCGGCGTCCGGGTCGCCGGAGGCGGCGGCCCAGGCGAGGGAGACGGCGGAGGCGGAGGCGTACCGCTCCAGGCAGCCGCGCTGGCCGCAGCCGCACTCGGCGCCACCCGGGCGGACCACGATGTGGCCGATCTCGCCGGCGTAGCCGTGGGCGCCCGCCTCGATGGCTCCGCCGATGCCGATGGCGCCGGCGATCCCGGTGCCCAGGGGCACGAAGAGGAAGCGGTCGGCGCCGTTCCCGGCGCCGATGCGGCCCTCGGCGAGGCCGCCGGTGCGGACGTCGTGACCGAGGGCCACGGGGATGCCGTCGAGGCGTTCGCTGAGCAGGGCGCGCATCGGTACGTCGCGCCAGCCGAGGTTGGCGGAGTAGGCGGCGATGCCGTTCGCGGCGTCGACGATGCCGGGGACGGCGACGCCGGCGGCCGCGGCGGGCTGCCCGTACCGCTCCAGACCGTAGGCGCGCAGCTCGGCGGCGAAGTCGAGGATCGTCTCGACGACGGCCTCGGGGCCGCGCTCGCGCCCGGTCGCGCGCCGTGCCTCGTGGAGCAGGGTGCCGTCCGCCCCGACGAGGGCGGCCTTCATGCCGGTGCCGCCCACATCGAGGGCGATGACGTGTCTCACGGGGACAGTCTCGCGTGTCACGGCCCGAAAGGTCTAGTCCACTGGACGATATTGTTGCGCGGTCATACAAATGGCCCGCGGGTGGTGCGCGCGATCCCGAAGCGATACCCGAGTGGTGTAGACCTTATGCTTCCTCTCCTGTGAAAATCACAGCTCAACGACGAGCAAGAGGGTGGGGCAACGCTGTGCAGCGGCGATTCCTTGGACTGACCGCGACGATCGCCGCGCTGGGCCTGACCGCGGGTCTCTCCGGCTGCGGCCTGACCGGCGCCGACAACGACGGCGTGACCCTCGAGCTCGTCGCCGCCGACTACGACCTCACCGGCGGCGACACCACCAAGAAGTACTGGGACGAACTCACCGCCGCCTACGAGGCCACCCACCCCGGCGTGCAGGTCGAGGTCCAGATCGAGTCCTGGAACGACGTCGACCGCAAGGTCGCCGAGATGGTCAAGGCCGACCAGGCCCCCGACATCGCCCAGATCGGCGCCTACGCCGACTACGCCGCGGCCGGTGAGCTCTACTCCGCCGACGAGCTGCTCTCCATCCCCGTCCAGGCGAACTTCCTCGCCCCGCTCAAGTCCGCAGGCGAGACCAAGCGCACCCAGTACGGTCTGCCGTTCGCCGCCTCCACCCGGCTGCTCTTCTTCAACCAGGAGCTCTTCGACCGGGCCGGGATCACCGAGGCGCCGAAGACCTGGGCGGAGCTGGCCGCCGCCGCCCGGAAGCTGAAGGACGACGACGTCCCCTACCCCTTCGCGCTGCCGCTCGGCCCCGAGGAGGCGCAGGCCGAGACGATGATGTGGCTGCTCAGCGGTGGCGACGGCTACACCGACGCCACCGACCGCTACCGCATCGACTCCGACCAGAACATCCAGACCTTCGACTGGCTGAAGAAGAACCTGGTCGAGAAGGAGCTCACCGGCCCCGTCGCCCCCGCCAAGCTCAACCGCAAGGACGCCTTCGCCGCGTTCTCGCGCGGCGAGGTCGGCATGCTCAACGGGCACCCCTCGCTCATGCAGGAGGCGGAGAAGAAGGGCGTCAAGGTCGGCAAGGTCGCGCTGCCGGGCGTGAACGGCAAGGCCAAGGCGTCCATGGGCGTCGCCGACTGGATCATGGGGTTCAAGCAGAACGGCCACCGCAAGGAGATCGGCGAGTTCCTCGACTTCGTCTTCAGCGACGAGAACGTGCTGAAGTTCGCGGGCGGCAACGACCTGCTGCCGGTGACGGTCAGCGCGTACTCCCGGATGCAGAGCGAGGAGGAGCACAAGAACCTCCGCGAGTTCCTCAAGGAGCTGCCGAACTCCCAGCTCCCGCCGGTCGGCAAGACGTCCTGGGCCCAGGTCAGCGAGAACATCAAGCAGAACATCGGCAAGGCCGTCACTCCGGGGCAGAAGCCCGCCGAGGTGCTGGGGAAGCTCGCACGCGAGGCGACGGAGGCGGAGAGCGCGGAATAAGTTGGGTCGTATGACCAACGATGAGGAACTGGGCGGCGCCCTCGGCCTCGGCGAACGCGAACGCGCCGTGCTCGCCCTGGAGCGCCGCTCCTGGCCCGGTCCGGGCGCCAAGGAGCGGGCCGTCCGCGAACAGCTCGGCCTGTCCGCGACGCGCTACTACCAGCTCCTCAACGCGCTCCTCGACGACCCGCGGGCCCTGGAACACGACCCGGTGACCGTCAACCGGCTGCGCCGGGTCCGTGCGGAGAAGGAGCAGCGCCGCTGAGGGGCGGCGTCGCCAGGGGCGCAGCGGTCGAGGAGCACCGCCGCTCTCGGGCAGCGATGCCAAGGGGCAGCGCCGCCGGGTCCGCGTCGGTAGGGTCGTCGTATGGTCAGCAGCCTTCCGCACCCGACCACACCCGCAGGCCGCGACGGCCTGGCCGCGCTTCTCGCGCGGCCGGACAAGGCCGTCGTCGCCCTCGACTTCGACGGGACGCTCGCCGAGATCGTCCCCGACCCCGAACAGGCCCGCGCCCACCCCGGCGCCGTGGCCGCGCTCACCGCCCTCGCCCCCGAAGTCGCCTCCATCGCGGTGGTGACCGGCCGCCCGGCCGGGGTCGCGGTCCGCTACGGCGGCTTCGCCGGCGTCCCCGGCCTGGAACACCTCGTCGTCCTCGGCCACTACGGCGCGGAGCGCTGGGACGCGGTCACCGGCACCGTCCAGGCCTCCGCCATCCACCCCGGCGTGGCGTCCGTCCGCGCCGAACTCCCCGGCTTCCTGGACAGCGTCGGCGCCTGGCCGGGCACCTGGATCGAGGAGAAGGGCCGCGCGGTCGCCGTCCACACCCGCCGCTCCACCGACCCCCAGGCGGCCTTCGAGGCCCTCAAGGCCCCCCTCTCCGACCTGGCCGCCCGCCACGGCCTGGTCCTGGAACCGGGCCGCATGGTCCTCGAGCTGCGCCCGCCGGGCATGGACAAGGGGGTGGCCCTGGCGGAGTACGTACGGGAGGTGGGCGCCGGTTCCGTGCTGTACGCGGGCGACGACCTGGGCGACCTCCCCGCCTTCGCGGCGGTGGAGAAACTCCGCTCGAACGGCACCCCGGGCCTGCTGGTCTGCAGCGGCTCCACCGAGGTCACGGAACTCGCCGAACGCGCCGACCTGTCGGTCCCGGGGCCGGGGGCGGTGGTGGGGTTCCTTTCGGCCTTGGCGGAGCGTATTCGGCCACATTCCGGCTAAGGGGCTCGGCCGTCGTGCGGCGGTGGCACCCTGTGGCGGCAGTGATGTGGCGGACGTGATGTGGCGGACGACGGGGGTTGCAGTGGCGGACGACGTGGCCGACGGCGCTTGGCTCGACCTCTCCGACGCCGTGGGGCTGCTGCGGGACCAGCTGGCGTCCGCGCAACGCGCCGCCGACGGATCCGACATCCGCTTCCGCGTCGGCGAGGTCACCGTCGAGTTCGCCGTCCAGCTGACCCGTACCACCGGGGGAGGCGGCGCCCTGCGCTTCGGGGTGGTCGGCGCCGACGGCAAGCGGGAGCACGCGAACAGCACGACGCACCGCCTCCAGATCACGCTCCACCCGCGGTCGGGTGGCGCCGGCGGCGGAGCGGCCGGCGGGGGAGACCTGGAGATCGGCGACACCGACTGGGCGTGACGCGGACCGGCCTCGGGGGTGGCTGTGAAGTTCGAGCGTGTGGTGCAGGTCCACGGGTCCGATGACGGGGCGGGCGGCTCCTTCGGGACCGGCTGGCTCATCGGCCCCGGACTCGTCCTGACCGCGGCGCATCTCCTGCGTACCGACAAAGGACGGCTCCGCCCGGCCGCCGTCGAGTTCCCCTGGGCCACCGGGGCCGGGCGACGGCGGGCGGCCACCGTGGTGTGGATCAGGTACGACGACATCGTCGACGCCGCGCTGCTCGCCGTGGCCGAACCCGACGGGCACGACCTGGGAGCACCGCTGCGCTGGGGCGACCTGGTCACCGCCCGGCCCGCCCACCCCGTGGAGTCGTACGGCTTTCCCCGCCTGCAGGCCGTCCCGGCGGCCGGCCGGCGCCACGAGGAACACCTCACCGGAAGGATCAGCCCCGGCACGGTCGGCTCCGCCCGCCGCTGGGAGCTGCTGAGCGACGACCCGCTCCCCGCCGGGGACGGCGCCGGTGCGGGCTGGGCCGGCATGTCGGGCGCCCCCGTCTTCAGCGGCGACCTCCTCCTCGGCGTGATCCGGCGCGACCGGCGCGCGCCCGCCGGCTCCCGGCTCGTCGCCACCCGCGCCTGCGAACTCCTCGCCGACGAGAGCTTCCGCACCGCCCTGCGTGGCCGGTCGCCGGCCGGCCCCGAACCCGTCGCCGAACCCGCCGAGCTCGCCCCCCTCCTCGAACCGACCGTGCCCGAGCGGGATCTGCGTTCCCCCGCGATGCTGCTCCGCGCGGACGTCGAGGCCACGCCGTTCCGGGGCCGGCAGTCGGAGTGGCGGCAACTCCTCGACTGGTGCCTCGGCCCCAGCGGGGCCCGCGGCCCGAACCTCACCGTCCGCGTCCTGACCGGTCCCGGAGGCCAGGGCAAGAGCCGACTGGCCAGACGGCTCGCGGCGGCCGTCATGAAGGAACCGGGCTGGGCCGGCGGCCTCCTGCGCGCCGATCTCGGCGACGAGACCTGGCAGGGTGCGGGAGCCGGGTCCGCGACGGACGAGGGACTGGCGGTGATCGGCGCCTGCACCCGGAACCTGTTCCTCGTCGTGGACTACGCCGAGTCCCGCCCCCGTTGGATCCGCCGTCTCATCGAGCAGGCCCGCAAGGTGGCTGCAGCCGGCCGCACCGTCCGGATCCTGCTCGTCGCCCGCTCCTCCGGTGGCTGGCAGCTCGATCCGTACGACACGAGCGCGGCCACCCACGAGATCCTCGCCTCCGCCCTCACGTACGAACTCGGCCCGCTGGACGTGACCGCCGAGGACCGCCGCGCCGCCTTCGACGCGGCACTCCACGGACTCGCGGGCCTCCTCGGACGGACGGAAGGCCACGAGGGGCACGACTGGGGCGCCGTCGCCGACCGGGTCGAAGCCCCCGCCGACCTGACCGGCAGCCGCTACGCCACGGCCCTGAACGTGCAGATGGAAGCCCTGGCGGCGCTGCTCCAGGCGGGCCCCGAGCCCCTGGTGCCGGAACCCGGCGAGGCGGTCGAGGCGACCCTCCTGCGCCACGAGGAGCGCTACTGGGCGCGCGCGTTCGCCGCGCGCGGCGAACAGCCGCTGCCCATGCCGCTCCTGCGCCGGATCGTCGCGGCGGCCACGTTGTGCGGCGCGGCCGACGAGGACGAGGCGATGGCGGTGGTGTCCCGGGTGCCGGGGCTCGGCCCGGTCCGGGCGTGGGAGCTGGCGGAGTCGATCCGCCGGCTGTATCCGGCGGCGCACGACGCGTACTGGGGGATGCTGCAGCCCGACCGGGTCGGGGAGTTCCAGGCGTCGCGGGTCGTGGGTGAGGTGCCGGGGCTGCTGCCCGCGCTGATCGCCGGCGCGACGGCCGCTCAGCAGGTGCAGGCGATGACGGTACTGACCCGTGCGGTGGTGGCCCACGCGAACGGTGGCCGGACGGGACAGCGGGATGTGGTGCTGGGGCGGCTCGGGGCGCTGGTGGACGGGCCGTTGCTGGGCGTGGACGTGCTCAGGACGTGCGCGGCGGCGCTGCCCCCGAGCTCCGACGCGCTCGCCCGGTTCGCGGTCCGCCTCACGGATCGGCTGGTGCGGAGGTATCGCGAGGGGGTGGGGGAGGAGGACGGACTCGCCTGGGCGTTGGGGCAGTTGGCCGAGCGCAGGGACGCGGTCGGTGACTGGCGCGCGGCGCTGAAGGCGGCCGAGGAGGCGGTGGCCCTGCGGCGGGCGGAGCCGAGGGCGGGGAGCATCGCGTACGAGCGGCGGCTCGCGGAGGTGCTGGTGCCCCTGGCGACCCTGTACTGGAGGCTCGAGCAGTGGCGAGAGGCTCTGACGCTGGCCGAGGAGGCAGTGAGGCTGAGCCGGCACGTGGCGGAAGCCGAACCGGAGGTGGGCCAGGAGCCGTTGGCGAAGGCGCTGCTGCTTCTGGCGAGGACGTACCAGGACGCGGCCAGGCCGGAGGAGTCCGTACCGCTGGCGAGCGAGGCCGTGCGCATCCGTCGGACACTGGCGGACGGCGACCCCGCGCGCGAGCCGTTCTGGGCGTCCGCGCTGCGTGTCCTGGCCAACAGTCAGACGCTCATGGGGGCCACGGCGGAGGGGTCGGCCACGGCCGAACGCGCGCTCACCGTCGAGCGGAGGCTGGCCAGGGAGAACCCGGATGCCCATCTGGCGTCGCTGGCCGGCGCGCTGCACGCGTTGTCCTACCACTACTGGCGCGCCGGCGCGGACGAGGTGAAGTCGAAGGCCGCGTCCGAGGAGTCCGTGCGCCTCCGGCGTCGACTTGCCGTCGGCAACCCGGACACATACGGACACGGTCTCGCCGGCGCGCTGGTGAACCTGGCGGCGAGTCAGCCCGACGAGGAGGCTCTGCGGACTCTGGACGAAGCGCTGGCGATCCACGCGGAGCTGGACGACCCCCCGCTGGTGAGCGGTGGTTCGCTACGGCTGCTGCACAGCAACCAGGCCTACTGCCTGTGGCAGCTGTCGCGGACGGACGAGGCGATCGAAGCGGTGACGAATGCGGTCGCACTCGGACGGATGCTGTACGCGGACAACGCGGCGCTGTACGGCGAACGGCACGCCAACGACCTCGAGAAGCTGGCGCGGTATCTGCACGATTCGTCGCGACGGACGCAGGAGGCGATCGACGCGATCCGCGACTGCGTGGAGGTCCGGCGGTTTCTCGCGGCGGCCCAGCCGTCCGCGGCCGAAGCCGACCTCGCCTTCGCCTGCTATCTGCTCGGCTGGTACCTCAACGAGGCGGAGCGGAGGCGGGAGGCGGAGGAGTCCGTGCGGGAGGCGCTGGAACGGTACGCGCCGTGCTGGACCGTCGCACCGGACCTCGTGGCGAGCGACTACGCCACCTGTCTGGGGCTGGCCGCCACGATCAAGGAGTCCGAGGGCCGCTACGGCGATGCGCGTGCCGATCGGGAGCGTGCCGTGGAGATCCTCCGTGCCGCGGCGCGGAGATCGCCCGAGATGCGTGGGTCGCTCGCTTGGCACCTGTGGGCCTCCGCCGAATCCGCGTTCACCGAGGGCGGGATGCGCCAGTACCTGCGGGGGCTTCCCGCCGCCCGCGAGGCCACCGAGATCTACGCGCTCCTCGCCGACAGCCGACGGCCGAGGCCCGACGCCAACCTCCAGGGCGCGGCGAGCATGTGGGTGATGCTCCTCACGGCCTGTGGACGGTGGACGGAGGCCGCCGAACTGCGGCACCGGTACGGATTGCACGGTTTCTGAAGAGCCGGAAGAAGAGCCTGAAGGAGAGAGGTCACATGGCAGAGGGTCAGGACGCGCCGGAGACGGACGACGAACCGGAGCTCATCTTCGAATCCCTGGACAAGTTCGTCGGCGAGTACCTGTGCGTGATCCTGCGCCGCCGGGTGGACGGGGAGCACCTCGCCTGGTGCGCCGACTGGTGGCGGCACCCCGAGGCGGTCGCCCGTCTCGCCGCACTCTGGCGTGCCTTCGAGTACCTGAGCACGGACCCGGCTCTGGGGTTGACGAGCTGGTGGGTGCACCACGCCGATCCCCACCTGGCTACCCTGCTGAACCCTCTTTGGGGTCCGTTCGCGCTGTGTACGGGCACCGACGGGCACAGCGACGCGCTGGGCGAACTGCCGAACAACCCTGCCCCGCCGGAGATGTGGGACCACCCCGCGTTCTCGTTGTCGGCCGCCGACCGGCCCCGGGATCAGACCTGACGCAGCGCCTCCAGCTGCTTCAGGAACCACTGCTGCGGCGGCAGCGCCGTCGCCGCCGCGGCCAGGCGCTTCGAGCGGTCCGCGCGCTCGGCGGCCGGCATCGTCAGGGCCCGGTGCAGGGCGCGCGCGGTCTCGGAGACGTCGAAGGCGTTGACCGTCAGCGCGTCCTCGCGCAGCTCGTCGTACGCCCCCGCGCCGGTCGAGAGGACCAGCGCACAGCCCGCCTCCGACACCACCGGGATCTCCTTCGCCACCAGGTTCATCCCGTCGCGGACCGGGTTGATCAGCGCCACGTCCGCCATCCGGTAGGCCGCGAGCGAGCGCGGGAAATCGTCCTTCACCGAGAGCAGCACCGGCTGCCAGTCGTGCGTGCCGAACTCCGCGTTGATCCCCTGTGCCAGCTCCGCCACCGACGCCGTGTACGCGCGGTAGACCGCCAGGTCCTGGCGGGACGGGTAGGCCGAGGCCAGGTGAACGACTTTCCCCCGCCATTCCGGGTGCTCCTGGAGCAGCTCCCGGTAGGCGAGGAGGCCGCGCGCCACGTTCTTCGACAGCTCCGTACGGTCCACGCGCACGATCGTCATCCGGTCGCCGACGTCGGCCCGCAGCGCGGCGAGGCGGTCGTCGACCTCGGAGGTGTGGGCGAGCGCCCGGAGATCGTCCCCGTCGACGCCCAGGGGGTGGATCTGGACGCGGGTGCGCCGGGGCTCGCCGCCCGCGCGGCGGTGGTGCACCCCGCGCCAAGGGTCGCCGGTCGGCCAGTGCCCGTCGGCCGCCCCTTCCGCACTGTCGATCTGCGCCCCGGCGATGAACGAGGAAGCCCATCCCCAGGTGTGGAAACCGAGCTCGTCCGCGCCGAGCATCCCCCACAGCAGCTCCTCGCGCACGTCCTCCGGAAGCATCCGCAGATACTCCGGCGACGCCCACGGCGTGTGCGTGAAGTGGCCGATCCGCAGGTCGGGACGGAGCTCCCGCAGCTGCCCCGGCACCAGCGCCAGGTGGTAGTCCTGCACCAGGACCGCCGCGCCCTCGGCCGCCTGGGCCGCCAGTTCCTCGGCGAAGGCCCGGTTGTAGGTCCGGTACGACTCCCAGCGGCGCCGGAACTCCGCGTCGAAGACCGGCTCGTGCGGGATGTCGTACAGGTGGTGGTGCAGGAACCACAGCACCGAGTTCGCGATCCCGTTGTACGCGTCGGCGTACACGTCCGGGTCGATGTCCAGCATCCGTACGCCGGGCTCGGACACCCCGCGCCGGACCGCCTCGCGGTCGCCGTCCCCGAGCGCCGCGCACACCCACACGCTGTCCTCCGAGGACACCGCACTCAGCCCGGACACGAGGCCGCCCCCGCCGCGCCGGGCACTGAGCGTGCCGTCGGCGGCGAGGGCGTACGAGACCGGACCCCGATTGGACGCCACAAGCACAGAAGCCATGTCGCGAACCTAGCCCGTCACGTAAACGCTCAAACGTACGTATACAAGTGTGGCGAATCCACGCCTTCGCGCCTAGTGTTCGCGCCGGCCGCGCAGCGCCGCCTTCGCCACCACGCCCGTCGCCGCCAGGGCGAGGGCGACACCGCCGAGCAGCCACAGCCGTTCATCACTGCTGCCGGTCTCGGCCATCGAGCCGCCGGGGCCGTGCGGCGGGATCGGGCGCGGCTGGTGGGTGGTGGGGGCCGGCGGCGACGAGGGGATCGGTGTGGGCGAGGTCGCCGACTCCGAGGGCGACGGCGACGGATCCACCGGGTCCGTCGGCGAAGGCGTCGGGCTGGGGCTCGGGTCCGGCTTCGGCGGGGTGATCACCGGCGCCACCGCGCAGGCCGGGTCCGCGCTGCCGTCTCCGCAGTTCAAGCGCGGCGACTCCACCTCGACGCTGTTCAGGAGCTTGCCGTCCCCGCTCACCGGGTCCTTCACCGGTACGGAGAAGGCGAGCCCGGAGGGGACGTACGTGTCGCCCGTCGTGGTGAAGGTCAGCTCCGCCGACCGGGCACCGACCGGGATCGCCCCGTCCGGGATGTCGAAGGCCTTGGCGTCGATGCCGAGGTTGTTCGTCAGCTCGGGCGCGAGGGCACCGTCGTCCTCGCTGACGAAGAAGTTGTTCGTGTTGCCGGTGTGCGCCTCGGCGACGTTCCTGCCGTCGACCAGGAACCTGTCCCCCGGCGTGTTCCAGTCGCCCTCGTACGCCGTGACGCTCGCCCGCGCCTTGCCGGTCGTGCGGTGGAAGCCGTCCACGGTGACCGTCGTCGCGGGGGAGGTGGAGCGCTGGAGCACGTGCCCGCCGTAGACGTACACATGGCGGCGGTCCGGCGCGTGCGTCGCCTCGGGCCCGGGGAACTCGTAGACGACCGTCAGGGACCAGCCCGCCACGCAGCCCTTGCCGTTCGGCGCCCAGATGTTGCCGACGGCGACCTGCGTGTCGCCGCCGCGTACGCCCGCGAAGGCGGCGGTGACGTCCGACTCGCCCGTGTAGTAGTGCGGGCCGCTGGTGTCCGGCGGGTCCGTGACCATGGAGTCGATGGAGACCGTCGTCTCGGCGCCCGCGCCGACCCGGATGTGCGGCGCGGTCGTCGCGTGGTCGCCCGCCGAGGGCACGACGTCGGCGCCGGAGATGTCGCAGCGCCCCAGCTGCGCCCCGCTCGGCCCCTTGTACGTGCCGTCGTTGCCGCCCCAGAAGAGCCGGGCGTAGGCGACCTTCGCGCCCGCCGGGATCTCCACGCGGCCGGTGCTGGAGCCGTAGCCGTCGGCCATGGAGGCGGTGTTGATCCGCTCCATGACGAAGGTGTTGTTGTTGTCGCCGCCCTGGCCTGCGGCGGCGGCGACACAGCGCGCGGCCAGGTCGGCAGGGGCGGTGGGGCAGCCCATGACCGTGTTGCCGATGGTCCTGAAGTCGCCGTACAGGGACTCCTCGTACCGCTTGCCGAAGGGCTCCACCACGTCCGCCGTGGCCGGACCGGCCGGACCGGCCACGGCGAGGGACAGCGAGCCGAGCACCGCAAGCATGGTCATTCGATATGTGAACCGCATAAAACGGAAATTTAGGCAAAATGCGTCATCATTTGGTGTTACGCCACGCGGCGGTGCGCGTACTCCGTGATGTCGAGCATCGGCGGCCGCTCCTCGGTGTCCACGGCGTACGTCCGCGGCGTGAAGCCCTTCCCGTCACCCCGCTCGAACTGCGTCAGCCGCGGCCGCACCAGATGTCCGCGGGACAGTCGCAGCTGCGCCGTCCGGTAGATCGCCGCCGCCATCCGGCCGAGCGCCTGCCCGTCCTGGTGGCGGTGCTTGCGGACCCCGACGTCGACCTGGGCGAGGGCGTCGAGGCCGACGGTGTGCAGTGCGTCGACGAGGAGGCCCAGCTCCACTCCGTAACCGACGGGGAAGGGCAGCCTCTCGAGCAGCGAGCGCCGCGCCGCGTACTCTCCGCCCAGCGGCTGGACGAAACCGGCCAGTTGCGGCCAGTGCAGATTCAGCAGCGGGCGGGCCACCAGCTCCGTCACCCGGCCCCCCTGGCCTGGAGTCTTGCCGGAGGCGAGCCCGTCGAATTCCGTGCCGAGCGGGCGGTCGTACATCGCCTTCACGAAGTCGACGTCCGGCTCGGTGAGGAGCGGGCCGACGATGCCGGTGACGAAGTCGGCGGAGAAGTCCCTCAGGTCCGCGTCGACGAAGCAGACGATGTCACCGTCGGTCACCATCAGTGACCGCCACAGCACCTCGCCCTTGCCGGGCACGGCCGGTATCCGCGGGAGGATCTCGTCCCGCGCCACCACCCGCGCCCCCGCCGCCGCCGCGACCTCCGCGGTACGGTCGGTGGAACCGGAGTCGATCACCACGAGTTCGTCGACCAGCGGGACCGCCTCGGACATCAGCTCGCGGCGGATCACCGAGACGATGTCGCCGACCGTCGCCTCCTCGTCGAGCGCGGGCAGCACGACGCTGACCGTCGTGCCCCGCTTGGCGGCCAGCAGCTGCTCCAGCGGACGGTCTGCCACGGACCAGGACCGCCGGGCCAGCCAGCGCTCCACTTCATCCAGCAAGGTGATCTCCATCTCGCGGTTCGGACGACCATCTCAAGCGTCCATGCCTTCGGTTACAGTCTTGAACAACGCGGAAGCCCGATGCATGTCGGGGTGCCACCCGCGTCCTACAACCGAATACCGCTCATCCAGAGGGGCAGAGGGAAACGGCCCGTTGAAGCCCCGGCAACCCTCCAGTCGGTCTCGTCCGCAGTCGTCGCACTGCGCCCGCGAGGCTCCCGGCTAGGGAAGGTGCCAAATCCGTCTCATGGCGACGTTCGTCATGGGAAAGATGAGGAGAAAGGGCCTCGCCTCCATGGCTGTACAGACTGTTTCCACCACCACTCAGACGGTTGACCTCGGTCCGGCTTCCGGACTCTCCTGTCGTGAATGCGGTGAGAAGTTCCCCCTCGGCCCCATTTTCGCCTGCGAGCTGTGTTTCGGCCCGCTCGAAGTCGCGTACGACCTTCCCACCGGTGACCCCGAGGCGCTGCGCAAGCAGATCGAGGCCGGCCCGGCGAACATCTGGCGCTACGCCCCGCTGCTGCCCGTCCCCGCCGACGTCGCCGAGAAGCCGAACCTGAACCCGGGCTGGACCAAGCTCGTCCAGGCCGACAACCTCGCCCGCGAGCTGGGTGTCGAGCCGGGCAAGCTCTACGTCAAGGACGACTCCGGCAACCCGACGCACTCCTTCAAGGACCGCGTCGTCGCCCAGGCCCTCGAGGCCGCCCGCGCCTTCGGCTTCACCACCCTGTCCTGCTCCTCCACCGGCAACCTGGCCGGCGCCGTCGGCGCCGCGGCCGCCCGCGCCGGCTTCCGCTCCTGCGTGTTCATCCCGCACGACCTGGAGCAGGGCAAGGTCGTCATGGCCGCCGTCTACGGCGGTGAACTCGTCGGCATCGAGGGCAACTACGACGACGTCAACCGCTTCTGCTCCGAGCTCATCGGCGACCCGCTCGGCGAGGGCTGGGGCTTCGTCAACGTCAACCTGCGCCCGTACTACGGCGAGGGTTCGAAGACGCTCGCGTACGAGATCTGCGAGCAGCTGGGCTGGGTCCTGCCCGACCAGCTCGTGATCCCGATCGCCTCCGGCTCGCAGCTCACCAAGATCGACAAGGGTCTGCAGGAGCTCATCAAGCTCGGTCTCGTCGAGGACAAGCCGTACAAGATCTTCGGCGCCCAGGCCGAGGGCTGCTCCCCGGTGTCGACGGCCTTCAAGGCCGGCCACGACGTCGTACGGCCCCAGAAGCCGAACACCATCGCCAAGTCCCTCGCGATCGGCAACCCGGCCGACGGCCCGTACGTCCTCGACATCGCGCGCCGCACGGGCGGTGCGGTGGAGGACGTCGACGACGAGCAGGTCGTCGAGGCGATCAAGATCCTGGCCCGTACCGAGGGCATCTTCGCCGAGACGGCGGGCGGCGTGACGGTCGGCGTGACGAAGAAGCTGATCGAGGCCGGTCTCATCGACCCGAGCCTCACCACGGTCGTGCTCAACACCGGTGACGGCCTCAAGACCCTGGACGCGGTGGCAGACACCTCGCAGGCGACCGCCACCATCAAGCCGAGCCTGGACGCGTTCCGCGACGCCGGCCTGGCCCACTGACCCCCCTCGTTACGGAAGGCAGCACCACATGAGCGTCAAGGTCCGTATCCCCACGATCCTCCGTACCTACACGGGCGGCCAGGCCGAGGTCCCGGCGGAGGGCGCGACCCTGTCCGAGGTCATCGCCGACCTGGAGAAGAACCACACCGGCATCGCCGCCCGCGTCCTGGACGACCAGGGCAAGCTGCGCCGCTTCGTGAACGTGTACGTCAACGACGACGACGTCCGTTTCGAGCAGGGTCTGGAGACGGCGACGCCGGACGGCGCCGGAGTCTCGATCATCCCGGCCGTCGCCGGCGGCTGCTGAACCACACGGACCGCTTCGAGTTACCCACGGTCATCTGAATTGCCCCCTCCGCGAGTAAGCGGAGGGGGCAATTCTGCATGGTTGAGCGCGGTAGAGTTGGGGAAGTCCCCCCGGCTCCTCTCCGCTGCTTGTGCCAGACGCATATGAGAATGCGTCCGCACCCGACAAGATGCAGCCAAAGTGTTCGAGTGTTGTGTACCTTCTGCGCACTTTGCCGGGCCCGACTTGCCCCGGAATTCAGTGAATTCTCCTCAATTCTCCTTTACGGCGTGCCCAGAATTCTCGTCCGATTGACCTGTTGCAGAGGGCAGTTGGGCAGATACATTCAGCCGCGGTCGACGCGTTCCGGCGCAGGGTCTGACCCGGGTCCGCGAAGTGCGGTCCCGCGCAAGGGCCAGTAATAGGGGAGTTAGGCATGGCTCAGGGCACCGTCAAGTGGTTCAACGCGGAGAAGGGCTACGGCTTCATCGCGGTCGACGGTGGTGCGGATGTATTCGTCCACTACAGCGCGATCCAGATGGACGGTTACCGCACCCTTGAAGAGGGTCAGCGGGTCGAGTTCGAGATCTCGCAGGGCCAGAAGGGTCCGCAGGCGGACATGGTCAAGCTCGCCGTCTGAGCACGGCGCGATCGGCCACCACGTACGCACTCACGCCGAGGGGTCCGCATCCTGACCAGGATGCGGACCCCTCGTGCGTGTCCGGAGTCCCCCCGTGGGCCCCTTCCGATCTGTGGGAGTCGCTTGCACTCGCATGGGCCGAGTGCTAATCATTGGCGTTAGCACTCTGAAGGTGAGAGTGCTTACGAGGATCGGGCAGACGAGGTCCGCGGCCAGGTGGGGCAAGGAACCATCGGGTACGCAGGCCGTCCGTCGCGGGCGTCGGCGCGGTCCTGGAGCGTTATCCACCCCATGTCCGGGAGGACCACTTCACATGGCCAAGATCATCGCGTTCGACGAGGAGGCACGGCGCGGTCTCGAGCGCGGGATGAACCAGCTCGCCGACGCCGTCAAGGTCACCCTTGGCCCCAAGGGCCGGAACGTCGTCCTCGAGAAGAAGTGGGGCGCCCCCACGATCACCAACGATGGTGTGTCCATCGCCAAGGAGATCGAGCTCGAGGACCCGTACGAGAAGATCGGCGCCGAGCTGGTCAAGGAAGTCGCCAAGAAGACGGACGACGTCGCCGGTGACGGTACGACCACCGCGACCGTCCTCGCCCAGGCGCTCGTCCGCGAGGGCCTGCGCAACGTGGCCGCCGGCGCCAACCCGATGGCCCTCAAGCGCGGCATCGAGAAGGCCGTCGAGGCCGTCTCGGGCGCCCTGCTCGAGCAGGCGAAGGATGTCGAGACCAAGGAGCAGATCGCTTCCACGGCCTCCATCTCCGCCGCCGACACCCAGATCGGCGAGCTCATCGCCGAGGCGATGGACAAGGTCGGCAAGGAAGGCGTCATCACCGTCGAGGAGTCCCAGACCTTCGGTCTGGAGCTGGAGCTCACCGAGGGTATGCGCTTCGACAAGGGCTACATCTCGGCGTACTTCGCCACCGACATGGAGCGTATGGAGGCGTCCCTGGACGACCCGTACATCCTGATCGTCAACTCCAAGATCTCCTCCGTGAAGGACCTGCTCCCGCTCCTGGAGAAGGTCATGCAGTCGGGCAAGCCGCTGCTGATCATCGCCGAGGACGTCGAGGGCGAGGCCCTGTCGACCCTGGTCGTCAACAAGATCCGCGGCACCTTCAAGTCCGTCGCGGTCAAGGCTCCGGGCTTCGGCGACCGCCGCAAGGCCATGCTGAACGACATCGCCATCCTCACGGGCGGCACGGTCATCTCCGAGGAGGTCGGCCTCAAGCTCGAGAACGCCGGCCTGGACCTGCTGGGCCGCGCCCGCAAGGTCGTCATCACCAAGGACGAGACCACGATCGTCGACGGCTCCGGCGAGAGCGACCAGGTTGCCGGTCGCGTCAACCAGATCCGTGCCGAGATCGAGAACTCGGACAGCGACTACGACCGCGAGAAGCTGCAGGAGCGCCTGGCGAAGCTCGCCGGCGGTGTTGCGGTCATCAAGGCCGGCGCCGCGACCGAGGTCGAGCTCAAGGAGCGCAAGCACCGCATCGAGGACGCCGTTCGCAACGCGAAGGCGGCCGTCGAGGAGGGCATCGTCGCCGGTGGTGGCGTGGCCCTGCTCCAGGCCTCCTCGGTCTTCGAGAAGCTCGAGCTCGACCTGTCGGGCGACGAGGCCACCGGTGCCGCGATCGTGAAGCTGGCCCTCGAGGCCCCGCTGAAGCAGATCGCCGTCAACGCCGGCCTCGAGGGCGGCGTCGTGGCGGAGAAGGTCCGCAACCTGCCCGTCGGCCACGGCCTGAACGCCGCGACCAACGAGTACGTGGACCTCATCGCCGAGGGCATCATCGACCCGGCGAAGGTGACGCGCTCCGCCCTGCAGAACGCGGCCTCGATCGCCGCGCTGTTCCTGACCACCGAGGCCGTCATCGCCGACAAGCCGGAGAAGGCCTCCGCGGCCGCTCCGGGCGGCATGCCGGGCGGTGACATGGACTTCTGAGCCACGGCTCGGTAGATCCTGGTTGTACGACGAGGGCGGCACTCCCTGCTGGGGGTGCCGCCCTCGGGCGTTCGGGGTGATGCTGGGAAGAGAGTCCCCAGAGGCGGGAGCGATCCATGATCACGCTGCTGACGACACCGACCGACCGCGAGCTGGTCATCACCCGAACCTTCGACGCCCCGCCCGCCCGCGTCTGGGAGGCGTGGACGAAGCCCGAGCACGTCCGCCGGTGGTACGGGGTCGCCGCCCTGACCACGACGGTCTGCGACATCGATCTCCGGATCGGCGGCGCCTGGCGCTGGGGCCAGCAGGCGCCGGACGGACAGGAGATCGTGTTCTCGGGGGCGTACGAGGAGATCGTCCCGGGCGAGCGGTTGGTCTACACGGAGACCTTCGAGCTGATGCCGGGTCCGCCGGTCCATGTGACCCTCACCTTCGACGACACCCCGGACGGCGGCACGGCCCTGACAAGTACGTCGCTCTGGCCGTCGACGGAGATCCGGGACCAGGCGCTGGCCACCGGGATGGAGGACGGGGTGAAGGAGGAGTACGACCGGCTGGCCGAGTACCTTCGCACGATGTGAGCCTGATCGTTCCCCGGCTGGCGGCCGGGGCCTTTGAACTGCGCCGCTGGGAGCGGGCCGACCTGCCCCTCGTGGAGGAGGCGTCGACGGACCCGTACATCCCGCTGATCACCACCGTCCCGCCGGTGTACTCGGAGGCGGAGGGCGAGGCGTTCGTCCGCCGCCAGTGGACCCGCTCCGAGACCGCTGCCGGCTACCCCTTCGTCATCGTCCGGCGCCGCGACGCGCGGCCGGTGGGCATGATCGGCCTCTGGCTCCGCGACCTCACCGAGGGCCGCGCGACCCTCGGCTACTGGATCGCCCCGTCCTGCCGCGGCGAGGGCGCGGCCGGGGCGGCGCTGACGGCGGTGAGCGCGTGGGCACTGGGTGAACTGGGCATCCCGCGCCTCCAGTTGCTCGTCGAACCCTGGAACGATGCCTCGGCCCGGACGGCGGAGCGGGCGGGCTTCGTACGGGAGGGGGTGCTGCGGTCCTGGCAGGAAGTGGGCGGGGAGCGCCGGGACATGGTGATGTACGGGAGGGTGCGGGGCGGAACGCTTCGGGGGCCGGGGGCGGGGGAAGGCTGAGGGGAACGGGATCGTGGGGGTGGAGTCGATGGGTCGGTTACAGCCGCTGTACCTCACTCACCACGGGAAGCTGTTGCCCCGGCAGACGCGTCACGATCCGGTCGCCCCGCTCGACGGGAAGGTCCGCGTCCACGAGCACTCGTTCCATCGGCTGCTCGACGGGCGGCGGGCGCCCTCCCTCTTTCTTGTGCGGACTCCGGGGCCCCGTGACGGTTCGGGGGACCTCGTCTCGTGCACGGCGGAGGCCTGCGGCCGGTGGGTGACGGCCGCCGTCGCGTACGCCACCGCCGTGGACGACGTCAGCGCCGAACTGGAGGCCGCCTACCGTCGGGCCGTCGCCGTCCCGGGGTGGAAGCAATTCGCTCTGCGCCGCGCCATGGGCGAGTGGGAGGAGACGCGGCGGCGGTACGAGTGGGTGATGCGGGAGGCCGGTGAGGCGTACGAGCCCGTCGGCCGGGAGATCCGGCAGGCGATCGAGGCCGAGAAGAGGAAGGCCGCCGCGCGGGCGCGGGAGCTGGCCCGGGAACAGGAAGAGGGCAGGCGCCGCAGGGCGCTGCTCGCCGAACGGCCGCTCTGGGGCTGGGCGGTGGTGACGGAGGTGGGCTGGCGGGCCGCGTACGCCTTCCGGCACGACGTCGCCCACGGCGAAGCGCCCGCGACGACTCCCCTGGACGAGAGCCCCCGGGTGGACCTGTCGGGGCTGCGGCAGGCGCTCAAGGACCTGGATCTCCCGACCGTGGTGTGGGACGACGCCGCGCTCGCCGAGACGGAGCGCGAGCTGGAGGGCGTCGGCTTCGGGAGCTGGTGGCAGGAGCTGTTCCACGAGAACTACAAGACGTTCACCTCGCCCCCTCCCCGCCCGGCCCCCTTCCCGCGGAGCAACCCGTCCGGTGGCACCGCCACCGGAGGCTCGGGGGGCTTCAGCAGCGGCTACGGCTGCGGTGGCTTCAGCTGCGCCGGCGGTGGCTACTGATGGTGGCGAGTTGGCGTGTGCTGACGGCGTCGACCTCGGCCCGGAGCGCTGAGGCCGACGCCGACGCGTACGCAGACGGGGCAGTCACCTCTTGAGGCTCACCAGGTGACCGGACGGCCGCCGAAGGCCACCGCGAGGCGGCCGTCCGAGGCGTAGGACCAGCTCAGGGCCCCGGTGTACGAGGAACACCGGGAGCCGTTCGAGCCGGACCAGAACTGGTTCGAAGCGTCGACGTCACCGATGGTCCGGTCGTTCGTCCCGCTGCTGGTGGGGCGGCAGGAGGTGTTGCCCCGGAACACCGAAGTGCCGGCGTCGAACGAGAAGTTGCGCTGGGCATTGTCGATCGCGATGTTGTTCGACACCGTCATCGTGCCCGGGTTGCTGTTGTACGTGAACCCGTGCTTGCCGTTGTGGAAGGCGATGCTGCGCCGGACGACGTGGTCGACCGCGATGTCCTCGCCGCCGAGCTTGTAGCCGTTGCGGTCGCCGTTGCCGGCCTGGGACCCGTCGCTGAGGGTGCCGTTGTCGTACGCCAGGGAGTCCTCGATGGTCACCGGGCCGATCGGTCCGGTGTCCGTCTTGGTGTACAGGTCCCAGCCGTCGTCGATGTTGTGGTGGGCCACGGCGTAGCGGAAGACGTTCCCGGTGCCGACCGTGAGCTTCGCGGCGAAGCCGTCGGCGTCCTCACCGTCGGAGTCGGCGTTGTCGTGCGACTCCGCGCTCAGGACGAGGTTGTCCGACGGCCACTGCTCGCGGGGCGTGGTGGAGGCGATGCGGCCGAGCTGGAGGCCGGTGTCGCGGTTGAAGCGCGTGACCGTGCGCTCGATGACGTTGTCGCTGCCGCCGACGTAGATGCCGTTGTCGCCGGCGCGCTCGACGACGATGCCGTTGACGTGCCAGTACGAACCGTTCAGGGCGAGGCCGCGGTTGGCCGGGTCCTCGGTCATGGCGGAGAAGTTCAGGACCGGGGTCTCACCCGGGTAGGCGGACAGCTTCTTCAGCGCGCCGGCCGTGCCGTTGTTGCCGGGCGGGATGGTGATCGTCGTGGAGTGGCTGTAGGTCCCGCCGCGGAGGTAGATCGTCCCGCCGGCGGAGATGCGGGTGATCGCGGAGGTGAGCGTCGTCGGGTCGGACTGTGTTCCGGCGGCGCTGTCCGTTCCGTTGGGAGCGACGTACAGCGCGGTGCCGGCCGGCGGCGGGCCGTCGGCGGTCGTGACGTTCAGGGAGTCGACGTTGGGCAGGCCGGCGGCGGTGGTGGGGTTGAGCCGGATGGTGTTGCTGCCCGCGTTCAGGGTGACGGTCAGGGTCTTGGTGGCCCAGGTGGTCCAGGCGCCCGTGGCCTCGAACGACGGCGTCTGCACGGTGGATCCGTTGACGACGAGGCCGGCCGGCCTCGCGGCGGTGGTCCCGTTGGCGAACCGGACGGCGAGCGTCGCCGTTCCGGCGGCCGGAGCGTTCACGGTGAACTGGACAGAGGCGCCTACGGCGTTGGTGCCGTTGCAGAACCCGCTGCCGGAGAAGCCGGACCAGTCGGAGTCGATGGTGCCGGTGCAGACGGCGGGGGCGGCCTCGACTTCGTACAGAGTGGATGCGGCGTGCGCCGTGCTTCCGGACAGGGCGACGAGGGTTCCAGCCAACAGGCTGACGCAGGCGGTGACGGATCGCAGATGCATCGTGGGCATCGTGAGGTCTCCTGTGGGGGAGGGAAGGCGTTCCGGGACTGGACGAGAAAGCGCTTTCCCCGGAAGCTAGGGGTGCCGTCACGGACGCGTCAATAGTCATGTACGTGATTACTGTTCAGATGGCTGAACTTCGAGGGGTGGTGACGCCGCCCCGTGCGGCTCGCCGGCCGGGGCTCCTCTTCGCGGGCCCCGGCCGTCTCGGGGGCGGTCGTGCTACTCGTCCCGTTCCCAGCCGAGGTGCTCGAAGACCTCGTCCCAGAACGCGGATTCGGCCACGTTCCAGTCCTGGCCGATCATGCGCTCACGCAGATCGGCGGCGGCCGCCGCGCATACGGCGTCGTCGGTCGATTCCAGGGCGTCGCTCGACTCGGCGATGAGGCCGAGGAGCAGGGCCAGCTGAGGGAGGGAATCGGCGGCAGGGCCCTGCCAACCGTCCGCGTGGTCCCAGCCGTTGGGGTCGTAGTGGGTGATGCCACCGTCCGCCGCTTCGAGCATCAGGTGCTGGTCGCCCCGGACGACCACGGTGAAGCTGAAGTTCTTGGGCGGGGAGTCGTCGTCGGGGTAGCGGCGGCCGTAGATCTCGTCGGAATCGAACGGTTCCAGCCCGTCCTCGTCCCGCACGTGCCGCGTGTCGATTCCCGCGACGCCGAGGTGGACGGCAGGGAAGCCGACCGTGAGCAGGAACTCCCTCGACGGGGCATCGGTCAGCTCGGCCGGCAGGTCGGCCTCGTCCGGTCGCCAGAGCGAGCCCTCGCCCAGCCGTTCCTCCAGCCACACCGCGTCCGGTATCAGCGGAGTGTCTTCGCTCTTCATTGCGTGGCCCCCATGAGTTACGCGTCGTCCCTTCATTGCCGGCCCCAGTCAATCGCACAGCCGCTCACGACGGCGGCGCCGGGGGGCTAGCCCCACCCCGTACCGTCCTGGTCGCCGGATGGGAGCGTGAGGCCCCGTCAACAAAGCTTGTCGCATGACGACTTACGGACGTACCGGCCTCGTTCTCGCCCTCTCCGCCGCCGCCGTCGCGGCCTCCCTCACCACCGTCGCCCGAGCGGCCGACACCGGCGCGGGGCTCGACTGGGAGCGCTGTGGACCCGTGGGGCTCGGGCAGGAGTGCGCGACGCTCTCCGTGCCGCTCGACTACAGCGACCCCGACGGCCGGCAGGTCCCCCTGGCCGTGTCCCGGATCCGCAGCACCAGTCCCGAGGCGCGGCGCGGTGCGCTCGCGGTGATCCCGGGCGGGCCCGGGAGCTCCGGCGTGCAGCGGCTCTCGCAGAAGGGCGCGGCGCTGACGAAGGAACTGGGCGGGGCGTACGACCTCGTCGCCATGGACCCGCGCGGGGTCGGCGGCAGCGTGAAGGCGAGCTGTGGGCTCGACGAGGACGACCGGTGGATGGTCAACCTGCGGTCCTGGCCCGGCGCCGACGGGTCGATCGACGAGAACGTCGAGCGCTCCCGGCGGATCGCCGAGACCTGCCTGCGCAACGGCGGCGACGAGCTGCGCAGCATGACCTCGGCGAACCAGGCACGGGATCTGGACCGGTTCCGGCAGGCGCTCGGGGAGGAGAAGCTCTCCGCGTGGGGGGTGTCGTACGGCACGTACGTCGGGGCCGTGTACGCGCAGAAGTACCCGCAGCACACCGACCGTTGGGTCCTCGACAGCAGCAGTGACCCGAACCCGAAGCTGGTCGCGCAGGGCTGGATGCGGTACATGGCGCAGGGCGCCGAGGACCGGTTCCCCGACTTCGCGGCGTGGGCGGCGCACCCGGACCGGGCGAAGGAAGGGCTGCGGCTCGCCGAACGGCCCGCGGACGTACGGTCGTCGATCCTGGACCTGGCCGCGCGCCTGGACCGCGAGCCGAAGGAGTCGACCACCCCGGGCGTGCCGCTGACCGGGAACGTGCTCCGGCAGGCCCTGCAGAACGCCCTGTACGCCGACACCTCCTTCGCCGGCTTCGCCCAGCTGGTCGTCGCGGCCCAGAACCCCACCGCGAAGCCGGTCCTGCCGGGGATGCTCGCGGCGCCGCTGCCGGACACCGACGCGGCGATCACGGTCGGCGTGATCTGCAACGACGTGAAGTGGTCCGGTTCGGTCCACTCCTACCGGCGCGCGGTGACCGTGGACCGGGCCCGCCACCCGCTCACGGCCGGACTGCCCGCCAACATCACCCCCTGCTCCTTCTGGAAGGCGCCGGAGGAGAAGCCGACGCGGATCACGTCCGAAGGCCCCTCCAACATCCTGATGATCCAGAGCCTCCGCGACCCCTCCACCCCGTACGCCGCCGGCCTGAAGATGCGCGCCGCCCTGGGCGAGCGCGCCCGCCTGGTCACGGTCGACCAGGGCGGGCACGGGATGTACCTGGGCAACGGGAACGCGTGCGGGAACCGGGCCGTCACGGAGTTCCTGCGTACGGGCGTGCGGCCGGCCTCCGACACGCACTGCGCGAACGGGGTGGCGGACTGACGCGACGCCGAACGTTCCCTGGCGGACCCCGTACGCGGAGGAGGGCGGCACCCCGGTCGGGGGTGCCGCCCTCGTCTCCGTACGTACGTCAGACCTTCACGGGCTCCGGGGCCTGCGGTGCCTCCGGGGCCTCCGGGGCCGGCGTGCCGCCGGACGCCACCGGGACCTCCACCGGGTCCGTCTCCACGTCGAACTCCTCCAGGAGCTGCTTGCTGAAGCCCCAGAAGTACGTGGCCACGAAGCCGACCGCATAACCGACCAGCAGACCGCCCGCGTAGATCGCGATCGTCTCGCCGAGGCCCTTGTTGCCGTCGAGGAGAGGGAACAGGGCCCAGCCCGACGGGCCGATCGCCGTCGAGCCGACCTTGTCGCCCAGCATGTTGAACAGGCCGACGAAACCGCCGCCGAACGCGCCGCCGACGCAGGCCGTGATGAACGGGCGGCCCAGCGGAAGCGAGACACCGTAGATCAGCGGCTCACCCACACCCAGGAAACCGGCCGGGAGGGCGGACTTGATGGTGCGGCGGATCGAGCCGTTGCGGGGGAGCTTGACGTAGACGGCCACCGCCGCGCCGACCTGGCCCGCGCCCGCCATCGCCAGGATCGGGAGGAGGACGGTGAAGCCCTGCTGCTCGATCAGCGTGGTGTGGATCGGGATCAGGGCCTGGTGCAGGCCCAGCATCACGAGCGGCAGGAACAGACCGCCGAGGACGAAGCCGGCGCCCGCGCCCGCGTTGGCCAGCAGCCAGTTGGCGAAGTCGCCGATCGCGGTCGAGATCTCACCGGCCACGAACATCAGGCCGAAGATCGTGACCAGCCCGGAGACCAGGACCGTGAGGGTCGGGGTGACCAGGACGTCGAGCGCCTCGGGGACCCAGCGGCGGCACCACTTCTCGACGTACACCGCGAGCACCGCCGCGCCGAGCGCGCCGAGCACACCGCCCTGCCCGGGCGACAGGGTCTGGCCGAAGGCGTCGATCTTCGCGACGCCGGGGAAGACGATGATCGCCGCGACCGCGCCGCCCAGGATCGGCGTACCGCCGAACTCCTTCGCCGTGTTGAAGCCGACGAAGACCGCGATCAGCGCCATGAACCCGCTCGCCATCGCCGCGAGCGCGGGGGTGACGGACGGCAGCCAGCCCAGGTTGATCAGCAGGCCGTTGAGGCCGGCGATGATGCCGCAGCCGATGAGAGCGGGGATCAGCGGGACGAAGATGTTCGCGATCCGGCGCAGGAACAGCTTGAACGGGGTGGCGTTCCTGGCCTTCTGCGCCGCCTTGATCGCCGCGCCCTGAGCCGCCAGGTCGTCCGCGGACGGCTTGGGAGCCGCGGCCACCAGCGCCTCGAACTCCGGCGTC
Organism: Streptomyces sp. NPDC059875; assembly: GCF_042731085.1. Lineage (NCBI taxonomy): Bacteria > Bacillati > Actinomycetota > Actinomycetes > Kitasatosporales > Streptomycetaceae > Streptomyces > Streptomyces sp. NPDC059875. Next base: position 154,485 of record NZ_JBHWJZ010000008.1, read on the forward strand.
ACCCTCGCGACCGTGCCCGGGCCGAGCACGATCTGGTACGTGTCGTCCTCCACCACACCCATCACGGACGGCAGGGCCTTCAGGGCCTCGTCCTGGACGAGCGAGCGGTCCCGCAGACCCAGCCGGAGCCGGGTCATGCAGTGGGCCACGGAGCCGATGTTCTCTGCGCCGCCGACGAGGGGGAGGATCGCGGCGGCGATGGCGCGGTTCTTGTCGTCTGTGCTCATGGTGCGGTGGTGCCTTGCTGTGCGGGGGCGGGGGGAGGGTCAGGGAGTGCCGTCGGCGTGGAGGGCGGCCCGCAGATGGCCCGCCGAGTCGGTGAGCCGCTGGTCGGCGGCCTTGGCATCGATGTCGGCGAGGATCATCAGGATCGCGGTCTTCACCTCGCCGTCCGCGGCGGCGAGCGCGGTCTCGATCTGCTCGTCCGGGGCGCCGGTGGCGAGGGAGACGATCCGCCGCGACCGTGCCTGGAGCTTCTCGTTGGAGGCGCGGACGTCGACCATCAGGTTTCCGTACGTCTTGCCGAGCCGGATCATCGTGATCGTCGAGATCATGTTGAGGACCAGCTTCTGGGCCGTGCCCGCCTTCAACCGGGTGGATCCGGTGAGGAGTTCGGGGCCGGTGACGACCTCGATGCCGTGCTCGGCGGCGGCCGCGAGACCGCTGTCCGCGTTGCAGGACAGGCCGATCGTCAACGCGCCCCGCTTACGGGCGTGTTCGACGGCGCCGATGGCGTACGGGGTGCGGCCGGAGGCGGAGACGCCGACCACCGTGTCGTTCGCGGTCAGCCCGAGGGCGGCCAGGTCCTCGGCGGCGAGCTCCGCCGAGTCCTCGGCTCCCTCGACCGCCTTCACCATCGCCGAGGGGCCGCCCGCGATCAGGCCGACGACCTCCGAGGGGTCGGTGTTGAAGGTCGGCGGGCACTCGCTGGCGTCGAGGACGCCGAGCCGGCCGGCCGTGCCGGCGCCCGCGTAGATCAGCCGGCCGCCGCGCGCCATGCGGGCGGCGGTGGCGTCGATCGCGGCGGCGATCAGCGGCAGCTGCGCGGCGACGGCGGCCGGGACGGTCTGGTCCTCGGCGTTCATCAGCGCGGCGATCTCGGCCGTCGGGAGCTGGTCGATCTCGGCCAGCTCCGGACGGAACGCCTCGGTGGCGAGGGTGGCCAGCTGGGCGCGCAGTTCGGAGTACGTAGCAGACACGTGCGGCTCTTTCGGTGCTCTGGTCAGCGGGTGCGGGGCGAGTGGCGGTGCGCGAGGGCTTCGTACGAGGCCGCGAGGGCAGGGGCCGCCGTCTCGTACGTACGTTGTGTGACGCAGGTGAACAGGCAGTCCACGACCAGGAGTTGGCTGGTGCGGGACGACATGGCCGCGGGGCGCAGCTCGCTCTCGCGGGCGGTGGAGGTGGTCAGGATGTGGTCGGCGTACTGCGTCACGGGCCCGTCCGGGCGGCCGGTGATCGCGACGGTGGTCGCGCCGTGGTCGAAGGCGACGCGCAGCGGTTCTATGACGTCGCCGGTGGAGCCGGAGTGGGTGATGGCGATGGCGACGTCGCCGGAGCGGAGCTGCACGGCGTTGGTGACGGCGAGGTGCGGGTCGCTGTGCGCGTGCGCGAGGAGGCCGATGCGGAGGAGCTTCTGGCCGAGGTCCTGGGCCACGAGGCCGGAGGCGCCGACTCCGTAGATGTCGATGCGGCGGGCGGCGGCGAGGGCGGCGACGGCGGCGCCGAGCTGGACGGTGTCGAGCCCGGCCGCGGTGTCGGCGAGGGTCTGCTGCTCGTCGTAGGCGAGCTTGGCGACGACGTCGGCGATCGGGTCGTCGACGGCGATGTCGGCGGTGACGGAGGGGGCGCGGCCGGACTGCTGCTGTGCGGCGAGGCCGGCGAGCGCGAGGCGCAGGTCGCGGTAGCCGGGGTAGCCGAGGAGGCGGGCGGTGCGGACCACGGTCGCCTCGCTGGTGCCGGTCAGCTCGGCGAGGCCGGTGACCGTGAGGGCGGCGCAGCCGGCCGGGTCCCCGGCGACGGCTTCGGCGACCCGCTGCATGGAGCGGGTCATGGACGGCGCGAGGGTACGGACCTTGGCCGCGAGGGCGGCGGGTGCGGGCGGGGCGTCGTTGCCGGACGCGGGGGAGGGTACGGTCCCGGGTCTGGCCTGGCCGCTGAAACTTTCCTTCACGTCATTGGTCACACCTGAAAGATATTTTCGGCCGGTGGGAGCGTCAAGACCCCTTGGGTCCCGAAGGGCCACGAAGGGTCCCGGAAGGGACCCGGATGAGTCCTGGATGAGTCCCGGATGCGGGAGGGACCTTCGCCCCTGAGGCTTGTCGGGTGACAATGTTGTGCATGGACGACATCGACCCCCTGGAGCAGGCGCTGCATGCCGCCCGTGCCCTCGTTCTCGCCGATCTGGCGGCGCGGGACGTGGCCGCGGCCGAGGTCGTGTCGATGGTCGAGGACGCCGTCACTCATCGCCGGTGGTGGGTCGAGCAGTGGCCCGAGGGCATCACGTACGTCGCCGGGCTCGTCGCTCAGGACGTGCAGGACGCGCTCCTGGAGCGGTACGGCCGCTGGCCGCTCTGCCCGGTCTGTTCCTCCGGCGACCCGCACGCCCTGGACGTCGAACCCGAGCTCGGCCCGGACCCGCACTGGGTCTGCGGCAAGGCGGGTGTGGTCGTGGCCCCGGTCGGCGGTCTGATGTGACCCTCTACATCGACCCGCCGACCTGGCCGGGCCACGGCCGCATGTGGTCGCACCTCGTCAGCGACGTCTCGCACGAGGAACTCCACGCCTTCGCCGCCGAGATCGGCGCCCCGCCGCGCGCGTTCGAGCGCGACCACTACGACATCCCGTCGGAGCGGTACGCGGATGCGGTGGCGGCGGGCGCGGTCGAGGTCGGCTCGAAGGAACTCGTCCGACGCATCACGGAGGCGGGGCTCCGGCGGCCGAAGGGGCGGCCGACGCCGTAGGGCGGTGTTCCCTGGGGCCTGCCTTTCGTGACAGGCCCCAGGGGAGGGTGAGGCTCAGTAGCTGTAGGCCACGCCGTGCGTCGCCGCGATCTTGCCCGAGGCGTAGTCGTCGTGGATCTTCACCGGGTTGCCGTCGACGTTCCGTACCTTCAGCGTCATACGGATCTGGGTGCAGCCGCCGAGCTGTGCCTTCGTCAGGCGCAGGGTGTTCGCCGCCGTCTGGTGGTGCTTGGCGTTGGTGATGTTCCACACTGAGACCGGGCCCTTGATCGGGCCGCCGCACAGCGCGCCGTCCGCGTTCTTGGGCTGCGCCTCGGCCCACGTCTCGACGCGTGTGAAGGTGTAGTTCTCGGTGCCGCCCGAGCAGATCGAGGAGCCGGCCGCGCAGGTCGACAGCGCCGCGTCCTGGTAGACGACGATGTCCTCGCCCGTCGGGGTGTTGGTGGAGCCGAGGGTGCTGGCCGTGGTGCCGCGGGCGACGGTGGTGCCGCTGCCGGCGAGCAGCGTCCAGCGGGACATCGAGGAGTGGGTCTCCCTGGCCAGTTCGGCTCCGGCGGGGACGCGCATGGTGACGGTGCGGCCGCCGGTGATGATCGAGGAGTACGAGAGGATCGACAGGCGGCAGGTGTAGCTGCCGTCCGCTGGCGCGATGAACAGCCAGCGGAGCCCGGCGGTCAGCGAGGTCTCGCCCGGCGGCACCAGGTTCGCCGCCCAGTAGACCCCGGCCTCCGTCTCGGTCGGCAGGGCTGTGCCGTCCGCGTTGCGGCAGCGGATGGCGAAGGTGTTGCCGATGTTGTCGCCGGCCCCGACGGCCGAGACCGGGCCCGTCGAGAAGTACCGGGACCGCAGGACCGACCGTTCGCCGGCGAGCGCGTCGAAGGCGATCTCCGTACCCGGAACGTCGAGGTACGTGTCGGCGTACCGCGTCACTTGGTACTCGAAGTCCGTCGAGGCCGCGGTGGCAGGTGCGGCGCCGAGCAACGAGCCGCCCAGGGCGAGTGCGAGGACGCCGACCGCCGCCCGGCCAAGGCCCTTGATTCTGTTGAGTTCCACTGTGCTCTACCCCCCGGGTGTGGTGTGCGACGGCGATCATCGCACACCCGTGCGACCGCCCTGTCAGTCGCCTGTGAGCGCCGTACGGGAGGTGACGAGCTCCTCCTCCGGCTGTGCGGCGGAGGAGGCCACCACGCGCGAGCGGGACGTGTGCAGGCGCAGTGCGAGTGCGACCGTCGCCAGGGCCACGACCGTCATCGCCGCGCCCGCCCACGCGGTCGCCGCGAAGCCGAAGTCGGCGTCGATGACCGTGCCGCCGAACCAGGGGCCCGCGGTGTTGCCCAGGTTGAACGCGGCCGTCGTCGTGGCGCCCGCGAGGGTCGGGGCGGCGCCGGCCACGTTGAACATGCGGGCGTTGAGGGCCGGTGCGGTGTAGAAGGCCGAGACGCCGAGGAGGAAGGAGAGGGCGATCACGGCGACCGGGCTGGAGGCGAAGAGGGCCAGGGCCGCCAGGAGGATCGTCGAGGCGGCGATGCCGCTGAGCAGGACCCCGAAGAGGTGGGCGTCGGCGACCCGGCCGCCGATCGTCGTACCGATCAGCGCGCCGATGCCGAAGAGGCCGAGGATCGCGGAGACCCAGCGGGCGTCGATGCCGGCGACGTCGGTGATGACCGGGGCGAGGTACGAGAACGCGCAGAAGACGCCGCCCGCGGCGAGCGCGGTGATCACGATCGAGAGCAGGACCTGGCGGTCGCGGTAGATCACCAGCTCGTGCTTGAGGCGGGGCTTGGTCTCGGGGAGGGGGATGTGCGGGATACGGGTCGCCACGCCGACGAGCGCGATGGCGGAGGCCACGCCGACCGCCCAGAACGCGGAGCGCCAGCCGAGGTGCTCGCCGAGGAAGGCGCCGGCGGGGACGCCGAGGACGTTGGCGATGGAGAGGCCGCCGATCATGACCGCCATGGCGCGGGCGCGCGAGCCGACGGGGACCATCGCGATGGCGACGGCGGCGCCGACCGCCCAGAACCCGGCGCAGGCGAGCGCGCTCACGACGCGCGAGGCGAAGAGCACGGCGTAGTTCGGCGCGAGGGCGCCGACGACCTGGCCGAGACCGAAGACGGTGATCAGGGCGACCAGGGTCGTCTTGCGGGGGAGGCGGAGGGTCGCGACGGCGAGCAGCGGGGCTCCGACGACCATGCCGATGGCGAACGCCGAGATGAGGAGGCCGGCGCGGGGTATGGAGACGTTCATGTCGTCGGCGATGGGTTGGACGAGGCCGGACAGCATGAATTCGCTCGTGCCGAGCGCGAAGACGGACAGCCCGAGGATGTAGACCGCGAGGGGCATACGGGTCGGGGAGGGTGCGGCAGCGGGTGCGGTGGGCTCGGCAGGCGTTGACGGCATGACATGCGTCAACCCGAGGGTTGGGCCTGACATTCCCGGGTGACGGTACGTCTCGCGATGTGGACGTTACGTGAGTGTCGCCAGCTCGCGCTCCAGGTTCCTGCGCGCCTGGGTCTCCCAGGCCGCCGCTCCGTACGGGGTGCGGAACAGGCGTGGCAGGGAGAGGAGCTGACGGAGGACCGCTGCGCGGCCCTCTCTGAAGGCGTCCTCCGGGACGAAGGCGTACTCCTCGCGGACCGCCCGCGCATACCCCCCGTACGTATCCTCGTCCGTCGCCAGGATCGCCAGGTCCGCGTCGCAGAGGGCCTCGCCGTTGATGTCGCCGTCCGCCGGGTCATGGGTGACGGTCAGGCGGACCAGGCGGGCGACCTCCGCCACCTCGTGGGGAGTGAGGCCGGCCTCCGTCAGGGCCTTTTCGGCCAGGGTCGCCGAGCGTTCCTCGTTCTCCGAGCGGTCCGGGCGGTAGACCGCGTCGTGGAACCAGGCGGCCAGCCGGACCAGCTCCAACTCCCCGCCCTCGCCGCCCTGGTCGGCGAGTTCGTCGATGCGGTCGAGGACCGCCCGCAGGTGGTCCACCGTGTGGTACCTGCGCTGCGGCTCGGCCCAGCGGGCCAGCAGGTTCCGGCCGTACGGGACGGGGTCCGGGCCCTCGCGGCCCGCCCGGGCCGCGAGCAGCGTCGACGTCCAGCGGTCCAGCAGGCCCTGCTCCGAGGGCTCCGAGGCTTCGGTCATGGCCGCATTCTGCCACCCTTACATACCCCCCATGGGTATGCTACGGTGCTCCGCGAAGGTACCCCCTAGGGGTATGTGCGAGAGAAGGAGCAGGGCAATGTCAACCGTCAATCCCCGGCGTTGGTGGGCACTTGTCGTGCTCGCCGCCGCCCAGTTCATGGTCATCATGGACACCTCGATCATCGGGGTCGCGCTCCCCGAGATGCAGAAGGACCTGGGCTTCTCGCAGAGCGAGCTCCAGTGGATCTTCAACGCCTACGTCATCGTCTTCGGCGGGCTCCTGCTCCTCGGCGGCCGTCTCTCCGACCTCGTCGGCGCCCGCAAGATCTTCGTCTCCGGCTGGGCGATCATGATCGCCGGCTCGGTCGTCGCCGCCGCCGCGCAGACCGCCTGGGTGGAGATCGTCGGCCGCGCGGTCCAGGGTGTCGGCGGTGCGCTGATCGCGCCGTCCGCCATGACCCTGCTCATGATGCTCTTCATGCACGACCCGAAGGAGCTCGGCAAGGCGATGGCGCTCTACGGCGCCGCGGCCCCCGCCGGCGGTACCGCGGGCGTCTTCCTCGGCGGTGTCTTCACCGAGTGGATGAGCTGGCAGTGGGTCTTCATCATCTACATCCCGATCGGCCTCGCCACCCTCGCCGCCACCAAGCTGCTCCCGGCCGTCGAGTCCCGCCGCGGCTCCGTCGACATCCTCGGCGCCGTCGCCGTCACGGCCGGTCTCGCGCTCGCCGTGTTCGCCGTCGTCCGGGCCCCCGAGGTCGGCTGGGGCGCCACCGCCACCATCCTGGAGCTGGTCGGCGCGGCCGCTCTCCTCGTCCTCTTCTTCGTGATCCAGAAGTCGGTCCGCGAGCCGCTCATGCCGCTCAGCGTGTGGCGCGTCCCGCGCCTCGGCTCGGCCAACCTGGCGATGACGCTGCTCGGCGCCGCGTGGATCCCGATGTGGTACTTCCTCAACCTCTACCTCCAGCAGGTCCTCGGCTACGGCGCGTTCGCCTCCGGCGCCGCCCTGCTCCCGATGACCGTCCTGCTGATGATCTTCATGACGGCGATCACCGCCCGGCTCATGGGCAGGTTCGGTGCCAAGCCGCTGATCGCGGGCGGTCTGCTGGTCCTGGCGGCCGGTCTTGTCTGGCTGGCGGCCGTCCCGCCGACCGGCACCTTCCTCGTCGACGTCCTGCCCGCCTCGCTGGTCGCCGCGCTCGGCATGTCCCTGGCCTACATCCCGGCGATGATCGCCGCGATGGCCGGCGCCCCGCAGGAGCAGGCCGGCCTCGCCTCCGGCATCGTCAACACCACCTACAACGTGGGCTCCGCCCTCGGTCTGGCCGCGCTCACCGCCGTGGCCATGTCCCAGGGCGCCGACAGGATCGGTGACCTGCCCGCCCTCACGGACGGCTTCTCGGCCGCCTTCATCGGCGCCGCGGTCATCGCCGCCGTCGGCGGTGTGATCACGCTCCTCGTCATGAAGAGCGACAAGTCCCTCGCCGCCGAGTCCGCCCCCGCCCCGCAGGGCGACAAGGTCTCCGTCTGAGACGCGCTTCCGCGAGTTCCAAGGGGCCGCCCGATGTCCACCCCGGACATCGGGCGGCCCCTTTTCCCGGAGCGGCCCCTTTTCCCTGATGAGAGGAAGACACGATGGACATCCGCACCCGAGCCGTGCACGTCGTCGACGAACCGCCGGAGGAGGGCAGTCGGCCGCTCTCGGTGCCGCTGGTGCAGTCCTCGGCGTTCGCCTTCGACTCGGCCGAGGCGCTCGCCGAGGCGATGGCGGGACCCGACGGCCGGTACGTGTACAGCAGGCGCGGCAATCCCACCGTACGCGCCCTGGAGCAGACCCTCGCCGGGCTCGAAGGCGGCGCCGGAGCGATCGCCTTCGCCTCCGGCATGGGCGCCATCAGCGGTGTCCTGCTCGCCCTGCTGCGGCCCGGCGAGCGGGTGATCGCCCAACGGTGCCTGTACGGGGGGACCTACGCGGTCCTGTCGGATCTCGCCGAGCGGTACGGGGTCGACGTCACGTACATCTCGGGCGACGACGTAGCCGAGTTCGAGGAGGCGGCGGCCGCCGCCCGCGAGCCCCGGCTCCTCGTCCTGGAGACCATCGCCAATCCGACCGGCCACGTGCCCGATCTCCCCGGTCTGTCGGCGGCCGCCCGGCGCCGCGGAGTCACCTCCCTGGTCGACAACTCCCTCGCCTCGCCCGTCCTCTGCCGGCCCCTGGAGCTCGGCGCGGACATCGTCGTCCACTCCACCACCAAGTACCTCTCCGGCCACTCGGACGTCCTCGGCGGCGCCGCGGTCTTCGCCGACGACGCGCTGCGGCGCGCGGTGTGGCCGCGGACGGTCGAACTGGGCGCCTGCGCCGACCCGTTCGCCGCCTGGCTGACCCTGCGCGGCCTGCAGACGCTGCCGCTGCGGATGCGCGAGCACTGCGCCAACGCCGCCGTCCTCGCCGAGCGGTTCGCCGCCCGCCCGGACGTGCCGGCCGTCCACCATCCGTGGCTCGCGGGCCACCCCTCGTACGACACGGCCCGCAAGGTGCTGTCCGGAGGCGGCGGGATGCTCTCCTTCGAGCTCGCCGGCGGCCGGGAGGCGGGCCGGGCTTTCATCGAGCGGGTACGGATCGCCCGGCTCGCGCTCTCCCTCGGCGGCGTCGAGACCCTCGTGACCCACCCCGCGTCCACCTCCCACCGGGAGCTGGACGAAGCGGCCCTGCGCGCCGCCGGCATAGGCGCCGGTCTCGTGCGGGTGTCCGTCGGCATCGAGGACGTCGAGGACCTGTGGGGGGACTTCGAGCAAGCGCTCGACCAACCCCTTCTTTTGGGTTGACAAAATAAATGAGCAATTCGTAGATTGGGTGATGTCAGAGAACGCCAGGGAACGACCATCCTCTAGGTCAAGGGGGGCGCGCGATGCGCTACTTCGAGGACTTCCGGCCGGGCGACGTCCATGAACTGGGCACCGTCACCGTCACCGCGGAAGAGGTGCTGGAGTTCGGCAGGCGCTTCGACCCGCAGCCCTTCCACACGGACCACGAGCTCGCCGCGCGCTCGCAGTTCGGCGGGCTGATCGCCAGCGGCTTCCACACCCAGGCGATGTTCATGCGGCGCTACGTGGACGGTCTGCTCGCCTACAGCGCCTGCATGGGCTCGCCCGGTATCGACGAGGTGCGCTATCTGCGCCCCGTACGACCCGGGGACGTCCTCACCGCCCGCGTGGAGATCCTTGGCTCCACCCCGTCGCCGTTCAACCCCGCCACCGGCACCGTCAAGCCACGGTGCACGCTCGTGGCCACCGACGGGACGGCCGTGTTCAGCATGATCCTGCACAGCATCTTCCGGCGCCGTCCCGCCGGTTCCGAGGCCGGCCATCTGTCGTCGATGCCCGCGGCCGAGGACCCCGTTGCCTGTGCGCGCGTCAGCGCCTGAACACGGCCGTCCGTATCTCTCCATCACACGAAGGGGGACCTCCTGTGGAGGCCGTATCCCGCACCGCCCAGTGGACCGCCGCAGCGCGCGCCGTGGAGACCGAGCGCGAGGACCGGCTGTTCGCCGATCCCTACGCGCGCATCGTCGCCGACGACATCGGCTTCGAACTGCTCGACCGCTACGCCGGCGCCGGCACCGTGCCGTTCCTCGCCATCCGCACCACCTATCTGGACCGCGCCATCGTCGAGGCGGTCGAGAAGCGCGGCATCCGCCAGGTCGTCTTCCTCGCCGCCGGCATGGACACCCGCTTCTTCCGCCTGCCCTGGCCCGACGGCGTCACCGTCTACGAGCTCGACCGCCCGGCGCTCCTGGAGGCCAAGGCGAAGATGCTCGCGGGCGAGCCCGCCCCGGCCGGCCGCACCCGGATCACCGTCCCCGTCGACCTGACCCAGGACTGGACCGGCCCCCTGAAGGAGGCCGGCTGGAAGAGCGACGAGCCCGTTCTGTGGGTGGTCGAGGGACTGCTGTTCTTCCTGCCCGAGCAGGCCGTACGGACCCTCATCTCGACGCTCTCCGCCCACGCGGCGCCCGGCTCCGTGCTGCTCGGCGACGTCATCTCCCGGGCCGCCCTGGAGAATCCGCTCTCCCGCCCGTTCCTCAACGCGCTGAAGGAGGACGGCAATCCGTGGCTCTTCGGCACCGAGGAGCCCGAGGCGCTGCTCGCCGCCTGCGGCTGGGAGGTACGGGAGATCAAGCAGCCCGGCGAGGACGGCGCCGACTTCGACCGCTGGCCCTACCCGGTCCCGCCCCGCAACGTGCCCCGCATCCCGAGGTCGTTCCTCTTCACGTGCGACCTCCCCGCGTTCGACGAGGAGAAGGCCGCATGAGCACCGCGCACGAGTTCCACCAGAAGGTCATCACCGACGCCGGTGCCGCCGTCCGCGGCCTGACCGTCGCCCTCGGCGAGCGGCTCGGTCTCTACAAGGCCCTGGCCGCCTCCGGGCCGCTCACCTCCGAGCAGCTCGCCGAGAAGACCGGCACCAACCCGCGCTACATCGAGGAGTGGCTGCACGCCCAGCTCTCCGCCGGGTACGTCGAGCGTCACCCGAGCTCCCTCACGTACACGCTGCCCGCCGACCACGTCGAGGTCCTCGCCGACCCGAAGGCCGTCACCTTCGCCGCGGGCTTCTTCACCGCCCTCAAGGCGCTGTACGCCACCGAGGACCTGCTCGTCGAGGCGTACCGCACCGGCGACGGCGTCGGCTGGGCCGAGCACGACGCGGCCCTCGACACCGGTATGGGCTCCTTCTTCCAGCCGACCTACGAGCACAAGCTCGTACCGGACTGGCTGCCGGCCCTGCACCAGGTCACGGACAAACTGAAGGGCGGCGGCACCGTCGCCGACGTCGGCTGCGGCGTCGGCCACACCACCCTGCTGATCGCCAAGGCGTTCCCCGAGGCCACGATCCACGGCTTCGACTACTCCGAAGAAGCCATCTCGATCGCCCGGCAGCTCGCCGAGGAGGCCGGCCTCTCCGACCGGGTCGTCTTCGAGGTCGCCGCCGCCGACGACTATCCCGGCTCCGGCTACGACCTGGTCACCTTCTTCAACGCCCTGCACGACATGGGCGACCCGGTCGCCGCCGCCCAGCACGTCCACAAGTCCCTGGACGCGGACGGCACCTGGATGCTCGTCGAGTCGAACGTCTCGCCCGCCGACATCGACACCAACACCCCCGCCGCGCGCATGTTCATGGCCCTGTCCGCCGTGATGTGCCTGCCCGTCGCGGTCGCCCAGCGCGGCCCGCACGCGCTCGGCAACCACTCCGGCGAGAAGGCCTTCCGCGCCATCGCCGAGGAGGCCGGCTTCACCCGCTGGCGGCGCGCCACCGAGACCCCGGTCAACGCGGTCTACGAAGTCCGGCCCTGAACGCCCCAGGTCCCCGCAACCCCGAGTGGCGCGTGAGCCCGACTCAGGGCCCCGGAGGCGAACCGAGCCCCAAAGAAAGAGGAGTTCACCATGGGCGTCAGCGCCCCCCTGCCCGTCACCGACCGGTTCATGGAAGTCCTGGAGCGGCTCAGCTCCCGCTCCATCGAGGAGTACTACAACCCCTACCAGCAGTTCGACTGGCCCGACCGGCTGGAGGAGAAGCAGCTGTGGATGACGCCGGAGCTGCTCACCGTCTACGGCACCCCGTACTACGACGAGCTGGGTGAGGAGACGATCCAGAAGCTGTCGAAGTGGGAGTCGATCAACTTCTACAGCCTCAACGTGCACGGCATCCGCGAGCTGCTCATCGAGGTCGTCGGCCGCATCCACATGCCGGGCTTCGAAGTCCCCTCCGACTTCTTCCACCACTTCATCGGCGAAGAGAACGAACACATGTGGTTCTTCGCCGAGTTCTGCCGCCGCTACGGCAACAAGATCTACGGCTCGACCGCGATGCGCGCCGACTCCGCCTGGGAGCCGGAGGTGGAGAACTTCCTGGTCTTCGCCCGCATCCTGTTCTTCGAGGAGCTGGTCGACCACTACAACATGCGGATGGCCCAGGACGACTCCCTGTGCCACACCATCCGCGAGGTCAACCGCATCCACCACCAGGACGAGTCCCGCCACATCGCCTTCGGCCGCGAGCTCGTCTCGCTGCTCTTCGCCCGGATGCGCGAGGCGGTGCCCGCCGCGCGGGTCGCGGAGGTCGAGGCGTACCTCAAGCGGTACGTCGTCTACAGCGTCAACTCCCTCTACAACCCGCACGTCTACCGCGACGCCGGTGTGGCCGACCCGCTGGCCCTGCGCAACGCGCTGGTCGCCGACGAGCGCCGCCGTCCGTACGAGCGCAAGGCCATCCGCAAGCCGCTCGCCTTCTTCCTGAAGACCGGGATCTTCTCCGACGACACCCTGCCCGTCGTCTGAGGGCGCTCGATCGACAGATCACCCGAGAGGTGAAGAGACCATGACCGTGACGACCCCCGCGAACGTCGGGGCCCCCGGGGAGACCAGGGGACTGCCGTCCCTCGGCCCCGAGGCGACCGCGCTGCTCCGGCTCCTCGACGACACCTTCGAGAGCTGGGGAGTGACCGCGGGCGCCCGCCCGATGACGATGCCCCCGCTGCTGCCGGCCGCCGACCTGGCCCGGCTCGACTACTACGACAACTTCCCCCACCAGGCCGTCGTCGCCGCCCCGCTCGACCTGGAGCGCCGCGAGACCTCCGCCTTCTGTACCGACACCGGCTGCTTTCCGTGCGACGCGCTCGAACCCGCCGCGCTCGGACTGCCCTCGGCGTCCTGCTACGCCGTCTACCTCGACCACCAGGGCCGGCAGGTCGCCGACGACACCCTGGTGACCGTCTGCTCCTGGTGCTTCCGCAAGGAGACCCATTACGAAGGCATGCGGCGCCAACTCGGCTTCCGCATGCGGGAGATCGTCGCCATCGGCGCGCGCGAGCACGCCGAGACGCATCTCGCCGACTTCACCGACCGGATCCACTCCTTCGCCGCGGCGCTCGACCTTCCGCTGCGCCGGGAGGCCGCGTGCGACCCCTTCTTCGACAAGGGCGGCTCCAAGGCGGTGCTCCAGCGCCTCACCCCGGTGAAGCACGAGTTCCTGTACGAGGACCTGGCGATCGCCTCGGTCAACACGCACCGCAACTTCTTCGGCGAGCGCTGCGCCATCACGCTCGCGTCGACCGGCGGACCCGCGTTCACCAGCTGTGTCGCCTTCGGCCTGGAGCGCTGGCTGTCCGCGCTGACCCGGCGCCACGGCAGCTGGGACGCGGCCACCCGGGCGGTACGGGACGCGGTCGGGCCGGTGATCTGACGTGCCGGCCCGACCCGTCGCCCCGCCGGCGGGCGGCCTGGGCTGGGCGAACCTCGGCATGGACATCGTGTCCGTCAACCGTGTCCGCGCGCTCCTCGCCCAGTACGGCGAGGTGTTCTTCGAGCGGATGCTCACCCCCGGCGAACTCGCCGACTGCCGTACTTCCACCGGGCTCGACGTACTGAGTCTGTGCGGCCGGATCGCGGCCAAGGAAGCGGCCTTCAAGACCCTCCGGGTCCGGGGCAGGTTCCTGCCCTGGACCGACATCGTCGTACGGCGAACCGAGGGCGGCTGGCCCCTGGTGGAACTGCACCGGTCGGCGGCCGAGATGGCCGCCGGATCCGGGATCACCGAGATCACCGTGTCCATCAGCCACGACGTGGACTACGCGGTGGCGGTGGCCGCCCCCATCATCGCCCCCACTTCCGTACCCAGTAGCTAGAAGGAGAAGCACCATGGCCGACGGCCTGCAGCAGGTGAAGAACTGGATCCTCGAGCGTCACCCCGAGCGCGAGGACATCGCGCCCGACCTCGACCTGATCGAGAACCGGCTCATCGACTCGCTGTCCTTCGTCGAGTTCGTCTTCCTGCTGGAGCAGGAGAGCGGCCGGTCCATCCAGATGGAGACCCTGGAGGTCGAGGAGATCCGGACCCTCGCCGCCATCGGGACGCACTTCTTCGCGGACACCCGCGCGGAGGTGGGCCAGGCATGAGCAGCCGGCGCCTGTTCACCTCGGAGTCGGTGACCGAGGGACATCCCGACAAGATCGCCGACCGGATCAGCGACACCATCCTCGACGCGCTGCTCGCCGACGACCCGAACGCGCGGGTCGCGGTCGAGACCCTGCTCACCACGGGGCTCGTGCACATAGCGGGCGAGGTGACCACCACCGCGTACGCCCCGATCGCGAAGCTGGTGCGCGAGGCGATCCTCGACATCGGCTACGACTCCTCCGCGAAGGGCTTCGACGGCGCTTCGTGCGGCGTCTCGGTGTCCATCGGCGCCCAGTCGCCGGACATCGCCCAGGGCGTGGACACGGCGTACGAGAGCCGGGTCGAGGGCGGCGCGGACGTGCTGGACGCCCAGGGCGCCGGCGACCAGGGCCTGATGTTCGGCTACGCCTGTGACGACACGGCCGAGCTGATGCCGCTGCCGATCGCGCTGGCGCACCGGCTGTCGCGCCGGCTGACGGAGGTCCGCAAGAACGGGACCGTCCCGTATCTGCGGCCGGACGGCAAGACGCAGGTCACCATCGAGTACGACGGCGACCGTCCGGTCCGTCTGGACACGGTGGTGGTCTCGTCCCAGCACGCGGCGGACATCAGCGTCGAGGGTCTGCTGGCGCCGGACATCCGGGAGTTCGTCGTCGAGGCGGAGCTGAAGGCGCTCGCCGAGGAGGGCGTCAACCTGGAGTCGGACGGCTACCGGCTGCTCGTGAACCCGACCGGGCGGTTCGAGGTCGGCGGCCCGATGGGCGACGCCGGCCTGACCGGCCGGAAGATCATCATCGACACGTACGGCGGCATGGCCCGTCACGGTGGCGGCGCGTTCTCCGGCAAGGACCCGTCGAAGGTCGACCGGAGCGCCGCGTACGCGATGCGCTGGGTCGCCAAGAATGTCGTCGCGGCGGGCCTGGCCCGGCGCTGCGAGGTGCAGGTCGCGTACGCGATCGGCAAGGCGGAGCCGGTGGGCCTGTTCGTGGAGACCTTCGGCACGGGCACGCTGCCGGACGAGGCGATCCAGTCCGCCGTGACGAGCGTGTTCGACCTCCGGCCGGCCGCGATCATCCGCGACCTGGACCTCAAGCGGCCGATCTACGCGCAGACGGCGGCGTACGGCCACTTCGGCCGCGAACTCCCGGACTTCACCTGGGAGCGCACGGACCGGGTGGACGCCCTGAAGAAGGCCGCGGCCGCGCCGCAGGAGCGCGGCGGCGTCGAAAGGGAGTGGGGGCACCTCCCGCCGAAGGCAGGGGGAGCGCGCAGGGCGCGAGGAACGAGCGACCGAGCACGGTCGACCGTCGACGCCGACTCGAGCGCTCCGGAGGCGCAAAAGGGCGAAGGGGTCTGACGTCATGCGTATCGCTGTCACGGGATCCATCGCGACCGACCATCTGATGACCTTCCCCGGCTGGTTCAGCGAGCAGCTGCTCGCCGACCGGCTCGACCGGGTCTCCCTGTCGTTCCTCGCCGACAACCTGGAGGTCAGGCGCGGCGGAGTGGCAGCGAACATCGCCTTCGGGCTCGGCGTCCTCGGACTGCGCCCGGTCCTCGTGGGCGCGGTCGGCGCCGACTTCGAGCCGTACCGGATCTGGCTGAAGGACCACGGTGTGGACACCGACTCGGTGCGCGTCAGCGCGTCGCTCCACACCGCCCGGTTCGTCTGTACCACCGACCGGGCGCAGAACCAGATCGCCACCTTCTACGCCGGAGCGATGGCCGAGGCCCGCGAGATCGATCTGCGGGACGTCGTCGCCCGGGCCGGGCGTCTGGAACTGGTCCTGGTCTCCCCGGACGACCCCGAGGCCATGCTCCGGCACACCCGCACCTGCCGCGAGCTCGGGATCCCGTTCGCCGCCGACCCGTCGCAGCAGCTGGCGCGGCTCGGCCGGGACGAGGTGCGGGAGCTGGTGGACGGCGCGCGCTGGCTGTTCTCCAACGAGTACGAGACGGCGCTCCTCGGCGAGAAGTCGGGCTGGTCGGAGGAGGAGATCCTGCGCCGGGTCGGCGCCTGGGTCACCACCCACGGCGAGGCCGGCGTCCGTATCCGCGGCGCGGGCCGGGACACCCTGGCCGTGCCGGCCGTACGGGTCCCCGGGGTCGTCGACCCGACCGGCGTCGGGGACGCCTTCCGTGCCGGGTTCCTCGCCGGGACGGCGTGGGGCGTGCCGGAGCGGTGCGCGGCGCAGCTCGGCTGCGCGGTCGCCGCCACCGTCCTCGACTACGTGGGGACGCAGGAGTACCGGCTGCACCGGGAGGCGCTCCTGGACCGGATCAGGACGACGTACGGCATCGGCTGCACGGCCGAACTGCTCGGTCATCTCAGGGGGTTGTCATGAGGCGGTCGCTGCGGGACGAGTTCGCCACCCGGGTCGTCGTGGCCGACGGGGCGATGGGCACCATGCTCCAGGCCGCCGATCCGACGATGGACGACTTCCAGAACCTGGAGGGCTGCAACGAGGTCCTCAACCTGACGCGGCCGGACATCGTCGCCTCCGTCCACGACGCCTACTTCTCGGTGGGCGTGGACTGCGTCGAGACCAACACCTTCGGTGCCAATCTGGCGGCGCTGGCGGAGTACGGCATCGAGGACCGCGTCTACGAGCTGTCCGAGGCCGGCGCCCGCATCGCCCGCACCACCGCCGACGCCCACACGGCCCGCGACGGCCGGCCCCGCTGGGTCCTGGGCTCCATCGGCCCCGGCACGAAGCTGCCGACCCTCGGCCACATCACGTACGAACCGCTGCGCGACGCCTACCAGCAGAACGCGGAGGGGCTGCTCAGGGGCGGCGCCGACGCCCTGCTGATCGAGACCTCGCAGGATCTGCTCCAGACGAAGGCGGCCGTCATCGGCGCCCGCCGTGCCCTGGAGTGGTGTGGGCTCGACCTGCCGCTGATCGTGCAGGTGACGGTGGAGACGACCGGGACGATGCTGCTCGGCTCGGAGATCGGGGCGGCGCTCACAACCCTGGAGCCGCTCGGCATCGACATGATCGGGCTGAACTGCGCGACCGGCCCGGCCGAGATGGCCGAGCACCTGCGGTACCTGTCGCGGCACGCCGGGATCCCGGTGTCGGTGATGCCCAACGCCGGTCTCCCGGTGCTCACCTCGGACGGCGCCCACTATCCGCTGTCCCCGACTGAACTGGCCGACGCCCAGGAGCGTTTCGTACGGGAGTACGGGCCCGCGCTCGTCGGCGGCTGCTGCGGTACGACCCCGGAGCATCTGCGGGAGATCGTGGACCGGGTCCGGGGCGCGGCCGTGCCTGCCAGGACCCCGGTCGCGGAACCGGGCGCCTCCTCGCTCTACAGCCATGTGCCCTTCCGCCAGGACACCTCGTACCTGGCGATCGGCGAGCGGACGAACGCCAACGGTTCGAAGAAGTTCCGCGAGGCCATGCTGGACGGCCGCTGGGACGACTGTGTCGAGATGGCCCGCGACCAGATCCGCGAGGGCGCGCACATGCTCGACCTGTGCGTGGACTACGTCGGCCGGGACGGCACGGCAGACATGGCCGAGCTGGCCGGCCGTTTCGCCACCGCCTCCACGCTGCCGATCGTGCTCGACTCGACGGAGCTCGGGGTGCTGCGGGCCGGTCTGGAGAAGCTCGGCGGCCGGGCCGTCATCAACTCGGTCAACTACGAGGACGGCGACGGGCCGGAATCGCGGTTCGCGCAGGTCACGGCGCTCGCGAAGGAGCACGGGGCCGCGCTGATGGCCCTGACGATCGACGAGGAGGGGCAGGCCCGCACGGTCGAGGCGAAGGTCGCGATCGCCGAGCGGATCATCGCCGACCTGACGGAGAAGTGGGGGATCAGGGAGTCGGACATCCTCATCGACTGTCTGACGTTCACGATCTGCACGGGGCAGGAGGAGTCCCGGCGCGACGGCATCCACACCATCGAGGCGATCAGGGAGCTCAAGCGCCGCCACCCGGACGTCCAGACCACGCTGGGCCTGTCCAACATCTCCTTCGGCCTCAACCCGGCCGCGCGGATCGTGCTGAACTCGGTCTTCCTCGACGAGTGCGTGAAGGCGGGGCTCGACTCGGCGATCGTGCACGCGTCGAAGATCCTGCCGATCGCCCGCCTGGAGCCGGAACAGGTCGAGGTCGCGCTCGATCTGATCCACGACCGGCGGAGGGAAGGGTACGACCCGCTCCAGCGCCTGCTTGAGCTGTTCGAGGGCGCGACGGCGAAGTCTCTGAAGGCCGGGAAGGCCGAGGAGCTGCTCGCGCTGCCGCTGGAGGAGCGCCTGAAGCGCCGGATCGTCGACGGCGAGAAGAACGGCCTGGAGGCCGATCTGGACTCCGGCCTGGAGGCGCGGCCGGCGCTGGAGATCGTCAACGACATCCTGCTGGATGGGATGAAGACGGTCGGCGAGCTGTTCGGCTCGGGACAGATGCAGCTGCCGTTCGTGCTCCAGTCCGCCGAGGTCATGAAGACGGCGGTGGCGTACCTCGAACCGCACATGGAGAAGACGGACGCGGACGGCAAGGGCACGATCGTGCTCGCGACCGTACGCGGCGATGTCCACGACATCGGCAAGAACCTCGTCGACATCATCCTGTCCAACAACGGCTACAACGTGGTGAATCTGGGGATCAAGCAGCCGGTCTCGGCGATCCTGGACGCCGCCGAGGAGCACCGCGCGGACGTCATCGGCATGTCCGGCCTGCTGGTGAAGTCCACGGTGATCATGAAGGAGAACCTGGAGGAGCTGAACGGCCGCGGGCTCGCCGCGAAGTTCCCCGTGATTCTGGGTGGCGCGGCGCTGACCAGGGCGTACGTCGAGCAGGACCTGCACGAGCTGTACGCGGGCGAGGTGCGCTACGCCCGCGACGCCTTCGAGGGCCTGCGGCTCATGGACGCGCTGATGGCCGTCAAGAGGGGTGTGCCCGGGGCCGTCCTCCCGGAGCTGAAGCAGCGCCGGGTGCCGAAGCGGGAGGCCTCGGTCCTGGAGGTACGGGAGCCCGAGCCTGCCGGCCGCTCCGACGT
The DNA here is from genome assembly GCF_042731085.1 of Streptomyces sp. NPDC059875. Classification (NCBI taxonomy): domain Bacteria; kingdom Bacillati; phylum Actinomycetota; class Actinomycetes; order Kitasatosporales; family Streptomycetaceae; genus Streptomyces; species Streptomyces sp. NPDC059875. The sequence goes on from NZ_JBHWJZ010000008.1 coordinate 173,535, forward strand.
GGCCACCGACAACCCCGTACCGGAGCCGCCGTTCCTCGGCACCCGGGTCGTCAAGGGCATCCAGCTCGCCGAGTACGCGTCCTGGCTCGACGAGGGCGCCCTGTTCAAGGGCCAGTGGGGGCTCAAGGACGCCGGGACGATCGAGTCGGAGGGCCGGCCGCGGCTGCGCGGCTGGCTGGACCGGCTCCAGACCGACCAGCTCCTCGAAGCGGCCGTGGTGCACGGCTACTTCCCCTGTGTGTCCAAGGGCGACGACCTGATCGTCCTGGACGAGGACGGAGGCGAGCGGACCCGCTTCACCTTCCCCCGCCAACAGCGGGGCCGCCGCCTCTGTCTGGCCGACTTCTTCCGCGCCGAGGACTCGGGGGAGGTGGACGTGCTCGCGCTCCAGGTCGTCACGGTCGGCTCGCGGATCGGCGAGGAGACGGCGAAGCTCTTCGCCGCCGACGCCTACCGCGACTATCTCGAACTGCACGGCCTGTCCGTGCAGTTGGCCGAGGCCCTGGCCGAGTACTGGCACGCGCGGGTGCGCGCGGAGTGGGGGATCGCCGGCGCTTCGGAGCCGGCGGGCATCGAGGGCATGCTGCGGACCGAGTACCAGGGCTGCCGGTACTCGCTCGGCTACCCGGCCTGCCCCGACCTGGAGGACCGGGCGAAGATCGCCGAACTCCTCGGACCCGAGCGGATCGGGGTCGAGCTCTCGGAGGAGTACCAGCTGCACCCCGAGCAGTCGACGGACGCGTTCGTCGTCCACCACCCGGAGGCGAGCTACTTCAACGCGGGAGGTCGGCGGTGAGGCCGACGTACTCCTTCGAGTTCTTCCCGCCGAAGAGCGAGCGCGGGGAGACGGTGCTGTGGGACGCGATCCGAAGGGTGGAGGCGTTCGCGCCGGACTTCGTCTCCGTGACGTACGGCGCGGGCGGCTCGTCACGCGACCGGACGATCGAGGTGACCAAGCGGATCGTCGCCGAGACGACCCTGCGGCCGGTCGCGCACCTGACGGCGGTGGGCCACTCGGTGGCCGAACTGCGGGCCATCATCGGCGCGTACGCGGACGCCGGCATCCGCGACGTGCTGGTCCTGCGCGGAGACCCTCCGGGCGACCCGCGCGGTACCTGGACCCCGCACCCGCGGGGCTTCACCTACGCGTACGAACTGGTGGAGCTGGTGCGGTCGTTGGGGGACTTCCGGATCGGGGTGGCGGCCTTCCCGGAGGGCCATCCGCGGTCCGCGGGTCCCGAGAGCGATCTGGAGCACCTCGTCGCGAAGTGCCGGGCGGGCGCGGACTACGCGATCACGCAGATGTTCTTCGACCCGGAGGACTATCTGCGGCTGCGGGACCGGGTGGCCGCCGCCGGCTGCGCGACCCCGATCATCCCGGAGATCATGCCGGCGACGGACGTCCGCCAGATCCGCCGGTTCGCCGAGCTGAGCGACGCCGCCTTCCCCGAGGACCTGGCCCATCGTCTCGAGGCGGCCAAGGACGACCCGGCGACCGCGTACCGGATCGGCGTCGAGCACGCGACGGCGATGGGGCTGCGGCTGCTGGACGAGGGCGCGCCGGGCCTGCACTACATCACGCTGAACAGGTCCACTGCGGCCCTGGAAATCCACCGAACGATTCAGAGCGCGAGGAGCGTTGCACATGTCTGATTACAAGGTCGCGGACATCTCGCTGGCCGAGTTCGGCCGCAAGGAGATCACGCTGGCCGAGCACGAGATGCCCGGTCTGATGTCGATCCGCCACGAGTACGCGGAGTCGCAGCCGCTGGCCGGCGCCCGGATCACCGGCTCCCTGCACATGACCGTGCAGACCGCCGTCCTGATCGAGACGCTCGTCGCGCTCGGCGCGCGGGTGCGGTGGGTGTCGTGCAACATCTACTCGACCCAGGACCACGCGGCCGCCGCGATCGCCGCCGCCGGGATCCCGGTCTTCGCCTGGAAGGGCGAGACCCTGGAGGAGTACTGGTGGTGTACGGAGCAGGCGCTGACCTGGCCGGACGCCGTCGGCCCCAACATGATCCTGGACGACGGAGGCGACGCCACGCTCCTCGTCCACAAGGGTGTGGAGTACCAGAAGGCGGGCGAGGTGCCGGACCCGTCGACGGCGGGCAACGACGAACTGCGGGTCGTCCTCGAGCTGTTGAAGAGCACCACGCTCGACTGGGCGGCGCTGGCGTCCGAGATCCGCGGCGTGACGGAGGAGACCACGACCGGTGTCCACCGTCTCTACGAGATGATGTCCGAGGGCACTCTGCTGTTCCCGGCGATCAACGTCAACGACGCCGTGACCAAGTCGAAGTTCGACAACAAGTACGGCTGCCGCCACTCCCTCATCGACGGCATCAACCGCGCCACCGACGTTCTCATCGGCGGTAAGACGGCGGTGGTCTTCGGCTACGGCGATGTGGGCAAGGGCTGCGCCGAGTCGCTGCGCGGCCAGGGTGCGCGCGTCATCGTCACCGAGATCGACCCGATCTGCGCGCTGCAGGCGGCGATGGACGGCTATCAGGTGGCGACCCTGGACGATGTGGTGGAGACGGCGGACATCTTCATCACGACCACGGGCAACAAGGACATCATCATGGCCTCGGACATGGCCAGGATGAAGCACCAGGCCATCGTCGGGAACATCGGTCACTTCGACAACGAGATCGACATGGCCGGCCTGGCCAAGATCGACGGCATCGTGAAGGACGAGGTGAAGCCGCAGGTCCACACGTGGACGTTCCCCGACGGCAAGGTCCTGATCGTCCTCTCCGAGGGACGCCTTCTCAACCTGGGCAACGCGACGGGCCACCCGTCGTTCGTGATGTCGAACTCGTTCGCGGACCAGACCCTGGCCCAGATCGAGCTCTTCACCAAGCCGGAGGAGTACCCGACGGAGGTCTACGTGCTGCCCAAGCACCTGGACGAGAAGGTCGCCCGCCTCCACCTCGACGCGCTGGGCGTGAAGCTGACCGAGCTTCGCCCCGAGCAGGCGTCGTACATCGGGGTCCCGGTGGAGGGCCCGTACAAGCCGGACCACTACCGCTACTGATGTGTACCGCCGATGTGCGTGATCCCTGGCTCCCGGACCGGTTGCTGCGGACGGAGCGGGACGCGCTGATGCCCCTGCTGCGGCGCACTCCGGAGGCGTCGTTCGACCTGCGCACCGCCTGCCCGGGCTGGACGGCCCGGCAGGTGCTCGCGCACTGCGCGGCGGCCCTCGTCAGGATCGTCGAGGGCCGGCTGGAGGAGGGCGTGTTCCTGCCGGAGGCCAACGCGGCCGACGTCGCCGAGCGGGAGTCCTGGCCGCTCGGCCGGATCCTCGACGAACTGGAGCGCGGCTTCACCGAGGCCGGCCCGGTGATCGCGGCGACGGAGAACGGCACGCTGGACGCGGTGGCGCTGGGGGAGTGGGTCCACGCCGGAGACGTACGGGAGGCCTTCGGCGAACCCGGCGCGTACTGCGGAGCCAGCCTGGAGCTCGCTCTCCCGCTCCTGTCGGTCACGAGCCGCCGACGGGAGACCCCGGCCCTCGTCGGCGTCCTGCCGGACCGCCCCGAGCCCGTCTCGCTCGGCAACGAGATCGCCGGCCGCCCACCGGCCCGCTTCCACGGCGACGCGGCGACCCTGATCCGCATCTACTCGGGCCGCCCCCTGGTCCGCACCCGGTACGCCCTGACGGGCGCGACGGAACAGGAACTCCTCATCTACCGCTAGCCCCGTCGGCCGGCCCGTTCACCCCGACCTGCCCTCCGTGGACCCGCAGACGAAGGGAACCTCATGACCACGCTCGATCAGCTCCTGCACGCCCAGGCGGCGGAAAGACCCGACGACATCGCCGTCGTCTGCGCGGACGGGACGCTCACCTTCCGCGAGCTCCACGAGGGCGCCGCCGTCCTCGGCGCCTACCTGAAGGATCTCGGCGTCGCCCCGGACGACCGCGTCGGCGTCCACGTCGACCCCTCGCTCGAACTCGTCATCGGCGCGTGGGGCGTCGTCCGCTCCGGCGGTGCCTACGTACCGCTCTCCCCCGAATACCCCGAAGAACGCCTGCGCTACATGGTCGAGGACAGTGGCGCCCGGATCGTCTTCACCCAGGAACGCTTCCGCGCCCGCGTCGCCGAACTCGCCCCGCCCGGCACCACCGTCGTCACCCTCGAGGACGCGGTCCAGCACGCCTGGCTCACGGCTGCCGGTGCCGAACCGCGGCCCGAAGACCCCGAGTCGTCGCCCGATCGGCTCGCGTACGTCATCTACACCTCCGGCTCCACCGGTAAGCCCAAGGGCGTCATGGTCGAGCACCGATCCCTCGTCTCCCAGCTGCGCTGGATGGCCGCCGAGCACGGTCTCGAACCCGGTGCCGTCGTCCTCCAGAAGACCCCGATGAGCTTCGACGCCGCCCAGTGGGAGATCCTCGCCCCGGGCGTCGGCGCCCGCGTCGCCGTCGGGCCGCCCGGGGTGTACCGCGACCCGGAGGGGCTGATCGACGCCGTACGCGCCCACGGGGCGACCCTGCTCCAGTGCGTGCCGACGCTGCTCCAGGCCCTGCTCGACACCGAGCGGTTCGCGTCCTGCGCAAGCCTGCGCCGCGTCTTCTCCGGCGGCGAGATCCTCTCCCGGAACCTCGCCGTCCAGCTCCTCGCCGAGCTGCCGGACACGGCCGAGCTGGTCAATCTCTACGGCCCGACCGAGTGCACGATCAACGCCTCCTCGCACACCGTCGACCGCGCGACCGTCGCCGACGGGCCCGCCGCGATACCCATCGGCCGGCCCGCCCACGACACCACCTTCCGTATACGCGACGGCGAGCTGTGCATCGGCGGGGTCCAGGTGGCGCGGGGATACCTGGACCGGCCCGAGCTGACGGCGGAACGATTCATCACCACGGACGACGGCGAACGCCTCTACCGCACCGGCGACCTCGCCCACTCGCCCACCGGGTGGACGGGGCGGCGGCGACCCCGGCGTCCCGGCTCGTCCGGCTGCACGCGGAGGGTGCGCAGTCCCCCGTCTACTGCTGGCCGGGGCTCGGCGGCTACACCATGAACCTGCGGTTCCTGGCCGAGGAGGCCGGCATCGACCGGCCCTTCTACGGGGTGCAGGCGCACGGCGTCAACCGGGGCGAGACGCCGTACTCCACGATCCGGGAGATGGCGGCGGCCGACGTCGCGACGATCCGGCGGCGGCAGCCCTCCGGTCCGTACACGCTGTGGGGGTACTCCTTCGGCGCGCGGGTGGCCTTCGAGTCGGCGCACCTGCTGGAGGCGGCGGGGGAGCAGGTGGAGCATCTGTTCCTGATCGCACCCGGTTCGCCGAAGGTGCGGTCCTCGTCGGCTGAGGGCGGTGCCTCGTACGCGAACCCCGGGTTCGTGACGATCCTGTACTCGGTCTTCGCGGGCGCGCTCGAGGAGGTGCCCGGGGTCGCGGACCGCGCGTCGTTCGTCGCGTACGTCGCGTCCCGATTCCCGGCGCTGGACCCGGAGTTGATCGGACGGATCACGGCGATCGTGGAGGAGACCTTCGAGTTCACGTACACCTTCAGGGAGCTGACGGAACGGCAGGTCGGCTGCCCGGTGACGATCTTCAAGGCGCGCGGCGACGACTACTCGTTCCTGGAGGAGACCGAGGGCTGGTCGGCCCGTCCGCCGACGGTGGTGGAGCTGGACGCGGACCACTACAGCCTGCTGCGGCAGCCGGATCTCCGGGAGCTCGTGAAGAAGATCAGGTACCGGCTGGGGCGGTAGCCCTTTCGGTCCCGTCGCCGTGCGGGGGATGGGCGGTGCTGCTCGACTGAGGCGGAGAAGTACCGCATCCCCCATGCGCAGCAGAGAGCGGGTACCACCATGGCGGTCATCGTCGTCGTCGAAATGCCGGGCGTCACGAAGGAGCAGTACGAGGAGAACCACAGCAAGATCCACGCCGCATCGTGGTGGCCGGTCCCGGGCTTCGTCTCCCACGCGGGGGCGCCGGCCGACAACGGCTGGTTCGTGGTGGATGTCTGGGAGTCGAGGGAGGCGTTCCAGGGGTTCATGGAGAAGGCAGGGCCCACCTTCCAGGAGGTCGGCATGCCCCAGATCCAGCCGAAGATCTACGAAGCGGTGCACGTGGACATCGGTTAGCGGAGCCGCGCCCCGCGGGAAAACCCGTTGCCGGGCCAGGGCCCCGCGCGCCACCCTTCGGCGCATGACTTCCCACCCCGTGCCGAGCCCGGTGGCCGACCTCTTCTCCGCCGAAGGACGCCTGAAGGCGATCCCGCGCAGGGCGCCGCGTCGCGCGCAGCTCCTCGCCCATCTGGCCGAGACCCTCTTCGAGCCGACCCGCTCCTACAGCGAGCGTGAGGTCAACGAGGCGCTCCTGACCGTCCACGAGGACTTCCCGGCCCTGCGCCGCTACCTGGTGACCGGCGGCCAGCTCTCCCGTACGAAGGACGGCGCCGCCTACCGCCGACAGCAGCAGCCCGGCTCCCCCGGAGGCGCGATCCCCGCCGTCGCGTGACCGCCGCGGTGGTGGCCGGCCTGCTCGCCGGCTACGGCATCGCGATCCCGGTCGGCGCGGTCGGCGCCTACCTGGTGGCGGTCACGGCGCGCACGAGCTGGCGTACGGGCGCGGGCGCTGCCCTCGGCGTCGCGGCGGCGGACGGTGTGTACGCCCTGGTGGCGGTCCTCGGCGGCTCGGCGCTCGTCCCGCTCCTCACCCCGGTGATGACCCCGCTGCGGTGGGCCTCGGCGGTGGTCCTGGTGGGCCTGGCGCTGCGTGCGGCCTGGACGGCGGTACGGGCGTACCGGGCACGCGACCACGCGACCCGCGAGGACGGCGACAGCCCCCTGACCCCGCTGCGGGCCTTCCTCACGTTCCTGGGCATCACGATCCTGAACCCGATGACCGTGATCTACTTCGTGGCCCTGATCCTCGCGACGGGCCCCTCGGGTCCGGCCACGCCCCTGGACCGTACGGCCTTCGTGCTGGCCGCCCTGATCGCCTCCGCCAGCTGGCAGCTGTTCCTGGCCTCGGGCGGCGCCCTCCTGGGCCGCGGCCTCACCGGCCCCCGGGGGCGGCTGGCGACGGCGCTGGTGTCGAGCGCGCTGATCGGGGGGCTGGCGATCCATCTCGTGAGCTGATCCTGTGGACCGTCGCGAGCCGCTCGTTCGACACGTTCGCGGGCAGCACTCGCCCCGACGACCTCGCGTTCAGCCCCGGGGGGCGTGGTCAACGCCGTGGCCTTCAGACCTGACGGGAAGGCCGTCGCCTCGGTGAGCAAGGACCTGGTCTACGTGAGCGAGCTCGCCTAGCCGGGCTCGACGGGCTGGAGCCGGAGCATCGGGATCTCGGGCCGTACCTTCGCGATCGCGGCGAAGTCGTCGTCCACATGGATCAGCGTGAGGCCGTGGTGCGCGGCGGTCAGCGCGATGAGGATGTCCATCGGCGACGGCCCGCGGTGATGCCCGATCCTCACCAACTCCCGTTGCACGGCGATGACCTTCGGCCAGGGATCGTCCAGCTCGGGAACCCAGCCGAAGGTCTGGCTGAGCATGGTGAAGAACGGCTCGTGGTCGCGATCGGCTCGGAGGCCGGGCATCAGCTCGGCCTCCACGGGCGGACAGATGGCCACCTGGCCCCGAGCCACACGTCCGGGCCAGGGATCGCCCACCTGGCGCCGGAGGATCCGCCATACGGCCGACGTGTCGGCAAGGTAGTTCACAGCCCCGACCGCTCCCGCTCTTCGAGAACGTCGAAGTCGAGGAAGTCCTCGGCGTTGTCCTGCAGCCAGCGGAGCGCCCTCGCGCGGTCGTCCGCGCTGATCGCCGCCGCTATCGTCAGCGCACGGTTGATGGTGTCGCGCTTCGTCTTGGTGCCGAGCTGCTGCTGGGCGAAGGCCAGCATGTCGTCGTCGATGTCGACCAGCGTCTTGGACATGGGGACCTCCGCGTGACGGATGTATATACGGTATCCGTCAGTATATATCGCTGGAGTGTCCCGTACTCCCATGCCGGGCCTGGGCGGCCACTGGGCTCGTACGATCGGCCCATGGACCACGTCACCCTTCAGGCCGCCGCGACGCCGAACGCTCCCGCTCTCGTCCTCCGCCCCTGGCGCAAGGACGACGTGGCCGCGCTGGTCGACGTGGCCGGGGATGCCGAGCTGCGGCGATGGACGAGTACGTCGGTGGACGACGCCGCCGACGGCGCGCGGTACGTCGAGGTGCAGCAGCACGGCTGGGAGACCGGGACCAGGCTCGCCTTCGCGGTGCTCGAAGACGGGCGGCTCGTCGGTCATACGGTCCTCAAGGACGTCACGCCGGGAGTCCCGGCGGCCGAGGTCGGTTACTGGACCGCGGCGCACGCGCGCGGCCGGGGCGTGGCCTCGCGCGCCCTGGAGGCGCTCACCGACTGGGCCTTCGCCACGTTCGAGGCCGACGGACTGACCCGCCTGGAACTCCTGCACCAGGTGGGCAACCTCGGCTCGTGCCGGGTGGCGGAGAAGAGCGGGTACGGGCTCGACCGCATCCTGCCCGCGTCGCCGCCCGCCCACCCCGGCGACGGGCACGTCCACGTACGGCACGCGGTCACGGTCCGGCTGGTGGAAGCAGCAGGACATGCCGGTGCTCAGGCGGCACGATGACACGATGGAAAACGTTCGACAGATCGTCAGTTCAGGATCGCCGCTGGAACCGCAGATCGGATTCTCCCGCGCCGTACGGACGGAGCAGCACGTCGCCGTCGCGGGAACCGCGCCCATCGGGGACGACGGCACCACCGTCGGACCCGGCGATGTCTACGCCCAGACCGTGCGGTGCCTCGACATCGCCGAGCGGGCGCTGCGCGAGGCGGGGGCGTCGGTCGAGGACGTGGTGCGGACGCGCATCATGCTGACCGACGTCACGCGGTGGAAGGAAGCCGCACGGGCGCATGGCGAACGGTTCGCCGCCGTCCGGCCCGTGACCACGTTCGTCGAGGTCTCCCGCTTCATCGAGCCCGACTGGCTCGTCGAAGTGGAGGTCGACGCGGTGATCGGCCGGCCAGCAGGGCCGCCGTCGTGAGCGCGGCGAGCGCTCCCGCCACCATGACACCCCGCTGGGAGCGCCAGGACATCACCGACCAGCACGACTGGGCGGACAGCAGGGACCCGGCGCTCAGCCACGACCCGACGGACGCCGCAGACGCGGCGGACCCGACCGATCCGACGGAGAGCACGGATCCGACGGACCCGATGGAGAGCACCGACCCCACGGACCCGATCGACAGCACCGAGTCCCGGGACCAGAGCGAGAGCTTGGACATGGCCCCGATCGTAGGCGTTACGGGGCCTTGAGGCCGTGAATGGAGGGGGTCCAGCCGGGCCCTGGGGCCGTGCGCAGTAACGCCGCCCCCAGCCGGGCGGCGTTCCGCGTGGCGCGCCCCGGGGCCGGGGTGCGGGGTCGGCAAGCTGGAGGCATGGATGACAGCGTGGACGGCGGTACGGGGCGTGGAGCCCGGCTTCAGTCTTCGGCGCGGGGGTGGCTGTCCCTGCAGTTGGCCGTGCTGGGGTTCGTGGGTCTGTGCGGGGTGCTGAAGGGCGGGGGAGAAACGTCGGCGCCCAGAGGGGTGGAGGCCGTGGCGGGGGTGCTCGTCCTGCTGGCCCTGCTTGTCGCCTGCGTGGCGACCTGGCTGGTCGGACGGACCGCCTGGCCGGTGCTCGGCTTGGGCGGCGCCGGCGCCGACCCGGAGGCGCCGGCCGAGGTCGCGCGGGCCGCGCGGCGGCTGCGGGCCGGACTCGTGCTGACGTTCGTGGCCGTGGCCCTGATGGCGGCGGCCGCCACCGCCGGCTGGTGGCCGCAGAAGGAGGGGGCCGCCGGGTCGAAGGGGCTGGTCGAGGTGACGACCTCGGCGGGGACGTTGTGCGGCGAGCTGAGGTGGCCGGAGGTGGCGGGGGCGGTGCGGTTGAGGGTGTCGGGTGGTCAGGCCGTGGACATCAGCCTCTCCGAGGTGTCCACGGTCGCCCCCGTCGAACGCTGCGCCTGAGCGCCCCGACCGGGTCCGGCTGCACCCCAGTGCGCGGTCGGCTCACGTGGGCTCAGTCGATGTGCACGATCTGGAACGCCTCCGCCATCCGGCCCGTCGGCAGGCCGCCCGCCGTCGCGTGTTCGCTCAGCCAGTCCCGTAGCAGGCCCGCCAGGTCGTCGAAGTGGGCCGTCTGGGAGGTGTGGATCCGCAGCGCCTCGACCTTGCGGTCGAAGACGCCGGTGACGTCCACGTACTGATTGGGCGTCGGGCCCGTCATCAGCCACAGCTCGTGGACGATCCACGGCTCCAGGCCCTCCTCCTTCAGGAGCGAGGCGTGGGCGAAGGGGTTGCGGGCCTCCGGGTAGATCGCGCGGAGGCAGGCGTCGCCGACCGCGCGGTGGTCGGGGTGGAGGTCCGCCACGCGCGCCCAGTTGATCTCGGGGGAGGGGATGATAGCCCGCTGCGGGCGCACCTCGCGGATGACCCGGCACAGGTCGCGGCGGAGTTCCACGCTCGGCTCCACGAAGCTGTCGGGGTAGCCGAGGAAGCGGACGTCCGCGACTCCGCTGAGCTTGGCGGAGTGGACCTGTTCGGCGCGGCGCAGGTCCGCCATCGCCTGGCGCGGGAGCTGTTCGTCGTAACCGCCGGCCCCGCCGTCCGTGACGATGCAGTACGTGACGCGGGTGCCGCGCTCGATCCACTGCATGACCGTGCCGCTGACGCAGAACTCGATGTCGTCCGGGTGGGCGGCCACCACGAGCAGGGATGCGGGGGCGGTGCGATCGGTGCGGTCGAAGTCCTCCATGGGGCCAGCCTGTTGGGGTGGCGGGGGCGTCGCAAGGCCATCTCGTGGCGTGAACTGGACATGGCACTTACGCGCCACTCAAAAACTTGGTAGGTTCAAATCATTGGGAGTGTCGGGTGAACGTGCTTGGAGGGTGACCGGTATGTGCAGGATCTTCGGCTCCTTCGCCGCCGGGGCGGCGGCCCGCGCGGCCCGCCCCGAGGCGGCCGAGCTCTCGGCGGTGTCGGCCCGCCAGCGGCACGGCGGCCCCGACGAGCACCAGGTGCTCAGCGGGGCCGGCTGGTCGCTCGGGTGCGACCGGCTCGCCGTCACCGACCCCTGCGGCGGGCAGCAGCCCTACCGGCTGCCGCACCTGCCCGGCGTCCTCGCCGTCCTCAACGGCGAGATCTACAACCACGCGTCGCTGCGCCGGCACCTCGCCGGACGCGGCCACCGCTTCCCCGACCGCTGCGACGGCACCGTGCTGCCCGCGCTGTACGCGGAGTACGGCCCCGCGTTCGCCGAGCACCTCGACGGCATGTTCGCCGTCGCGGTCCTCGACCTGAGGCCCGGGCGCACCCAACTCGTCCTCGCCGTCGATGACATGGGCATGAAGCCCGTCCACTGGCACCACGACGCCGCCGACGGGTCCACGCGGTTCGCCTCCGAGATCCCGGCGCTCCTTGCCTTCGAGGGGGTACGGATCGCCCCGCGCGAGGACTCCCTCGACACCGTCCTCGCCACCCGTACGTCGTTCTCCGCCCGCACCGCGCTCGACGGCATCGAGGTGCTGCCGCCGGGCGCCACCGCCGTGATACGGCCCGGCGCCCGACCGGTCGTACGGCGCCGAGCCCCGCAGGTCGCAGCCCCTGTGGGCGACACCCAGGACGTCCTGCGGCGCGAGGTGCGGCGGCTGGCCGAGGCCGAGGTGCCCGTGTGCGCGATCACGAGCGGCGGCCTCGACTCCGGGCTCGTCACCGCTCTCGCCGCCGAGTACGCCCGCGAGAGCGACGCGCCGCCGCTGCACACCTTCCACCTCACCTACCGGGGCAAGTGGCCCGACTCCGAGGCCGCGTACGCCCGTTCCGTCGCCCGCCGCGCCCGCACCACGCACCATGAGGTGGCGCTCGACCCCGACGAGCTCGCATCGTTGCTCACCCGTACGATCCGCCACCTCGGCCAGCCCAACGCCGATCCCATCGCGCTCTCCACGTACGCCCTGTTCCGGGCGGTACGGGAAGCCGGGTTCACCGTGGCCCTCGCGGGGGACGGCGCGGACGAGCTCTTCGGCGGGTACGAGCGGATGCGTGCGGCGCTCGACGCGCCGGAGGGCGCGGACTGGGCGGGGGCCTACGCGGACGCGCTGTCGGCGGCGCCCCGGATGCTGCGCGAGCACCTGTACACCTCGTCCTACCGGGCGTTCATCGCCGACCAGGGCTCGGCGGCCGACCGGATCGAACAGGAGCTGCGCTCGGCGGAGGCGGCCGGCGCGGACCGGATGGTGGCGATGACGGCCTTCGAGACGCGGTGGCGACTGCCCGCGTACCACCTGCGGCGCGTGGACCATCTGTCGATGGCGTGGGCCGTCGAGGCGCGGATGCCGTTCTGCCAGCCGGGGGTGGTGGCGCACGCGCGCTCGCTGCCGCCGGCGGCGCTGCGGGGGAAGCGGGCGCTGTACGAGGCCGGGGCCGACCTGCTGCCGCCCGCGGTCCTCGCGCGCCCCAAGCAGCCCTTCACGCTGCCGCTCGCGGCGATGCTGGCCCCGGGCGGCCCGCTGTTCGACACGGTCCGCGAACTCCTCTCCCCGGCCCGCCTCGTCCTGGGCGGCAAGGTCCGCGCCGACCGCGTCCGAAAGCTCCTCGCCCGCCACTCCGAACGGCCCTCACAACAGGACGCGTTGGCCCTGTGGGGCCTGGCGGTCCACGAACTGTGGTCGGACGTCGTCCAGGGCATGAGGATCCCGGTGGGTTGTGCGGCGTGACGGGCCCGGGCGTGGATCCGTCATGGCGGCCGTCGTGCGGGCCGAGGGCGCGCCCGGGCCGACGCTCGTCGTGGAGTTCGGACAACTGCCGTGCGGCGCGGTGGCGTCGGCGGAGGAGCTGGGCGGGCTGCGCGCAGCCCTCGCCCGTACGCCGTACGCGCGACTGAACAAGATCGCGCTGTACGGCCCCTCCGCCGACCGCGCCGACCCCGCCGACCGCGCCACCTCCGCCGACCGCGCTGACCCCGCCGACCGCGCCACCTCCGCCGACCGCGCTGAACCCGCAGAGCGTGCCACCTCCGCCGACCGCGTCCCGCGCGGCGGCCGCGTCGGCCGTGTCGGCCCCGTTCTCGACTACCGCTTCGTGCAGGCCCTCCCCGGCGGCGGATTCGACTTCCGGGCCGGCTGTGGGCACTCCCTCCTCGCCTGTGTGGTGGCCGCCGGGCGACCCGGCCCCGTCACCGTCCGTGCCGTGACGACGGGCGACGTCGTCCACTGCACGCCCGAGCCCGGCCCCGGGGGCGCGTACACCCTCCGCTTCCGACGGTCGCCCGACGGCCCCCGCACCCTCCCCACCGGCCGGCCCCTCGACGTCCTCGCCGGGGTGCCCGTGTCCCTCGTCCGGTACGGGAATCCGTACGTCTTCGTCGACGCCGCGCACCTGGGGATCCGTACCGACGACGCGCTGTTCCGGGCCGGCGACGACACTCTCCGGCGGCTGCTCGCGTTGCGGGCGCACGCCGCCCGCGTGCTCGGGCACGCACCGCACTCCGCCCTGCCCAAGATCGCCGCGTTCACGGCCGGTCCGGGCGGGACCGCCGTCCGGGCGCTCACCGTCGGCGGCTGGCACCCCCGGCTCGCGCTCACCGGCGCCGCCGCGCTCGCCGCCGCGGCCGCGCTGCCCGGTACCGTCGTGCCCGGCCTGCGTGGGCGGCCCGTCCGTACGCCGGGCGGCACCGTCACCGTGTCCGCCGACGCGCATCACGTCGCCGTGCACCACAAGCGCGCCACCGTCGTCGACAGGCTCGAACTGCCGTGGCGTATCCACGCAACGGCGTGAATGCGCACCCCTCTCACCGCGCTCCGACACCGATTCCTCTGCCACGCTGAATTCGACCGGCAACCGGTATCCATGGGGAGAGCGGACGAGCATGAAATTCGAGAATCTGCGTGTCGTCGTGACCGGAGCGTCCCGCTATTTCGGCCGCGCGCTCGCCGTCGGATTCGCCCATCTCGGCGCCGAGGTCTACGTCTCGGCCCGCACCGTCGAGGCCGCCGAGCGCACCCGTACCGAGGTCATGGGCTCCGCCCGGGACCGTATCCACGCGTTCGGCTGCGACCTCAGCAGGCCCGCCGAGATCCGCGAGTTCGCGGCGCGGGTCGGCGAACGCACCGACCGGGTCGACCTGCTGGTGAACAACGGCGCCCGCTGGCTCGACGGCATGGACCTGGAGGCGGCCAGCGACGACCAGATCGTGGAGACGATCGAGTCGACGGCCGGCGGCACCGTCCTGATGGTCAAGCACTTCCTGCCGCTGCTGCGCGGCTCGCTGCGGCCCGACATCGTCAACATGGTCGCCGTGCGGGACGCCGAGGGCGCCTCCGCCGCCGCGGGCGCCGCCCACGAGGCCTTCTGGGCGGCGAAGAGCGCGCAGGCGGGCTTCGCCGACATTCTCTCGCGCCGCCTCCGGCCGTCCGGCGTCCGCGTCTTCTCGCTCTTCCCGCCGGATTTCTCCACCTCCGATCCGCGGTTCGCGGAATGGGACGGCTCGAATCCCGACGGAATAGCGCCGGACGAGAAGCTGACCACCCAGGCCCTCTTCGAATGCATCGTCTATGCCGTCGAGCAGCCCCGTGACTGCTTCATCCGCTCCTTCCACTTCGAACCTCGCTGAGGTTCACGCCCTCGCTGAAGCTCACCGCACCACAGCGTCAAGGAGGTCCCATGAGCACCCCTGTCTGGATCACCGCGACCCCTCCGGCCACCCATGGCGAACTGCACATCGGCCATCTCGCGGGGCCGTACGTCGCCGCCGACGTCCTGTCCCGATTCCTGCGCGCCGAGGGCGAACCCGTACGGTTCACCACCGGAACCGCCGACCACGCCAGCTCCGTCGAGGTCCGGGCGCTGCGCCACCACCGCAAGCCCGAAGAGGTCGCCGAGGGCTACCGCGCGGCGATCACCGCCGACTGGCTGCGCTCGGGCGTGGAGTTCGACCACATCGTCAGGCCGCGCCGCGACCGCGGCTACGGCCGCTGGGTGCAGGACCTCTTCAGCCGGCTGTACGCGCAGGGCGTCATCGCGCCGCGCACGCGTCTCCTGCCGTACTGCGAGCCGTGCGAGCGCTGGCTGTACGGCGCGCACGTCACCGGCACCTGCCCGCACTGCGGCGTGGCCAGCGACGGCGGGATGTGCCACGAATGCGCCCGGCCCAACGACGGCGGCGACCTGATCGCGCCCCGGTGCTCGCTCTGCGACACCCCCGCGCTGTCCCGTCGCTGCCGCCGGCTCTACATCCCCCTCGAGCCCTTCCGCGAGACCCTCGCCGACTACTGGGCCACCGCCGGCCTCCCGCCCCGGCTCGCCGCGCTGTGCGAATCGCTGGTGGAGGACGGGCTGCCGGACATCGCCGTCGGCCACCCGGCCGACTGGGGGCTCGAGGTGCCGGTCGAGGGCTTCCCCGACCACCGCGTCGACGGCTGCTTCGAGGCCGCCGCGATGCATCTGTTCGGCTACGACACCAAGGGCCCGCTGCCCCGCCGCGCCATCCACTTCTGCGGCTTCGGGCACGCCTTCTGCCACGCGGTGCTGCTGCCGGTGATGCTCCTCGCCCAGGACATCAAGCTGCCGCAGGACTTCTGCGTCAACGAGTCCTACGTGATCGAGGAGGGCGTCCAGGAGGGCAACGTCTGGGCGCTCGACCTGCTCACCGAGTACGGCTCCGACACCCTGCGCCGCCATGTCCTGCAGGCCCGCCCGCTGGGCCGCCGCACGGTCTTCCACCGGGACCGGCTCGCCGTGGCCCGTCGCGAGCTGGACGAGAACTGGAACAGCTGGCTGGCGCGGCTCTTCGCCTCCGTACGCGAGGAGTGCGCCGGGCTCGCCCCGCAGGCGCTGCCCGGCGGCACCGGCTGGGAGATCCTGGAGCGCCGGCTGCACCGGGCCGTCGAGGACCTGCGCGAGGCGTACGGCCCCGATGCCTTCGACCCCCGGCGCGCGGTCGCCGTCCTCGACGAGGTGGTCCGCTCGGTGGCCGACTTCGGCCATGTCAACGCCCATGAGCGCTGCCGGCCGACCACGGCCTGCCGTCATCTCCCGGCTCTGGCCACGCAGCTGGCCGTCGCGTCGGCGCTGTCCGCGTGGGCGCGGCCGGTGATGCCGGAGGGCGCCGACCGGCTGGCCGCCGCGCTCAAGGTCGAGCCCGGCCGGCCGATCGACACCTCGGCCCTGACCGGACCCTTGCCGGGCACCCGGCTCGCTCCGCCGTCCGGTCCCGTCTTCGGTTTCTGACGTCTTCGGGTTCGGATCCACCCCCAGCCCCCCACCCCCCCAT
Source organism: Streptomyces sp. NPDC059875 (assembly GCF_042731085.1). Classification (NCBI taxonomy): domain Bacteria; kingdom Bacillati; phylum Actinomycetota; class Actinomycetes; order Kitasatosporales; family Streptomycetaceae; genus Streptomyces; species Streptomyces sp. NPDC059875. The sequence continues at coordinate 189,822 of NZ_JBHWJZ010000008.1, forward strand.
CCCCACCCGCCGCGTGGCCGTGCGCGACGCAACGCAGGGACACGTGGCCCGCCCTCACAGGAGCCCCACGTGTCTCTGCGCGTCGCCATGCTCAGCGTCCACACCTCCCCGCTCCACCAGCCCGGAACCGGGGACGCCGGCGGGATGAACGTCTACATGGTCGAGCTCTCCCGGGCCCTCGCCGAACAGGGTGCCGAGGTCGACCTGTTCACCCGCTGCCGCGGCGAGGGCCGCCCCCCGCTCGTCGATCTCGCGCCCGGCGTCCGGGTCCGTCATCTGCACGCGGGCCCGCGCCGGGCGCTGCCCAAGGAAGCCATGCCGGGTCTCGTCGTGCCGTTCTCCCTGGCCCTGCTCAAGGAGGACCGGCGCTACGACCTGGTCCACTCCCACTACTGGCTCTCCGGGCAGGCCGGCCGCATCGCCTCGGCCGGCTGGCGGATACCGCTGGTCCACACCGCGCACACCCTGGCCCGGGTGAAGAACGCGGCCCTCGCGGCGGGCGACACCCCCGAGCCCGAGCACCGGATCCGCGGCGAGCACCAAGTGGTCCACTCCGCGGACCGGTTGATCGCCAACACGGTCGACGAGGCCGAGGCGCTGCACGCGCTGTACGGGGCGGCGGGGCCGCGCACCGAGGTGGTGCGGCCGGGCGTCGATCTGCGCACCTTCGGGCCGGGGGAGGGGCGTGCGGCGGCCAGGGCGAGGCTCGGGCTGCCGGCCGATGCCTTCATCCCCCTGTACGCGGGTCGCATCCAGCCCCTCAAGGGCCCCGACGTGCTCGTACGGGCGGTGGCGGAGCTGCTGGCGATGGCGCCTGATCTCCGCCGTCGGCTGCTCGTCCCGGTCGTCGGGGGGCACTCGGGGGCGAGCAGGGAGGGTTCGGCCTGGCAGCTGGCGCGCGAGCTGGGGGTCACCGATGTGCTGCGGCCCTGTCCTCCTGTACCGCAGGCGCTGCTCGCGGACTGGTACCGGGCGGCCGACGTGCTCGTGGTGCCCTCGCGCAGCGAGTCCTTCGGACTGGTGGCCCTGGAGGCGCAGGCCTGTGGGACGCCGGTGCTCGCGGCGGCGGTGGGCGGGCTGCCGACGGCGGTGTGGGACGGGGTGACGGGGCTGCTCGTCCGGGGCCACGACCCGGTGGAGTACGCCCGCCGGCTGCTGTGGCTGGCGGCGCATCCCCAGGCGCGGGCGACGATGGGGGAGGCGGCGGTCTGCCACGCCCGGGGGATGAGCTGGCGCGCTTCCGCCGCCCGGACGATCGAGGTGTACGAGGCGGCTCTGGGGGACGCGGGGAGGGGCGCGAGGGGCGTGGGAAGGGATGGGGCAGGAGCGGCGGCACGCCCCTGCCCCGACGGCCTCTCTCTCCTGGAGGAACGAGAAGGCCGCACCACAAGCCTAGCATCTCTTTTGGTCTGACCAAAGGTATGGAACGCTCCGGATTTGTCAATTCCGTTGTATGGCAGGCGCATTGGCGGAATGACGCATCCACGCCATGGCAGATCCACGCATGGAGAAACTCTGGATCCGTTTCCCGGGGCGGGCCACCATGGAGATGTCTTCAGGGAGCGCCCGGCGGCACGGGCCCCCGAAGTCGGAATTCGCATTCCAACTCCTGGAGGAATCATGTCTGCTGTGCGTATCCCGGCCGTCCGCAAGACCGTCCGTCAGTTCGCCGTCGCCATGGTGGCGTGTATGGCCGTCGCGGGCGGCGCCGCTCTGGTCGCCGCCCCCGACGCCACCTCGGCCTCGACCTCCCGGCAGGCCGGCGCGGACAACGACTGGCCGAACGTGAGCCCGTCCCCGGTCGCGCCCACCAACTGACATGACATCGCGCTGAATTCAGCTGGGGAGTCAGCGGTAATCAGCTGAGAACAGGAAAGCCCCGCGGTCGCCGTCCGGCGACTGCGGGGCTTCTTCGTGCCCGAAGTGGATTTCCCGGTTCAGTCGAGCCAGCCGAGGCGCACCGCGCGCACCCCGGCCTCGAATCTGCTGGACGCCCCTAATTCCTGCATGAGTTCGGAGAGCATCCGACTCACCGTCCGTAACGACACCCCGAGATTCCGGGCGATCTTCTCGTCCTTCATGCCCGAGGCGAGCATCTGGAGCGCCGCCCGCTGCTGCTCCGAGAGCCCGTCGCCGCCCCGCTCCGGCGCCGCGTCGTCTCCGTACGGGGTCGCGGTGTGCCAGCAGTGCTCGTACAGGCCCAGATAGGAGCGGACGAGAACGGAGCCGCGCGCCAGGATCGCGCCCTCGCGGGGCTCCTCGGGCCGGATCGGCACCAGCGCGAACTGCTGATCGGCGATGATCATGTTCATGGGGATGACGGGCGCCAGTCGGATCTCCACGCCCAGCGCGACGCGCCGGCTCAGCAGTTCCGCGAGCTCGGGCCGCGCCGCGTCCCGGCTGCGGTAGATGGCGCGGACCCGCACACCGTTGCCGATCTGGCGCCGGTCCCGGTCCAGCATCCGCTCCGGGATCTGCCGGTTGGGCCCGCCGGGGTGCATGGAGGCCGAACTCTCCTGCATCACATCGGTGATGTCCTCGAGCGCCTGCTGGATCCTGCGGTAGTCGGTGATGGCCTCGACGGCGATCTCGGAGCGGGCGAGCGCCCCCGCGCGGAGGAAGGTTTCCGCCAGCGTCTCCAGGGTGCTGTAGGCCTTGTCGGCCTCGGCCAGATGATCCCGCAGCCGCTCGCGCTCGCGTTCCAGCAGGCGCAGCAGGGCGATCTCGGGATCGACGGTGGCCACCGTGTCCGTGTCCGGTTTCCAGCTGGCGTCCCGGACGTCGGCGATCGTGGCATGGGTCTCGGTCGTCGGCACGATCAGGCCGAGGGAGGTCAGTTCGGCGCGACATCGCTCGTACTCCTCCGGGGCGAGCCGCAGCGCCGCACAGGCCTCCCCGAAGCTCGACACGCCTCGCCTGCGCAGCTCCTGATAGAGGATCAGAAGGGGTTCGGCGCCCGGCTCTTCCGTGCCGTCGTCCGTCGTGGCCATGGCGCAGTGACCCCCCTCGTCGATCCCCGTCTCCCCCCACCACCCTGTCACAGGGCGCGGCGGATGTCCTCGCACGGTTCCGGCCCCGTCCCCGCGGACGGGCCCTCGCGTCACACGTCCCGTTCGTGCACCTCGCCGTCGAGGAGTCCGAGCCTGGCCGCCTTCACCCCGGCCTCGAACCTGCTCGCCGCGCCCAGTTCCTGCATCACCTCGGAGAGCAGCCGGCTGACCGTGCGCAGGGACACGCCGAGGTTCTTCGCGATCTGCTCGTCCTTGATGCCGGAGGCGAGCATGCGCAGCGCGACCCGCTGCTGCTCGGAGAGCCCGTCGCCGTCGTGCTCGGGCTTGTCCTCGTCGCCGTGGCGCGTGGCCGCGTGCCAGCAGTACTCGTACAGGGCGAGATAGGAGCGGACCAGGCCGGGGCCGCGCGCGAGGATCGCGGCGGAGCCCGGGTCGTGCGCGTCGGTGGGCAGCAGCGCGAAGTTCTCGTCGGCGAGCACCATGTTCATCGGTACGACGGGGGAGAACCGGACCTCCACCCCGAGCGCCGCCCGCTCCTCCAGGTGCTGCGCCATGTCCGGTACGGAGCTGATCCGGCGGCTGTACACGGCGCGGACGCGGACGCCGCGGGCGATCCAGCGCCGGTCGCGTTCCAGCTCCCCGGCCATGTCCTCGCGCCGTACGGAACCGGTGTGCAGGGAGTGCACCGAGCCGAGGACGGCGTCGCCGAGGCCGGCCAGCTCCTGCCGGATGCGGTGGGGGTCGGAGACGATCTCGACCTCGACCTCGGAGCGGGGGGCGGCGCCGGCGCGGAGGAAGGGGCCGGCCAGGGTCTCCAGGGTGACCTGGGCGCGGCTGGTCTCGGCGAGCCGGCTCTCGAGCCGGTCGCGCTCGCACTGCAGGAGGCGGACCAGGGCGACATCGGGGTCGACGACCGCGTGGGCGTCGGACGCGGCGGCTTTGATCAGGCCGAGGGTGGCGAGTTCGTCACGACATCGTTCCCGTTCCTCGGCGGTGAGGGCGAGTCGGTCCGCGACCTCGTCGAAGGCCGAGGGGGAAGCGAAGGCGGAGGCTGTGGACGCTGATGTGGAGAGGGACCGGGCGCGGAGCTCGAGGTAGACCGCGAGAGCCTGATCGCTTCCCGTACGCGTCCCGGTGGCGTTTTTGGACACAGCGCAGCAGACTCCCCTCGGATCCGTTCGGATCCCGTTGAATCGCCCCGCTAGACCCTGCCACAGATTCGAACGCGACGCATGGTGTTCAAGCCGTCTCAGTGCGACGCGGAGGTCTGTGCGCAGTCGGGGCACAGGCCCTTGAAGACGATCTCGGCGTCGGTGGTCCGCCAGCCGGGAAGGCTCCCGCGGGGCGGGGCGGGCGCCTTGGCGTCGACGTTCTCCACGCGGCCGCACTGCACGCAGAGGGCGTGCTGGTGCGGGGGGCCGGAGATCTCGAAGACGGCCGGTAGTCCGGGGCGGTCGAACTTGCTGACCAGGCCGGTCTCCTGGAAGTGCCGGAGCATTTCGTACACGGCCTGGCTGGTGAGCGTGCCGAGGCGCTCGCGGGCGGTGGCGGTGATCGCCTCCACGTCGAGATGGCCGGCCGAGGCGAGCACCGTGAGCACCTCGAGGCGCGGGCCCGTGACCCGCAGCCCGACGTCGCGCAGGCGCTGGATCACCGCCTCGCGGCCCGTCAGCTCATCCACGACTGCCATCTTCTCCGCCCGCCACCTGGTCGACCTGGTCGGCTCAAACTTTTGCAGGCATCGTACCTCTTGGCTTTCCTTGATGTCAGTCGTCCGCACGACAGACGAGCAGCACGCTCTCGGTCCGTTCGTCGATGCGGTGCCGCCGCCGGCCCTCGATGTGCAGGCCCGCGGAGTGCAGTTCGGCCGCGAGCCGTTCGGGGTCGACGATCCACTTGTCGGTGGTCAGCACGGCCCGCTCGGTGGAGAGTTTGCCGGTCCGGGCGGCGTAGTACGTGATCCGCTCGCTCATCTCCGCCAGGTCGAAGACCTGCCGGGCGACCACCCACTCGTCGATGCCGTCGAACCGCGGGACCTGGAAGGCCCAGGTCCGCCGCGGTTCGGCGACGAGTCCGGGGAGCAGGTGGGAGGTGTAGTCCAGGGCGAGGGCGCCGCCGGTGTCCAGGTGCGAGGCGATCTCGCGCAGCAGACCGGGGCGGGCCCGCGGGGGGACGGCGGACACCATGGCGCCGGCGAGCAGCGCGAGCCGGTAGCTGCCGTGCAGGCGGAGTTCGGTGAGATCGGCGCGGGTGGTCACGATCAGTTCGGCGACCTGGGGGCCGATGCGGTGGGCCCAGGCCTGGAGCCGCTCCAGGGCGGCGGCGTCCCGGTCGACGGCCTCGACGGCGAAGCCGTGCCGGGCGAACGGGACGGCGAGCCGCCCGGCGCCGGAGCCGAGGTCGAGCACGGGGCCGGGACCGCCGGTGGCGCGGGCGAGGCCGAGGTAGCGGACGATGTCCGCGCTGTGGGGGCCGAGCAGGGCGTCGTACAGCCAGACGGAGTCCTCGTCGCCGGGGGCGACGGACTCCAGTCCGGGGAGGGTGTCGGAGGTGAGGTCGTATCGGGACGGCAGGACCGGCGCGAGCGCGGCGCCGCTCTGTTTCTGCATCGCTCCTCCAGGGGCTCGCTCGGTCCATGCCGTCCGGACGAGGTCCCGTGCCGCCGGGCCCGCGCCGCGGATCCATCCTGGCGGGGGTGGGGGAGCGGGATCCAGCGATCGAGGCGGCGTGAACACGCGATGGCGTTCATCTGCCACCGGGTTGTGGGCAACTGCTCCGCAGGGCTGGGGGTCCCCCCAGACTTCGTCCGGGGGGACCCCCACCGCCCCAGCGGGACAGTTGCCCACACGGGCGTGGGGTGGCGGGCGTCGCCCCGGTGGGGCGCGTAGGTCAGAGCTCGCGGGTCAGGCGGGTCGGGGTCAGGGGGGTGAAGCCCCTCGTCTCGTAGAAGGGGAGCGACGGGTCCGACTCCGTCGGGAGGCTCACGCGTTGTTCCCCCGCCCCGAACCCCCGCATGCGCTCCGTCGCCGCCGCCAGCAGCGCCGACCCCACGCCCCGCCGCCGCGAACCCTCCGCCACCGCCAGCGCGTACAGCTCGCCCTCGCCCGGGAGCGGCACCCCGCTCGCCGCCGCGCCGACGACCGTGCCGGCCGCGTCGGTGGCCACCAGCCAGCCCAGCCAGCCCGGCGCGCCACCCGGAATTTCAATTTCCGCACGGATACGGGGAAGTGCACATTGCGTGGAGACAAGGCGGCGCGTAGGGATTTCGCCGAGTATTCCGTCATAGCTGCCGCGAATGGCGTCGGCCAGCAGCCTGGATATCGTCGTCGCGTCCCCGGCCGCAGCCGTCCGCACGCCAGCCAGCTGCATTGGTTCGTACCCTTCGATGTGCCGAGCCTGAGCGCCAACGTACCCACGATAGCCGGGAATTCAGAGCGATGTGACCGATGCGAAATCTACGAATTCACTTAGTAATTACGTAGTGAACCGAGTCAATTAGCCGGGGAAGGAACAGCAGGCGATGATCAGCGGCGCCACCGCGAGACCCGCCGCACCGATCGTCAACAGCCCCCGCAGCACCGGATGTCCCGCGCTGTGCGGCGTGAGGATCCGCCGCATCCGCAGCGCCGCCGACGGCCCGCCCGCCGCGAACGCCTCGCGCGGCGCCTGGCCCGAGGCGAGCGCGTACAGGGCGGTGGCCAGCGCGTCGCGCGTGCAGCGCCGCAACGCCCGGTCGTCCGCCGCCATTTCGAGCAGCAGCGGCACCGCCGTCCCGCCGTGGCGCGCCAGCGGAAGCCGCGGGAACACCGCCGCGAACCCCTCCGCCGCCGCCACCAGGAGGTGGTGCCGCCCGGAGATGTGGGCCCGCTCGTGCGCGAGTGCCGCCGCCAACTGGGCCTCGGTGAGCGTGTCCACCGCCCCCGAGGAGACCACGACCCGGCGCGAGCGGCCCGGCAGGCAGTACACGGCCGGCCGCGCATGGTCGAGCACGGTCGCCCGCAGCGCCGGGTCGTACCGTCCGACCAGCCGCAGCACCCCCGCGTGCCGCAGCCTCGCCCGCCTGGCCCGCACCAGCTCCCGTGCGTAGCCGGCGGCGGGCAGCGCGAGCACCGTGAGGGCCAGGGTGAGGGCCAGGTATTCGCGGACGGTGAGGGTGAGGAGCGCCTCCGGGGCGGGGAACCGGAGCCCCAGGTAGACGTCGCCCAGCCGGTGGCTTGCGGCCGCCGGCAGCACCAGGTGGGCGGGCAGCAGCGCGGCCGATGTGGCGAACACCGCGCCGCTCACCGCCCACACCGCCAGCGCGAGCCGGGGCACCTGCTGGGCCCAGCGGGCCCGCACCAGGAGCCAGGGGACCAGGAGCCCGGAGGACAGGACGAGCCCGAGCGGCGGCAGGAGGTGGTGGTTCACCCGACCTCGCCGCCCTGTGGGCGCCGGGCGGACCGCAGCGCCGCGTCCAGGGCCTGCATGTCCTCGTCGGAGATGGTCTCCACGAAGCGCAGCAGCGCGGCCGGCCGGTCGGCGCTGTCGCCGAGGGCGTCCTGCATCAGGGCCGCGGTGTACTCCTCGCGGCTGCGGACCGGTTCGTACAGCCAGGCCCTGCCCGCCTTCTCGCGGCGGAGCCAGCCCTTGCGGTGGAGGATGTCCGCCACCGTCATCACCGTCGTGTAGGCGACCCGGCGCCCCAGATTTATGTCGTCGACGATCTCGCGGACCGTGGCGGGCCGTTGCCAGGCCCACAGCCGGTCCATGATCTCGGCCTCCAGCTCTCCCAGCCGGCGCACGCGCATCCCCTCCCCCTCAGGTCCTGCACGGGCCGCCCATCGTACGGGCCGTTCATTCGGCGAAGATATACCCCCCAGGGGTACGATGGCCCGATGTCGACCCTCATGAAGAACCGCCCCTGCGCGAAGGTCTGCGGCCCCGGTCTGCCCGGTTCGGTGGAGCTGACGCTCCTCCGTTCGGTGCTCGGGCTCTGTCTTCGCCTGAGCGTCCGACTGTCCGCCGACTGCCCTTCGCACAAGGGCGGTTGATCCCCCACGAGAAGATCGAGGAGGCTTACGTTCTGATCAGCCGGGCGATGGCCTTGGAGGCCTCGCCCACCTTCACCTTCGCCTGGTCCCCGCCCTGGGCGATCGCCTCGGTGACACAGCAGCTGAGGTGCTCGTCCAGGAGGGCCACGGCGCAGGACTGGAGGGCCGCGTTGATGGCGGAGACCTGGGTCAGCACGTCGATGCAGTAGACGTCCTCGTCCACCATCCGCTGCACGCCCCGGACCTGGCCCTCGATGCGCCGCAGGCGCCTGATGATGTCTTCCTTGTGCTGTCCGTAACCGGCCACGGCGGCCTCCTCGGATGTCCGCAGGGATGTCGGCGGTATGTCAGCGGTCGGCGGCCTGGAAGCCGCGCAGGCGCAGGCTGTTGCCGACCACGAAGACCGAGGAGAAGGCCATCGCGGCCCCCGCGATCATCGGGTTGAGCAGACCCGCCGCGGCGAGCGGCAGGGCGGCCACGTTGTAGGCGAAGGCCCAGAACAGGTTCGAGCGGATCGTGCCGAGCGTCTTGCGGGAGAGCCGGATCGCGTCGGCCGCGGCCCGCAGGTCCCCCCGTACGAGCGTCAGGTCGCCGGCCTCGATGGCGGCGTCCGTGCCCGTGCCCATCGCCAGGCCCAGGTCGGCCTGGGCGAGCGCGGCGGCGTCGTTCACGCCGTCGCCGACCATGGCGACCGAACGTCCCTCGCCCTGAAGGCGCTTGACGACGTCGACCTTGTCCTGCGGCATGACCTCGGCGATGACCTCGTCGATGCCGACCTCGGCGGCGACGGACTCGGCGACGGCCTTGTTGTCACCGGTCAGCAGGATCGGGGTCAGGCCGAGCGCGCGCAGCCGCCGGATGGCCTCGGGGCTGGTCTCCTTGATGGCGTCGGCGACCTCCAGGACCGCACGGGCCTCCCCGTCCCAGGCCACCGCGATCGCCGTCTTCCCGGCCTTCTCGGCCGCGCCCTTGGCGGACTTCAACGACTGCGGCAGCTCCATCGCCCACTCGGTGAGCAGCTTCTCGCGGCCGACGAGGACCGCGTGGCCCTCGACGACGCCCTGCACGCCGAGGCCGGGGATGTTGGCGAAGTCCTCGGGGGTGGGGAGCGTACCGACCTTGGCGGCGGCGCCGGTCGCGACGGCCTGGGCGATCGGGTGCTCGGAGGAGTGCTCCAGGGCGCCCGCGAGGCGCAGCACGTCGGTCTCGTCCGTGCCGGCGGCGGTGTGGACCTTGATCAGCGTCATCCGGCCGGTCGTGACCGTCCCGGTCTTGTCGAGGACGATGGTGTCGACCTTGCGGGTGGTCTCCAGGACCTCCGGGCCCTTGATGAGGATGCCGAGCTGCGCGCCGCGGCCGGTGCCGACCATGAGCGCGGTCGGGGTGGCCAGGCCCAGGGCGCACGGGCAGGCGATGATCAGGACGGCGACGGCGGCGGTGAAGGCGGCCGTCAGACCGGAGCCGGTGCCGAGCCAGAAGCCGAGGGTGCCGAGCGCCAGCGCGATGACGATCGGTACGAAGACGGCCGAGATCTTGTCGGCGAGGCGCTGGGCGGCGGCCTTGCCGTTCTGGGCGTCCTCGACCAGCTTGGCCATCCGGGCGAGCTGGGTGTCGGCGCCGACGCGGGTGGCCTCGACGACGAGCCGGCCGCCGGCGTTCAGGGTGGCGCCGGTGACGGAGTCGCCGACGGAGACCTCGACCGGCACGGACTCGCCGGTGAGCATGGAGGCGTCGACGGCGGAGGAGCCTTCGACGACGGTGCCGTCGGTGGCGATCTTCTCGCCGGGGCGGACCAGGAAGCGGTCGCCGACCTGGAGTTCGGCGGTCGGTACGGTGACCTCGCGGCCGTTCCTGAGGACGGTCACCTCCTTCGCGCCGAGCTGCATCAACGCCTTGAGCGCCGCGCCCGCCTTCCGCTTGGAGCGGGCCTCGAAGTACCGCCCGGCGAGGATGAAGGCAGTGACGCCGGCCGCGGCCTCCAGGTAGATGTTCCCGGCGCCGTCGGTGCGGGCGATCGTGAACTCGAAGGGGTGCGTCATCCCGGGCGTACCGGCGGTGCCGAAGAACAGCGCCCACAGCGACCACAGGAACGCGGCGATCGTGCCGACGGAGATCAGCGTGTCCATCGTGGCCGCGCCGTGCTTGGCGTTGGTCCAGGCGGCCTTGTGGAAGGGCCAGGCGGCGTAGACGACGACGGGCGAGGCGAGGGTGAGGCTGAGCCACTGCCAGTACTCGATCTGGAGCGCCGGGATCATCGCCATCGCGATGACGGGGACGGCGAGGGCGACGGCGGTGATCAGCCGCTGCTTGAGGGGCCGCAGCTCCTCGTCGGCCTTCTCCTCGTCGGTGGGCCCGTCCGTGCCGCCGGACTCGTCCTTCGGGGGCGTCGGCTCCTGGGCGGTGTAGCCGGTGGCCTCGACGGTGGCGATCAGGTCGGCGACGGAGATGTCGGCGTCGGCGTCGAAGGTGACCTTCGCCTTCTCGGTGGCGTAGTTGACGGTGGCCTCGACCCCGTCCATGCGGTTGAGCTTCTTCTCGATACGGGCCGCGCACGAGGCGCAGGTCATGCCGCCGATGGCGAGCTCGACCTGGGCGGCGCCGGGGGTCGTCGTGGTCATTCCTGCTCCTCGGTATCGCGGAGTTCGGGGGCCGGGGCCCATGGGTGGACGGGCCCCGGCGGCCGGGGTGGGGCTCGGGCCTGTCCGGCGGATCGGGGTCGGACAGGTCCTGGGGCCGGACGGTCAGGCGCGGCCGGTGAGTTCGTAGCCGGCGTCGTCGACGGCGGCGGCGATCGCGGCGTCGTCGGGCGCACCGCCGGTGGTCACGGTCACCAGGCCGCCGGCGACGTCGACGTCCACGGAGATGACGCCGTCCAGCGCGGCGACGGAGGTGGTGATGGCGGTCTTGCAGTGTCCGCAGGTCATGCCCGACACCGCGTAGACGGTCGCGGTGCTGTCGGCGACGGCGGTCGCGGTCGCCGCCTCGCCGGCGTCGGTCGAGCAGCTGCCGTCGGGAGTACAGCAGGAAGACATGGGTTCCTCCTCGGTAGCGATACCCTGAGGGGGTATCTGGAACTGAGTCCAATGTATACCCCCCCAAGGTATGCGACGCAAGGCCCCACTCGACTTGACTTGATACCCCCCAGGGGTATGGTGAAGTGCATCGAACGGTTACTCACGTACGGGAGAGCTGCCATGAACACCGGAGTGAAGATCACCGCCTTCGCCGCCGCGCTCGCCGCGACCTTCGGGACCGCGTACGGGGTCGGCAAGGGCGTCGGGCCCGTGGGCGAGCCCGCGAAGGCCGGGCACGGGGAGCACGCGGCCGCCGCCGCGAAGCAGGACGGCGCGGGTGGGCACGCGGGGCACGAGGAGGGCGCCGCGAACGCGCCCGCCGCCGGTGGCCTCCAGGTCTCCGAGGGCGGCTACACGCTGGCCATGGAGACGCCGAAGCCGGCCGCGGGCAAGAGCGTGCTGAAGTTCTCGATCAAGGACGCGGGGGGCAGGAAGGTCACCGCGTACACCACCGAGCACGGCAAGGAACTGCACTTCATCGTGGCCTCGCGGGACCTCACGGTCTACCGCCACCTGCACCCCGTGCGCGCGGCCGACGGCACCTGGTCGACGCCTGTCGACCTCCCCGTCGCCGGTGGCTACAAGGCCTTCGCCGACTTCAAGCCGGCCGGGAAGGGCGCCAAGGGCGTGACCCTGGGTGTGGACCTGTCCGTACCCGGCGCGTACACGCCGCAGCCGCTGCCGGCCGCCGCGCCGACCGCGACCGTCGACGGCTATCAGGTCGCGCTGGGCGGCACCCTCGACCCGGGCAGGGCGGGCGAGCTGAAGCTCACGGTCTGCAAGGGCGGCAGGCCGGTCACCGACCTGGAGCCGTACCTCGGGGCGTACGGTCACCTCGTCGCCCTGCGCGACGGGGACCTCGCCTACCTCCACGTCCACCCGAACGAGGGCGGGCCCGGCCCGGACGTCTCCTTCACGGCGACGGCGCCGAGCGCCGGGACGTACCGCCTCTTCCTGGACTTCCGGCACGGCGGGAAGGTGCGGACGGCGGCCTTCACGGTGCACGCGGGCACCGGTCACGCGACCGCCCCTGCGCCGACGGGCAGCGCCACGCACGATGCGGGAGGCCACGCGCACGGCTAGTCTGGTCATTGGACTAGACCTGTAGCCGTCATTCATGGAGGAATGGGCTCGATGAGCAACCGTGCAGTCCTTGAGGTGATCGCCCTCGACGCGGAGGACGCGGTCGCCGCCCAAGCGGGCGGGGCGGACCGCCTCGAGCTGGTCACCGACATGGCGGCGGACGGGCTGACCCCGTCGCGGACCGGCTTCGAGGCGATCCGTGGAGCCGTGGACATTCCGCTGCGCGTGATGCTCAGACTCACCGACGGCTTCGCGGCCGGCGACATCGACGCGCTGGTGGCCCGCGCTTCGGACCTTCGGGGGGCGGGCGCGGACGAGTTCGTGCTCGGCTTCCTGACGGCCGATGGCGATCCGGACCTGGTGGCGGTCGAGCGGCTGATCGCCGTCCTGGACGGCTGCCGCTGGACCTTCCACCGGGCGATCGACCGCGCGCCGCACCGCGACGCGCTGCGCAAGCAGCTCGCGGACCTGCCGGGCCTCGACACCTACCTCACGGCGGGCGCGCCGACCGGCGTCGACGACGGCCTGGACGTCCTCAAGGCCGAGGCCGCGCGGGCCGGCGAGCCGGGCTACGAGCCGCAGATCCTGGTCGGCGGCGGCCTGCGCCTCGACCACCTCCCGGAGCTGCGGGCGGCCGGCCTCGACGCCTTCCACATCGGCGGCGCGGCCCGCCCCCAGGGCTGGACGGCCCCGGTCTCGGCACCCGCGGTCCGCGTCTGGCGCGAGGCCCTGGACGCGTAGGACGGACATACCGCGGGCCCGCCACGTCCGGCCGCGGGCCCGCGGGAACGACAAGGGGCGCCCCCTCCGAGGAGGGGGCGCCCCTGTGGGGTGCCGGGGTTCAGGTCAGTGCGCCGTGGAGTTCCTGCGGCGCTTCCACCAGATCGCGGCTCCGCCGGCCGCGAGGAGGGCCGCTGCCAGGCCGGCCACCGTGCCCATCCGCGTACCGGTGTCGGCGAGTCCGCCGTCCGCCTTGGGCGGCTGGGTGTGGCCGCCGTTGGTGGGTGCCGGGGTGGACGGGGTCGGGCTCGACGGGTCCGTCGGGGTGGGGGTCGGGTCCGGCTTGCCGGTGCCGCTCGGCGTCGGCGTCGGCTCCGGCGTGGGGTCACCGGTCGGCGTCACGTGGGTGTTGCCACCCAGAAGCTGCGTCCCGGTGTCGCGGTAGTCCCGCGGTGCGATCTTCGAGCGGTCGGTGACCTGCGGCAGGCGCGGGTTCTCGATGTCGAAGCGGACCTTGGGGATGTTCTGCCGCGGGGACTTGGAGAAGTCCACACCGCCGACGGTGTACGTGTAGACGAGGCCGCCGTACTCGCGCTCGAACTTGTAGTCGCCCTCCCTGAAGGACTTCACGTACCGCTGGTAGACGTCGTTCTTGTCCCACTTCTCGCCGCGGATCGGCCAGCTCTTCACGTCGTTGCTGCCGATGATCCGGTGGTAGTCACCGGCCTTCTTCGCGTCCTGCTGCATGACCCACTCCGCCGCCACCCGGGAGGTGTAGACCCGGCGCAGGTCGGCGTAGATCGGCTCGTCGCTCTTGTTGATCTTCTCTTCGATCTTGGGGATGACGTACTGCTCGATCAGCCGCTGGTTGTGCTGGATCTGCGCCTCGGTGAGGTTGCACTTCTCGCCCGGGACGGGGGCGCTGAACTCCTGCGGCACCGACTTCACCTTCAGCGGGGCGTCCAGGATGTAGATGCCGCCGTCCTGCTCGCGCACCTGCGCGGGCTTCGGCTCGATCCAGTTCCGCACACTGTGCAGGCACGGGGCGCCGTCCACGCGGGTGAGGGAGTCCCAGACCCGGGCCGCGTCCTCGTCCTTGGGGTTCAGGAACGCCGCGTAGTCGTGCTTCATCTGGAGGTCGGCCTCCAGGAGCACGCGTCCGGCGTCGGTGGTGCCGAACTTCTGGTCCATGACCCGGTTCGGCTCGTCCGGGTTGAGGTTCACCCAGAACTTCTCCGGGGTGAGCGCCATCCACGTGAAGAACGAGTCCGAGATGAGCTGGGCCTTCTCCTGGCCTCCGAAGGAGGGGTTCTCGTCCGCGTCCGGGTTGATGCCGGCCTTGTACGAGTAGTCCAGGCCCTTGCCGTTGACCGGGGTGCCGACGTAGCGCAGCTCAAGGGTGGAGAAGTCGACGCCGCCGGGGCCGCGCATGCGCTGCGAGGCGTTCCCGTCGGCGCGCTCGGCCGCGGCGATGCGCCGGGCCTGCTCCTTGTTCTTCGGGGAGCCGTTGGACGTCCGGTCCGCGGCGCCGTTGGCGGAGCAGATGCCGCCCGCGGCCGCGAGGGTCATGGTGCCGGTGCCCGCGGTCTGGCAGGCGGGGTTCAGGCTGCCGGAGGGCTTGTTGTAGCCGGTGTTGTTGTTGTACTTCGGCTGGGGCGTCGCGGTGTGCTTGTAGCTGCCGATCTTCCCCTTGCCGTTGGCGTCGACCTCGGCGAGCTTCCGCTTGGTGGCGTCGTCGGGCTCCTCACCGAAGATGTAGACGACCTTCCAGCCCCGGGCGGCGAGGGCCTTGTCGACGTGGATCTCCTTGTAGTCGAAGCGCCCTCCCGCCTTGTACTCGTAGATCGTCTTGGTCCTGGGGTTGACCGCGTCGAACCGACGGTCCTTGTTCGGGAACCTGTCGCCGAGTTCCTTCTTCAGCTCCTCGTGGAGCTTCTTGTCGATGCCCTTGAGCGAGCCCTGGCACAGCCAGTCCGGGCCGCCGAGCTTGTAGTGCCGGGTGACCTGGCGCTCGAAGCCGGCGCCTCGCTTGCCGTTGCCTTCGAGGCGGATGACGCTCTTCAGCCACCCGTCGAAGTCGGTCTTCGACCACCGCTTACTGGCGTCGGTGTTCGCCTGGTTGCGGTTCCAGCGCGCGTAGATCTGCTTGTGGCGGTCGTTCGGCCACTTCTTGGGGTCCTTGCCGTAGCTCTGCAACTCCCGCTCGCTGGCGGGAAGCTGGAGCCCGTCGTAGCCGAGGGACGGGTTGTCGTAGTCGTAGACGTACTGCTCGGCGTTCGGGGTGGCGTCCCGGCCGTTGGCGCCGGGCAGACTGCCGGCCGGCGGGGCCGTGTCCGGGGTGCCGTACTTCTGGTCGCAGCGGTTACGAGGCGCGGCCGTGGCGTCCTGGGCGTCCAGGAAGGGCAGTCCACCGGCGAGGAGCCCGGCGCTGACGGCGATGACCGCCGCGCGCACACCGAAGCGGGTACGTATTCGGGTGAGATAGCTCAACTGGGTTCCCTGGGGGCAGGGAGGAAAACGGGGCAGCGCGCACAGCCCCCGTCATGACGCTGCCATGACACACACTAGGGCAGCCCGTTCCCGTTGGCGAAGGGCGCCACGCGGGGCGTGAGTTGCGCAACTGCCGGGTGTGGCTGACTCGTTCCTCGCCGGATCGGGGCCCTAGGGTCATGGGCATGACCCGAGGACAGACTGTGCGCACCGCCGGAGTACCGGACCTCATCGTGTGGATCGACCACGTTCCGGAGGCGATCGACCGGCTGCGGGAGGAGAGCCTTCCCGAAGAGACGCGGCTCGATTTCGACGTGGAGTCCCTGTCGCGGCTGGAGGCGGCCTTGTTGCGCCACTACGCCCCGGACGCGTCGGCGGAACCGGACGTCGCACTCGTGAACGACACCATGGCCTATCTCGGTGAGGTCCTGCTGACGGTCGCGGGCGGAGGATGGGGCTGGGACACGGAGCCGGTCGGTGAGGTGGAGGGGCATCCGGTGGTGGTGCCGGACGCCGCGCTCGGGCTCGAACCGGTGGCCCCGATGCTGCTGATCGAACGGGCGCTGAGCAGCCGTACCGGCGAGGAGTTCGCGGCGGCCGCGCGGCGGCTGAGCGACGCCGTGGCCGGGCTGCGCGAGGAGCGGCCGGACTGGGAGCCGGTGAAGGAGCACACGCCGGGGGTGGACCCGGAGCCGGAGGTCGCGCTCCATCCTTGGCTGGCCGGCTGGCTCGCCGAACGGGAGCGGGCGTTCGCCGCCTGGGTCGAGGAGACCGGGCGGCCGGCGGAGACCTGGGACTTCTCCGCCGCCTCGCTCGACGTGCTGGAGCGGCTCACCAAGGAACGGTTCTCCTCCGGCCCGCACTTCGAGGCGTCGGAGCCGGAGTCGTTCCTCCAGGGCGCCGCCTGGTACCTGGGGGAGGTGGCGCGGCGCTCGCGGGGCGCGGCGTGGAGCTACATGGACCCGGAGGAGCACGACACCACATGGGCGGGCCAGCCGTACCTGACCCAGCCGGGGGTACGGGACGGCAACATCGCCTCGCCCATGGCGGAGCTGTACGCGGCCTCGGTCATGGCCGGGGAGGGCGAGAGCGGCGTGCTGCGGGAGCGGCTGAGCTGGTACAAGGAGAGCTGACGCCCCCGGGCCGGGGCCGGCCCAGGCTTACCCGACCCACGATGGCGTCGCGCCCGTGGGCACCGCAGGCACGGGGAGCCCGGGCCTGGCAGGGGCACCGTCCCGTGTGCCCACCCTCCCCCAGACTTCGTCCGGGGGGACCCCCACCGCCCCAGCGGGACGAATGCCCACAACGGGGGCCGGGTCACCGGCCGCCCGACACCCTCAGCACCGTGCCCGTCGTGTACGACGCGTCCTCGGACAGCAGCCACGCCACCGCAGCCGCGATCTCCGACGGGCGACCCGGGCGGCCAAGGGGGATCGTGGCGGCCGCCTTCGCCGGGCGGTCGGGGTCGCCCATCGTCGCGTGCATGTCGGTCTCGACGATGCCCGGGGCGACCGCGTTGACCCGGATGCCGTCCGGGCCCAGCTCCTTGGAGAGGCCCATGGTCAGGGCGTCGGTCGCCGCCTTCGTCGCCGCGTAGTGGACGTAGTCGCCGGGGCTGCCGAGCGTGGCCGCGGCGGAGGAGATGTTCACGATCGCCCCGCCGCCGTGCGCGGCCATGTCGCGGGCGGCGCGGCGGCAGCACAGCAGGTAGCCGAGGAGGTTGACCTCCACGACCCGGCGCAGGTCCTCGGTCGTGGCGTCCGCGAGGCGCCCCAGCGGGCCCGTCACGCCCGCGTTGTTGACCAGGCCGGTCACGGGGCCCAGTTCGGCCTCGGCCGTGTCGAACAGCCGCTCCACGTCCGCCTCGACCGACGTGTCCGCCCGCACCACGACACAGCGCGCGCCCGCCTCCCGGACCGCCCGCGCCGTCCTCTCCGCGGCGGCGGCATCGCGTACGTACCCGAGCACGAGATCGTGCCCCTCGGCCGCCAGGCGTACGCAGGTCGCCGCGCCGATCCCGCGGCTGCCGCCGGTGACGACGGTCGTCCTCGACATCGTGTTCCACCCTTCTCGCGGTCGCGCCGCCCCACCGTAATTCGTTGGCCCGAAGGAGCGGCCGCTGGCTAGCCTCCCGGCCATGGTCGACATCGTGCGCAGACTCATCGCCGCCCAGTTCCCGCAGTGGGCGGAGCTGCCCGTCGCGCACGTTCCGTCGGCGGGCACGGACAACGACATGTTCCGCCTCGGCGACACGATGTCGGTCCGGCTGCCGAAGACCGCCGACACCGCCCGGGCCATCGGCAAGGAGCAGCGCTGGCTGCCGCACCTCGCCCCGCACCTCCCGCTGCCGGTGCCGGTGCTGCTGGGCAGCGGCGTCCCGGGCGACGACTTCGCGCTGCCCTGGTCGGTGTACGGATGGCTCGACGGCGCCAACGCCTTCGACGAGCCGATCGTCGATCTCGCCCACGCCGCAGTGGAGTTGGGCCGCTTCGGCGTCGCGCTGCGGAGCGTGGACGCCGGCGGCGGTCCGAGGTCCTTCCGCGGTGGCCACGTCACCGAGTGGACGGGCGACGCCATCGACCGCGCCCTCCGCGACCTCGGCGCCGACGGCACGATCGACGGCGCCGCCGCGACCGAGGCGTGGGAGTCGGTTCTGCGCCTTCCGCAGTGGGACGGCGAACCCGTCTGGGTCCACGGCGATCTGCTGCCCGGCAACCTGCTGACCCGGGAGGGGCGGCTGAGCGCCGTCATCGACTTCGGCGCCGTCGGCACCGGCGACCCGGCCTGCGACATGATGGCCGCCTGGACGCTCCTCACCGCCGAGACCCGCCCGCTGTTCCGCGAGGCCGCCGAGGTCGACGACGCGACCTGGGCACGGGGCCGGGGCTGGGCGCTGGCCTGGGGCCTGGTGACGGAGCACTACTACCGCGTCACCAACCCCGTCCTCGCCGCGGTCGCCCACCGCGCCTGGTCCGAGGCCCTCCCCGAGTACGCATCCGGTGCCTGAGGTTCGCGCACGGGGCTGTTCATCACGACCCGCAGGCCTCACCATGCTGCTGATTACTCGTGCGTAACACCTCGTAGGGGGAAGCGTGTTGAGGCTCCGTGTCGCGATCGTTCCGCTGCTCGCCCTGCTGTCGCTGCTTCTCGCCCAGGCTCCCGCACAGGCCGCGGCCCGCACCCCCGTCGTCTTCGTGCACGGCTACAACGCGGACCCCGGTGTCTGGGGCGGACTGCGCGAGGACCTCAAGGCGGACGGGTACACCGACGCCGAACTCTTCTCCTTCGGCTACGACACCCACCGGTCCGTCAACGAGGTCATCGCCGGCGAACTCGCCGCGTACGTCGAGAACGTCAAGCGGCAGGCCGGCGCGAGCCGGGTCGACCTCGTCGCCCACTCCTTCGGCAGCCTCGTCACCCGCTGGTACGTGAAGTTCGACGGCGCCGGGCAGTCCTCCGTGGCCCACTGGGTCTCGCTCGCCGGCCCCAACCACGGCACCAGCACCGCCTGGGCCTGCGCCCTGTGGGACCAGGCCTGCCGTGACATGACCCCCGGCTCGTACGTGCAGAAGCGGCTCGCGGAGGGCGACGAGACGCCCGGGGCCGTGCGCTACGCCACGTGGTGGTCGAACTGCGACGAGGTCATCAACCCCGACAGCAGCGTGCCGCTCACGGGCGCCACCAACAACGCCGCGGGCTGCCTCGACCACAACGCCCTGCTCGGCGACGACACGGTCTCCCAGGGGGTCCGCGCCTTCCTCCGCTCCTAGGCCAGTTGGGGAGGCAGCGGCGAGGAGTGAAGGACCGTCAGGCCCGACACGGCACGCGTCAGAGCCACGTACAGCCGCCGCAGGCCCGTCCGCTCGTCCGGCTCGCCGTCCACGACCGCCGCCGGGTCGTCCAGGACCACGTAGTCGTACTCCAGACCCTTGGCCAGCGAGGCCGGGACCAGCGTCAGCCGGGACTCGGCCGTCGTCTCCTCGCCGGGGGAGAGGTACGCGAGCCCGGCCGCCGTCAGCGCCTCCGCGAGCGGCGCGATCCGCGCGTCGGCGGCGATCAGGCCGATGGAGCCCTCGTGCACCAGCGACTCCACGCACGCCGCGACCACCGCCGCGTCGAGCTCCGTCGCCTCGGCAGCCCGGACCGTCAGCGAGCCCGGGTTCTCACGGACCGACTCGACGGCCGCCAGGCCCGGGGACATGTGCGGCAGCAGCCTGGACGCGTACGCGATGACCTCGCGCGGCACACGGAAACCGGCGGTCAGCTCCTCCACCACGGCCTCCGGCTTGCCCAGATGCCCCAGCGCCTGGGCCCAGCTCTCCGTCGCCCACGGGGTCGTGCCCTGCGCCAGGTCGCCGAGGATCGTCGCCGAGCCGGTCGTGCAGCGGCGCCCCACCGCCCGGTACTGCATCGGGGACAGGTCCTGCGCCTCGTCCAGGACCACATGCCCGAGCGAGTGCGTGCGCTCCACCAGGTCCTTCGCCTCGTCGATCAGGACCGCGTCCGCCGCCGACCACTTCGCCGACTTCACCGAGCGGGCGGGCTTCGCCCACAGCAGCAGCTTCTGCTCGTCCGCCGACAGCAGGCCCTCCGCGTGCGCCGCCAGGAAGTCGGGGTCGCTCAGCAGCCGCAGCACCAGCTTCGCCGGGTCGACCGCGGGCCAGACCGCCTTCACGACCGCCTTCACCGCCGCGTTGCGGGCCACCGCGTCCTGCACCCGGTCGTCCGGGGCCTCGCCCGCCTGCTCCATCCGTACCAGGACCGCGTGCGCGATGCGCTGCGGGAGCGCGTCGTGGGCGGCGCCGTAGCGGATGTTCCGGTCGAGCAACTCGCGGACGATCTCCTCCAGTTCGTACGCGGGGACCCGCCAGCGGCGCGAGCCGCGCACCACCATCAGCGGCTCGGTGGGCAGTGTGACGTGCGAGCGGACCGCGCGGCGCAGGACCTCCGCCATCCGCGCATCGCCCTTGACGACCGCCGTCGCCGCCTCGTCCGTCCCCCGCACCTCGACGTGCGCCACCAGGTCGTCGACGGTCGCCTGCCGCACCTCCAGCTCGCCGAGCGCGGGCAGGACCTGCTCGATGTAGTGCAGGAAGGAGCGGTTCGGGCCGATGACGAGCGTGCCGGTGCGCGCCAGCCGCTCCCGGTGGGCGTAGAGGAGGTACGCGACCCGGTGCAGACCCACGGCCGTCTTTCCGGTGCCCGGGCCGCCCTGGACGCAGACGGTGCCGGACAGCCCCGAGCGGACGATCTCGTCCTGCTCGGGCTGGATGGTGGCGACGATGTCCCGCATCGGACCCACGCGCGGACGCTCGATCTCCGCCTGGAGCAGCTTGCTCGTGCGCGACCCCCCGGCGGAGCCGGAAAATGTCAGCGCCTCGGGGTCGGAGAGGTGCTCGTCCTCGTACGCGGTGAGCTCGCCGCCCGTGTAGCCGAACCGGCGCCGCAGACCGACGTCCTGCGGGTCCTTCTTCGACGCCCGGTAGAACGGCTGCGAGACCGGCGCGCGCCAGTCGATCACCATCGGGTCGCCCTGAGCGTCGTGGACGTGCCGCCGGCCGATGTAGAAGCGCTGCCCCTCCTGCGTGGTGTGCAGGTAGTCGAGCCTGCCGAAGAACAGCGGGGTGTGGGAGAGGTCGGCCAGTGCCTTGATCCGCTCCTCGATCTGGGCCTGCAGGACGACGGCGTTGACCCAGTTCGCGGTGACGTCCTTGATGTCGAGCGCCTCGGCGTCCTCGCGCATCGCACGCAGCGCGGCGCGGGAGTCGGCGAGATGGGCGCGCTCGCGCGCGAGCGGGTCGGACGGGGACATGCGGAAGCCTCCAGGTGCGCGGACATGCCAGGACGGCCGCCGGTTTCCGACCGGACGGCGACACTCCACGGAGGGAGGCGGGGAAGTCGGAGAGTGTAGCTTCGGGGGTGCGGATGAGGCGAATGGTTTTGCGTGCCGGACGGCTCTGGTCGGACCCGTAGGGGTGGGTCCGTCCTGAGGGGGACGAAGGTTTCCACCCCCAGCCTGATGTGTTCGGAATGTCCGAATTCCATCATGGAGGCATGACCACAGCGACCTTCACCCCGGACCGTACGATCCCCCGCTCGCACCGCCTCGCCCTCGCGCTCCGCGCGATACGCGCCTACGGCGGCGCCGCCGTGAGCGTCGTCCTCCTCGGCGAGTACGCCGAAGAGGCGGGGGTCAAAAACCCTCGACCCGAGTACGTGGGGGGCCCGGACTGAGTACGACCGCCCATGCCCGGCCCCGACCCCCGATGATGTGATCGGGGCATGACGACGACCCCGGCATCCCAGGCAACGGCGGCACCCTCCACGACCACGGCGTCGCAGGCGACGGCAGCTCCGACGACGACGCCCGACCCGACGGCCCCGTCCGTCCGCGCGCTGCGGATCCTCGCCTTCGGCGGCCTCCTGGCGCTCTTCGTCTCCCTCGTCCTCACCGGGATCGTCGCGCTCGACGACGCCATCGGCGGCGACGGCAAGAGCGGCGGCGCCGTAGCCGCGGCCTTCTGGGCGCTGGGACTGGGCGCTCTGGCCGGCCTCACCGCCGCCGTGACGCCGCGCGCGGCCCTCGCGTACCGCGTGCGCACGTGCGCGGTGGCCCTCCAGTACACGCTGGCCGTGATCGCCCCGGTGATCGCGATGATGGACTGACCGCCGTTCTCGTCTCGCCGCCCTCTGTCCTAGGCGGGCGGGGTCAGCCGGCGCACCAGGGCGACCGCCTCGTCCGTGCGGCCCGCCCCGCAGGTGCGCAGGATCTCGGCCAGGCCCGGGTGTCGGGCCTCGACCAGGGCGGCCGCGTCCAGGAGGTCGACCGCCCCCGCCGTCGACGTGAGCAGATCGCGCAACCGCCGTACGAACCGGAGATCGGCGTCCGCCGCGGACTCGGCCGCGAGGGCCGCGTCGCCGGTGACGGCGGAACCGAGCGAGTCCTGGCCGGGGGTCCGGCTGGCGCGCACCTCGGCGAGCCTGGCAGGTACCGCCGAGGCCGGCACCTCACCCGTGCGGATGTCGCGGGCCAGGTGCAGCAGCGCGGAGAGCCGCGCCGCGGCGTCGGGGTTGGCGATCCGCGCGCGCTGTCCGCGCATGACGAGACTGAGCATGGCCGGAGAGACCCCCAGGGTCTCCGCGAGACCCGACTGGGTCACTCCGAACAGGGTGCACAGCTCCCGGCAGAGCTCCCCCAGGGGGGCTCCGTACCACTGACGCTGAAGTTCCAGATTGCGTGCCGTCGTGGTCTGGTCCATGTCCTCACGCTAGGGCGATCGATTGACACTTGTCAAAGGAAGTTTTCATGTGTCAATCTCCGGGTGGAAGGCATCCGCCGGCACCTCACTAGCTGATTGGTCATCACCATGCCCTGGAAGCACACCTCTTCGCTGCTCGCCGTCGTCGTGGCCGCCGGCCTGACGCTCACCGCCTGCTCTCAGGAGGTCGGCTCCGACGCCAAGGGTGGCTCGAGCGCCTCGTCCAAGCCCTCCACCGCGGCCGCCGAGCCCTCGGACTCCGCCGAGCCGTCGGACGCGTCCGGCGCGGTGGAGGCCCCCAAGGACCTGCCCGCAGGACTTCCCCTTCCGGAAGGGGAGTTGACGTCGGTCACGGGCAACACCGGCGCCTACGTCCTCACGTACCGCACCGAAGACTCCAAGGCGGTCCTGGACCAGTACCGCAAGGCCCTGGAGGGCGCCGACTACACGGTCGTGGACATCGCCGGCACCTTCACCGCAACCTCGGGCGCGAACGCTGTACAGATCACCACCAGTGGGGACCTGGTCATCCTCACCCTCGCCGGCTCCTGAGCACCCGCCCTGCCCCGGGGATACCCTTCCCTGCATGGAGGCAGGGGGGATGCTCGCCGACCGGTACCGCCTCGTCGCGCCGGTCGCGCGCGGGGCGCAGGGCACGGTCTGGCGGGCGGTCGACACGCACGGCGGCGGTGACGTCGCCGTGAAGGTGCCAGGGGGGACGTGCGGGAACGCGGACGTCGAGTCGCTGCTCAGGCTGGTCTGCGAGCAGTCCGTACGTATCGGGCACCCGCACGTCCTCGCACCGCTGGACTGGTTCGTCCGGGACACCGAGGCCTGGCTGGTACTGCCGCTCGTGCGCGGCGGCACCCTCGCCGGACTGCTCGCCGACTACGGCGAACTGCCCCCGTCGGTCGCCCTGTTGATCGCCGAGCAGCTCCTCGACGCGCTGGCGGCGGTGCACGCCGCCGGGTTCGTGCACCGTGATGTGAAGCCCTCGAACGTGCTGCTCGCGGCGACCGGCGAGGGCCGCCCGCACACCTTCCTCGCCGACTTCGGCGTGGCCCGCGTCCTCCCGCACCTCCAGCTCACCTCGCCCGCGTACGTGCCGGGCACCCCGGACTACCTCGCACCGGAGATCCGCGCCGGGGCGGTCAGTACACCGGCCCAGGACGTCTACGCGGCCGGACTGGTCCTGCGCTCCCTGGGCGGCGGCCCGCCCGCCCTGGCCGCGGCGATGCTCGCCGACCGCTCGGAGGACCGTCCGTCGGCCGCGGCGGCCCGCGATGAGATTGCCCGGGCGCGGCAGGCCCTCGGTCCCGAGCGGTGGCCGGTGATCTGGGCGGACGAGCCCTTCGTCGTTCCGGACCAGTTCGGCGACGCCCCGCCGGCCCCGGCCCGGGACCAGTTCGGCGACGCCCCGCCGGCCCCGGCCCTCCCGGCCGCCCCGCCGGTCGTGCCGGGACGGCGACGCGCCGCGGGTGTGTGGGTGGTGGCGGCTGCCGTGGCCGGTGCCGCGGTGATCGCCGTGGCGGCGACCGTCGCGCTGACGGCCGCCGAAACCGAGAAGGGCAGCCCGCCGCCCCGGACCGTACCGGCCGACACCGTCATCGGCCCGGCGGACCCCGAGGGCCCCACAGCCTACACCGAGTGCACCTCCGACGAGGAGCTCGACCTCGAGTTCAGCCCGGAGGGTTACGCGCTCCTCTGCGCGCACGTCCCCGGCACCCGACGCTACGAGTGGACCCCCAGCAGCGGCTAGCCGACCGGCTCCTCGCCCGCCATCAGCTCGTCCGCGTCGACGATCCGGTACGCGTACCCCTGCTCGGCCAGGAACCGTTGGCGGTGCGCCGCGAAGTCCTGGTCGATCGTGTCCCGCGCGACCACCGAGTAGAAGTGCGCCTGGTGGCCGTCGGCCTTCGGCCGCAGCACCCGTCCGAGGCGCTGTGCCTCCTCCTGGCGCGAGCCGAACGTGCCCGAGACCTGGATCGCGACCGTCGCCTCGGGCAGGTCGATCGAGAAGTTCGCGACCTTCGAGACGACCAGCACGCTGATCTCGCCCTCGCGGAACGCGTCGAAGAGCTTCTCGCGCTGCGCGTTCGACGTCTCGCCCTTGATGACCGGCGCGTTCAGATGCTCGCCGAGCTCGTCCAACTGGTCGATGTACTGGCCGATGACGAGGATCTGCTGCCCGGCGAACTTCTTCACCAGGGCCTCCGTCACCTTCCGCTTCGTCGCCGTCGTGGCGCAGAAGCGGTACTTCTCCTCCGGCTCCGCCGTCGCGTACGCGAGGCGCTCCGAGTCCGTCAGATTGACCCGGACCTCGACGCAGTCGGCGGGCGCGATGTACCCCTGCGCCTCGATCTCCTTCCACGGCGCGTCGAAGCGCTTGGGGCCGATCAGCGAGAACACGTCCGACTCGCGCCCGTCCTCCCGGACGAGGGTCGCCGTGAGCCCGAGCCGCCGCCGGGCCTGCAGGTCGGCGGTGAACTTGAAGACCGGCGCGGGCAGCAGATGCACCTCGTCGTAGACGATCAGGCCCCAGTCGCGGGAGTCGAAGAGCTCCAGGTGCGGATAGATGCCCTTCCGCTTGGTCGTCAGGACCTGGTACGTGGCGATGGTGACCGGCCGGATCTCCTTCTTCGTACCGGAGTACTCGCCGATCTCGTCCTCGGTCAGCGAGGTCCGCTTCACCAGCTCGTGCTTCCACTGCCGGGCCGAGACGGTGTTCGTGACGAGGATCAGGGTGGTGGCCTTCGCCTGCGCCATCGCACCGGCCCCGACCAGCGTCTTGCCCGCGCCGCAGGGCAGCACGACGACCCCGGAGCCGCCGTGCCAGAAGCCCTCGACGGCCTGCTTCTGGTACGGGCGGAGCGCCCAGCCGTCCTCGGCGAGGTCGATCCGGTGCGCCTCGCCGTCCACGTAACCGGCGAGGTCTTCGGCCGGCCAGCCCAGCTTCAGGAGCGTCTGCTTGATCTGTCCGCGCTCGGAGGGGTGCACGGCGACGGTGTCCGGGTCGATCCGGGCCCCGACCAGCGGCTGCACCTTCTTCGAGCGGAGGATCTCCTCCAGGACGGGCCGGTCGGTGGTGGTGAGGACGAGGCCGTGGGTCGGGTGCTTGGAGAGGGTGAGCCGGCCGTAGCGGGCCATGGTCTCGGCGACGTCCACGAGCAGCGCGTGCGGCACGGGGTAGCGCGAGAACTCGACGAGCGCGTCGACGACCTGCTCGGCGTCGTGCCCGGCGGCGCGGGCGTTCCACAGGCCGAGCGGGGTCACCCGGTACGTGTGGATGTGCTCGGGCGCCCGCTCCAGTTCCGCGAAGGGCGCGATGGCTCGCCGGCAGGCGTCGGCCTGCTCGTGATCGACCTCCAGGAGCAGCGTCTTGTCGCTCTGGACGATGAGTGGTCCGTTCACGCGGTCAACCTTTCAGGGAGCGGCAACCATCCAGTGTGCCTGACCGCGGCCCGGTGGACACGGGCCTGCCCACGATGGGGCCACCACAGGCCCACCATGCGCCCACCACGGGCCCGGTCGATCTCGCCCGACGACGCGGTCAGACCTGGTCGTCCGCCAGTTCCGCGACGCCCGTGATGCGGTGCAGGGGGTACGTGCGGACCTCGTCCGCCGTGTGGTCGTAGCCCGTCACGAAGCCGCCCTCGACCCGGACCGGGGCGATGACCCGCTGGCTGGCCGCGCCCTCCGCGTTCACGTAGCCGATCCAGACGGCCGAGCCGGTCATCGCGGCCGCCTGGACCGTGGCCAGGGTCTCGGCGGCGGAGGTGCGGGGGAGTTCTCCGGGGGCGGGCGTCGTGCCCTCGGGGCGCTCCTTGCGGACGGCCGTCGAGGCGAGGTCCCCGGCCCGGATCGCGCGGACCGCCGCGCCGAGCAGGGTCGTGTCCGGGGCGGGCGGGCCGTCGGGGACGGGAACGGGCGCGGTGCGGGCGCCGGTGCGGTAGGCGTCGGCGCGGGTGATCAGGACGTCGCCCGCCGCGGACTCGGCGGCCGGGGCGTACCCCATCGACCGCAGCCCCTCGAGCAGCCCCGCCGGGTCCGTCTGGGCGGCGAGCACGGTCGGCGCAAGGCGGCGCAGCCGCAGCGACGCGGACCGCTTGTCGGCCAGGATCTCGCCGAGGAGCGCGTCGTCGTCGCAGCGGACGTAGGCGGAGGCGGCGCCGATCCGCAGATGGCCGTGTTTCCGCGCCACGTCGTCGATGAGGTACGAGAGCGGCTGCGGAACCGGCGTACGGGAGTGCGCCGTCAGGAAGTCGTGCAGGTCGGAGGCGCTGCGTCCGGCGTCGAGCGCGCGGCGCACGGAGCCGGGTGTGAAGCGGTAGACGGTCGCCCCACCCTTCGACTCCACGTCCGCGAGCACGGAGAGCATGTCGGCGAGCGGCCGCTGGAGCGGCCCGGGCGCGACCGCGGTGAGGTCGGCCTGGAGCAGCACGTGGTCGACGGCCTCGGGGAGGAGCGGGGCGAGCAGGGTCGCGGCGCGGGAGGCGGCGACGGACAGCTCGACGCCGTGGACGGCCACCGGCTCGGTCACGGCCTCGGCGAGGGGCAGGTTGAGCAGCGCACGGGCGGGCGAGGCGAGGGCCCCGCGGCCGGTGATCCCGAGCAGCTCGGCCTCGGAGAGCGTCCACAGGGCGATCCGGGAGCGGAGGTCGGTGGAGGTGGGGGCGGTGCTGTACGCGGTGGTGGTGCCGTACGCGGTGGCGGTGCCCGCGCCGGCGAGGTGCCCTGACACCGCGCCCGCGCCGCCGCCCGTGAGATGCCCTGATACCGGGCCCGCGCCTGTGCCTGTGCCCGTGCCCGTGCTCGCGCCGAGTGCCGAACCCGCTGCCTGGGAGCCCCCGCCGGCCGCCGGTCCCGCGCCCGGCCCCGCAGGCCTGGCCGCCGCGCCCCGCAGCGGTCGCTCCCACCGCAGTCGCGCCAGCAGCGCCTCCGGGTCCGCCGCCGAGCCCGGCGGCAGCGTGGCCTGCAAGGTGAGGACCCGCCGCCGCACCTCCGGCGCCGCGCCCCGGTCGAGGTCCGGGCCCAGCGCCGACAGCGCACGGCCCTTCGCGTCCTGGCCGCCGACCAGGCCGGCGGTACGCGTCCCCACCAGCCAGGCCGTGACGAGCCGGGCCCAGCGTTCGGCCGCCGGCAGGTCCAGCCAGTCGTCGTACGCGGGCGTCGGCGCGTACCGCTCGTCCGCCTCGCCGTCCGAGGCGAGCAGCCCCGCCGCGTAACAGAGCTCCACCCAGAACGCCGCGACCGGCTCCGCGACGTCCAGCGCGACGGCCGTCCGCTTGAGGTCCCGTACCGACAGACCGCCCGAGCGCAGGACGGCGGGACCGCCCTGGTTCCAGGCCTTCAGCAGCTCCTCGACCGTCGCGAGCGCCGTGTACGCCTGGCCGGCCGCCGCGCTGTCCACAACCTGGGGACGGTATTCGCGCAGGACGGCCAGTGCGGGCGCGTGCGGCTCGGGCGACCGGTGGGCCCGGCCGCCGCGCAGATGCAGCGCCGCCTCCCGGGGCAGGACGACCGTACGGGGCGAGGCCGGCAGCAGCAGGCCGCGGTCGCGCAGCCAGCGCACCGGCGGGGCGGGGTTCGCCGTCACCTCTCCGTACGGCGGGCCCCACACCAGCCGGTCGAGCACGGCCAGCGCCTCCGGCGGCGCCGTGTCGAGCAGCGCCCCCATCCGGTCCCGGTCGGTGAACAGCTCCGTCAGCGCCGCCACCGCCGAGACCGGGTCGTGCGTCGCGGGCAGCCCGGCCGTCGCGATGATCTCCTGGATCCGGCCCGGCGACATCCCCGCCGTGGCCTCGGAGACCGTCGGTCCGAGACCGGTCGGGGACGGGTGCTGCGGCGAGGGCGCGAGCAGCTCACGGGCGGTCCGCACGAGCCGCAGCCGGTCCTCGTCGCCCCACACCAGCGCCTGTTCGCGCAGCACCTCCACCGCGCGCGGCAGCGCCGCCTCGATGGCCGCGTCGCCGTCGTCGCCGGTGAGCAGGGCGAGGAGTACGGGATACGGGGCGGGGTCCGGCGCCACCGCCAGCGCCTCGGCGGTCTGGAGCGTGAAGCGGTCGAGCCGCTCGAGCGCGCGGACGACGGAGCCGCGGGTGCCGGCCCGGGTGGCGAGCTGGGTCAGATCGTTCGGTACGGGCGAGAGCAGATCCGGGCGCGCCCGCAGCAGGGCGGCAAGCCCCTCGTCGCCTCGCGCGCGCAGCGCCTCCGCGAGCGTGCGCGGCGCAGCGGCGGCGCCAGTTCCTCCGGGCACGTGCGCCTCCCGATCGAGCTCACCGATCCCCATCCGCCCCACGTTAGCCCCTGCGCGGGCGCTAACGTCGGGGCGTACCGGCTGTGGAGGGGCACTGTGGGGATCGAGAGCGACCAGTTGGTCTTCGACTATCTGAGCCGGGTCGGCGATCTGGCACAGCAAAGGCACCTTCCGTCGAGCATGCGGATGCGACTCGTGTCGTCGCTGCGGGGCGAGATCGACCGTCGGCGCGCCACGTACGGCCAGGAGAGTCCGAGCGCGATCCGCGGCATCCTCGAGCAGTTGGGGAGCCCGGACGAGGTGGTGGACCGGGCGGCGGGGACGCCGGGGGCACCGGAGCGGCGGGGGCGGCTTGCGAAGGAGAGCGCCGTACCGAGCCCGCGTACGGAACCGGAACCGGGACCGGAACCGGGACCGACTCCTCCCCACCTCGCGGGCACGGACGAGGTCGGGGCGGCCGACACGGAACCGGACTGGTGGAGTCTCGACGGCGCGCCGGAACCGCGGCCGGGGGACGACCTGGTGCCGGGGTTCAGGGGCGGGGTGGAGATCCCGGAGCTGCTGAAGCCGCCGGAGGAGGAGGGAACGGAGGAGCCCGGCGAGGAGTCGGGACCGCCGGCGCCGCGCCGTGGGTGGCGACGCGTGCTGCGCCGGCCGGTTGCGGAGCCGGTGGAACAGGTGGAAGGGACGGAAGAGGCGGAACCGGCGGAACCGGCACGGCGCCGCTTCCGCCTGGGCAGCCCCTTCCTGCTGCTGGCGGCGCTGCTCCTGATCGGCGGGGTCGTCTTCGGCTCCCTCATCCCCCTGGCCCTGGGCTGGTTGCTCGCCTACGCGTCCCGTCGCCTCTCCCGCACGGAGTCGCAGTGGGCGGTCATCATCCTCCCGGTCCTGGCGGCCACGGGAGGCGCGGTCTGGCTCTGGGGCCGCATCGAGGGCCGCTGGGGCGCCCCCGTCGCGGCGGGCGGCGAGGCGATGGGCGCGGCGATCTCGGAGACCTGGCCGTGGACCCTGAAGGCCGCGGCGTCGGCGTCGGCCCTCTTCCTCCTCTGGCGAGCCCGCCGCCACTAGGCCCCTCGCGGCCCCAGCCCGGGCCGATGGGCCTCCGCCCCGCCGATGGGCCTCCGCCCCCTCCACCCCCACCCCTCCCGTTGTGGGCATACGTTCCGCTGGGGCTGGGGGTCCCCCCGGACGAAGTCTGGGGGAGGGTGGGCACAACGGACGGCGCCCTTGCAGGCGCCTCTGCCCCCTGGGCCCGGCTCCCCCAGGACCCCGCACAGGTGAACGCCCCCGGGGTGCGGGGGCCCATGAGCGGAACGCGCCCGCAAGGGCGCCGTCCCGTGTGCCCACCCGTCCCGCCCAGCGGGACGATTGCCCACACGGGGGTGGGTGGGGCAGCGGGACGGCTGGCCACACGGGGGTGGGTGGGGCAGCTGGACGGCTGGCCACGCGGGGGTGGGTGGGGTAGCGGGGCGGCTGGCCACGCGGGGGTGGGGTAGCCGGGCGGCTGGCCACGCGGGTGGGGGCACACGGGGGTGGGGTAGCGGGACGATTGCCCACAACGGGGCGGGAGGGGCCCGGGGCTTACGGCCTCGCTTCGGTTACCGCCGCCGCGTGCCACGGCGCGCCCGGGATCACCAGCGGGGAGCCCGTCACCGGGTCCGGGACCACCACCGAGTCCAGGCCGAAGACGTCGCGGACCAGGTCCGCCGTCACGACCTCCGACGGGTGGCCCTCCGCCACGACAACGCCCGCCTTCATCGCGACCAGATGGTCCGCGTACCGCGCCGCCTGGTTCAGGTCGTGGAGGACCACGACGACCGTCCGGCCCCGCGCCACATTCAGGCGGCGCACCAGGTCGAGGACCTCCACCTGGTGGGCGATGTCCAGATATGTCGTCGGTTCGTCGAGCAGCAGCAGATCCGTCTCCTGCGCGAGCGCCATCGCGATCCAGACCCGCTGCCGCTGACCGCCCGACAGCTCGTCCACCGACCGGTCGGCCAGCGCGGCGACGTCCGTGCGCTCCATGGCCTCCACGACCGCCCGCTCGTCCGCCTCGGACCACTGCTTCCACCACGCCTGGTGCGGCTGCCGCCCCCGCGACACCAGATCCGCGACGGTGATCGCCTCGGGGGCGACGGGCGTCTGCGGCAGCAGGCCGATCGACTGCGCTATCCGCTTCGTCGGCAGCTTCGCCAGCGACTCCCCGTCGAGCAGCACCGCCCCGCCCGCCGGCTTGAGCAGCCGCCCGAGCGCCCGCAGCGTCGTCGACTTCCCGCACGCGTTCGGGCCGACGATCACGGTCACCTTGCCGTCCGGAACGGCAAGGTCCAGGTCCTGCACGACCGTACGGTCCTCGTACGCGAGCGTCAGCTCGCGCGCGGTCAGCCGACTCACGACTTTCCTCCCACGCTTCGGCTCCGGACGATGAGCCAGATCAGATACGGGGCGCCGACCGCCGCCGTCAGGACACCCACCGGCAGCTCGGTCGGCGAGAACAGCCGCCTGCCCAGCAGGTCGGCGAGGACCACGATGAACGCCCCCATCAGGGCCGAGCACAGCAGCGGGATCTGTGCCGTACGTGTCATCCGCCGGGCGATCTGCGGCGCCAGCAGCGCCACGAAGTCCACCGGACCGGCCACCCCCGTCGCCACCGACGCGAGGACGACGCCCACGAAGACGAGCCCCAGCCGGACCCGCCCGAGCGAGACGCCCAGCGCCGTCGCCGTGTCGTCGTCCAACGACACGGTCCGCTGCGCGCGCGCCGCCCACAGGATCGCCGGCAGCAGCACGAGCAGCGTCCAGCGGATCGGCGCGGCCTCGTCCCAGCCGCGCCCGTTGAGCGAGCCGGTCATCCAGATCTGGGCCTGCTGGGCGACCAGGTAGTCGCCCTTGGTCATGAACAGGGTGATCAGCGAGCGCAGCGCGATCGCGAAGCCGATGCCGATGAGCACGAACCGCGTCGCGTGCAGCCCGCCGCGCCAGGCGAAGACGTACACGAGCGCGGCGGCCGCGATGCCGCCGACGATCGAGAGGTAGGGCAGGACGGTGTACGAGGTGAGGCCGAAGGTCATCGCGCCGACCGTCAGCGCCCCCGCGCCCTGGCTGATGCCGATGATGTCGGGGCTGGCGAGCGGGTTGCGGGCGACGGTCTGGATGAGGGCGCCCGCGATCCCGAACGCCGCGCCGACCATCAGCCCGACCGCGAGCCGCGGCATCCGCAGCTCCTCGACCACGAACGCGGACCGCGAGTCCTGCCCGAAGACCACCTTCAGCACCTCGGACGGTTCGACGAACTTCTCGCCGACGCAGAGGTACGCGATCGAAACAGCCGCCAGCAGCAGCACCAGGCCCACGGCCACCAGAGCCGAGCGCCGGTGCAGCAGGAACGATCCGCTCCCGGCGCGTACGACCCCGTACCCAGCGGGCCGTACAGCAGTCGCCGCAGACGTCGTCGTCATGCCGGCACCGCCTTCCGGCGCACCAGCGTCACGAGGAACGGCACCCCGATGAGCGCCGTCATCACCCCCGCCGGGACCTCGCCCGGCGGGAAGAGGATCCGGCCGATCACATCCGAGACGAGCAGCATCACGGGGCCCACGAGCGCCGCCATCGGCAGCACCCAGCGGTGGTCGCTGCCCACGATCGCGCGGGCGATGTGCGGGACCGCGAGGCCGACGAACGCGATCGGACCGGCCGCCGCCACCCCCGCGCCCGTCAGCACGGTGGCCCCGACGCCGCCCACGATCCGTACCGTCGCGACCCGCTGGCCGAGCCCCTTCGCCACGTCCTCGCCCAGCGCCAGCGCGTCCAGGCCACGGGCCACGGACACCACGAGGACCGCGCCGATCAGCAGGAAGGGCCAGATCTGGCCCACGACCTCCGCGTCCCGGCCGTCCAGCGAGCCGATCTGCCAGAACCGGAACTCGTCGAGCGCCGACGCCCTGGTCGTGAGGATCCCGGTCGTCACCGAGAGCAGCAGCGCGTTGATCGCGGCGCCGCCGAGCGCGAGCTTCACCGGCGTCGCCCCGCCGCGCCCGCTGGAGGCGATCGCGTACACCGCGACGGAGGCGAGGGCCGCGCCCGCGAAGGCGAACCACACGTACCCCGTCAGCGTGTGCACCCCGGCGAAGGCGATCGCGAAGACCACGCCCACCGAGGCGCCCTGGCTGATGCCGAGGATGCCGGGGTCGGCGATCGGGTTCCGGGTGATGCCCTGCAGGGCCGTACCGGCAAGCGCCAGCGCGGCGCCGACCATCAGCCCGATCAGGGTCCTGGGCAGCCGCATCTCCCGTACGACCTGGGCGTCGTCGCTCGTCCCGCCGTGCAGCAGCGCGTCGAGGACCGTGGACGGGGCGATGGCCCGTGCGCCCACGGCGAGGCTCAGCAGGATCGCGAGGAGAAGGGCGATGACGGCGACGACGGTGGCGAGGACGCGTCTGGAACGGAAAGCGGCTGTCATCGAGGCCCATCGGAAGGTACGGCGGCTGGTTCGGTAAGGCTTGGCTCAGTCTAAGCAGCGGCCTGATTCGAACACCCGGGCACAATGTCACCCATGACTCTCCCGCGACTCCCGCTGACCGTCGGCTTCGACCTCGACATGACGCTGATCGACTCCCGCCCCGGCATCAAGGCCACGTACGAGGCCTTCTCCGCCCGGGTCGGCGTCCCGATCGACGCGGATCTGGCCGTCTCCCGGCTCGGGCCGCCGCTGGAGCACGAGCTCGCGCACTGGTTCCCGGAGGCGGAGATCGAGGAGCGGGTCGCCCAGTACCGCGCGCTCTACCCGACGTACGCGATCGAGCCCTCGCTCGCGCTGCCCGGCGCCAGGGATGCGATTCAAGCCGTTCGCGAGGCGGGCGGCCGGGCGATCGTCGTCACCGCGAAGAACGAGCCGCATGCCAAGCTGCACCTCTCCCACCTCGGCATCGACCCCGACGCCGTGATCGGCGGACTGTGGGCCGAGGGCAAGGCGGAGGCCCTGCGCGAGTACGGCGCGGGGGTGTACGTCGGCGACCACACCGGCGATGTGCGCGGCGCCGCGACCGCGGGCGCCCTGTCGGTGGCCGTGGCGACCGGACCGTGCGACGAGGCGGAGCTGCGGGCGGCCGGCGCGGACGTCGTCCTGCCCGACCTGACGGAGTTCCGTGCCTGGTGGGAGGCGTACCGGGGCTAGTTGCCCCCGGCCGTCGCCGCCCTCGCCTGGCGGCGCTGCGCCGCGATGGAGCGCAGTACGCCGGCGCCCGCGACCAGGAACCCGACGCCCATCAGCATGCACACCGCGTACGCGATCGGCGGGAAGGGATCGGTGCCCAGGAACAGCGGGGCGACCGTGACCAGCGTGGCCACCGCGCCGATGATGAAGACAATCGCACCGGCCCGGACGAGACCGTCACCCGGAGCGGAGTCGTCCGACCGGGCCGAAGGGGTTTCACTACGCATTCGGCCAGGGTAGTTCCCAGGCCGGAGGAACAAACCGGCGACGTCTTGTCACCAGCCCGAAGCCCATTAGCCTTGGCGCCTGGGGGTCCCCCTGCTCGAGCGGGTCGAGAGCTTGGGGGAGGGTCGGGCGCCCGCTGTATTGCCATCCAGAGCCGGAATCCCGGCGCATTCCATCGAGTACGAGGACGAGGACAGACGTGCCTACCGGCAAGGTCAAATGGTTCAACAGTGAGAAGGGCTTCGGCTTTCTCTCC
Organism: Streptomyces sp. NPDC059875; assembly: GCF_042731085.1. NCBI lineage: Bacteria > Bacillati > Actinomycetota > Actinomycetes > Kitasatosporales > Streptomycetaceae > Streptomyces > Streptomyces sp. NPDC059875. The sequence goes on from NZ_JBHWJZ010000008.1 coordinate 224,438, forward strand.
CGGGACGACGGCGGTGACGTGTTCGTCCACTCGTCGGTGCTCCCTGCCGGAGTCGACGCCCTCAAGCCGGGGCAGCGTGTGGAGTTCGGGGTGGTCGCGGGCCAGCGCGGGGACCAGGCGCTGTCCGTGACGGTCCTCGACCCGACGCCGTCCGTCGCCGCGGCGCAGCGCCGTAAGCCCGACGAACTGGCGTCCATCGTGCAGGACCTGACGACGCTCCTGGAGAACATCACGCCGATGCTGGAGCGCGGCCGCTACCCCGACAAGGTGCAGGGCGCGAAGATCGCGGGCCTGCTGCGGGCGGTCGCGGACCAGCTCGACGTGTGAGCCCGCGCTAGGGGAACGCCAGCGCGTCCGGGCCGAGGGGCGGTACGAGCCCCTCGGCCGCGGCGCGCGTGAGCAGCCCGCGGACCGCCGCGTAGCCGGCCTCGCCGAGGTCGGCCGTGAACTCGTTGACGTAGAGACCGATGTGCTGATCGGCCACCTTCGGGTCCATCTCCTGCGCGTGCTCGAGTACGTACGGGCGCGAGACGGCCGGGTCGTCCCAGGCCATCCGTACGGACGTACGGGCCGCGTCGGCGAGCCGCCGCAGCACGTCCGGGCCGAGCGAGCGCCGGGCGATGATCGCGCCCAGCGGGATCGGCAGGCCGGTGGTGTCCTCCCAGTGGGCGCCCATGTCGGCCAGCGCGTGCAGGCCGTAGTTCTGATAGGTGAACCGGGCCTCGTGGATGACGAGCCCCGCGTCGACCTTCCCGTCGCGCACGGCGGGCATGATCTCGTGGAACGGCATCACGACGACGTTCCCGACGCCTCCGGGGACGACGTCCGCCGCCCACAGCCGGAAGAGCAGGTATGCGGTCGAGCGCTCGCTCGGCACCGCGACCGTCTTCCCCGCGAGGTCCACACCCGGCTCCCGGGTCAGCACCAGGGGGCCGCAGCCGCGGCCCAGCGCGCCGCCGCAGGGCAGCAGGGCGTACTCGTCGAGGACCCAGGGCAGCACGGCGTACGAGACCTTGAGGACGTCGTAGTCGGTCGTACCGCTCTGCGCCCAGCCGTTGGTCAGGTCGATGTCGGCGAACGTCACGTCGAGGCGCGGCGCGTCCGGGACGCGGCCGTGGGCCCAGGCGTCGAAGACGAAGGTGTCGTTCGGGCAGGGCGAGTACGCGATCTGCAGTTTTCTCACGTCGGCTCCGCGAAGACGGTGGGGCTGAGCAGCTGGAAGGTGTCCCGCAGCGCGTCCATGGCCTGGCCGATCCGCCAGGCGCCCCGGTCGCGCGGGCCGACCGCGTTGGAGACGGCGCGGATCTCGACCACGGGCACGCCGTACGCGGCGGCCGCCTCGGCCACCCCGAACCCCTCCATCGCCTCGGCGGCGGCGCCCGGGTGACGCCGAGCCAGCTCGGCGGCGCGCTCGGCGGTGCCGGTCACGGTGGAGACGGTCAGCACGGGTGCGACGGTGTGCCGCTGCCCGCCCCCGGCGAGGGCGTCGGAGATCCGCCTGGTCAGTGTGTCGTCCACGGCGTGCGCGGACCGCCCGAAGCCGAGCTCCTCGACGGTCAGATAGCCGTCGGGGGTCTGCGCCCCGAGGTCGGCGGAGACGATGGCGTCGGAGACGACGACGGACCCGAGGGGCGCGAGGGGCTGGAACCCGCCGGCGATCCCGGCGGACACGACGAGGTCGTACGGGCGGTCGTGGCCGGGCATGCGGACGGTCGCGTACGCCAAGGCCGTCGAGGTCGCGGCGGCGGCGGCCGCCGGGCCGACGCCCCCGACGAGGACGTCGGCGATCGCGTACGACGAGGTGTCGCCGGGCGCACCGTGGCGGCGCAGGGCGTACCCGCCCGGGAGCGGGAACGCGTCCGGGCCCGGTCCCGGGCCCGGTTCCGAGACCGGTTCCGAGCCGCCTCCGCCGAACGTGATGCCCCGGGCGACGGAGTCCGCCTCCGCCGCCACGGCCGTCACGATCAGGATCCGGAGGGCCACCGGAGGATCAGGCGTCCTTCTTCAGCTCGAAGTGCCAGATGCCGGTCAGCTTCTTGCCGTCGGTCTCCACGATGGTGACCTGCGTCTTGTCGGTGGTCTCGCCGGTCTGGCTGGCGAAGAAGGCGCTGGCCGGGATGGTCCGGTACGTCTTCTTGTACGGCTCCGGCTCGGCCTGCTGGCCACCGAGGAAGATGGTCCAGCCGTTGTCGGCGATCTCGGGGTCGACGCCGAAGCGGATCTTGTCGTCCGCGGAGACCGTGATGGTCTTCTCGGCCTTCTTGTTGAGGCACTGCTGGATCTGCGACTCCTTGATGGCGTCGCCGTCGTTGTAGCAGGCGGCCTCGGAGTGCACCGAGTCGGTCCCGACCGTCAGGGTCGCGAGCGGAGTCGGCTTGTCGCAGGCGGAGAGTACGAGGAGCCCGGCGGAGACGGCCCCGAGGGCGACGGCGGCCCGGCGGCGCGAGCCGGTGAAGAACGCAACGGTCATGGCCCGAAGGCTATCGGGCGTGTCGAACTCCGCCACGCGGGGGTGCGGCGCGCCGCGTTTTCCCCCCGGTGTGGCGGCGCCACCAGGCCGGGCGGGACGTGTTCAGAGCGGGGCGCGGCCCCGGTGGCTACTCCGGGTGTTGGGACGGGAGTGGCTTGCGGGCTGCCGTCAGGAGGCCGCGGACCGCCAGGAGCGCTCCCAGGCCCAGGATCCCGGCGGCCACGGACATCCCCACCTGGCCGCTCAGCGGGAGCGAGATGCCGATCGCGCCGCCCACCACCCACGACATCTGCAGCAGCGTCTCCGACCGGGCGAACGCCGACGTGCGCACGACTTCCGGCACGTCCCGCTGGATCAGCGCGTCCAGCGACAGCTTCGACAGCGCCTGCGTCAGGCCCGCCACCGCCCCCAGCACCGCCACCATCGCCCCGCTGAAGAACACCGCCGCGAGGATCGCCGCCCCGCACACGGTCGTGATCATCGTGGCGATGATCACTTCCGGCGCGTGGCCGCGATCCTTCAGGAGCGAGCCGACCGCCGTCCCGCACGCGTTCCCGACCCCCGCCGCCACCGCCACCATCGCCAGCGACACTGCCGCGCTCTGCCCCGACAGCGGATGCTCGCGCAGCAGGAACGCCAGGAAGAAGATCAGGAACCCCGACAGCATCCGCTGCGCCGCGTTCGCCTGCAGCCCGTGCAGCACCGCCGGTCCCACCGTCCGCAGGCTCGGCTTCTTCTCGCCGTGCGTCAGCAGGTGCGCGCGCCGCTCACCCTTCGCCGAGTCGACCTTGTGCGGCATCCGGAACGCCCAGTACCCGCCCAGCAGGAACAGCGCACACGCCCCGTACAGCGGGTACTGCGGCCCGATCTGCTGGAGCCCCGCCCCGATCGGCGCGGCGATGCCGGTGGCCAGCAGGCCCGCCAGAGTCACCCGGGAGTTCGCCTTGACCAGCGAGAAGCCGTGCGGCAGCAGCCGTGGCACGACCGCGCTGCGGACCACCCCGTACGCCTTCGACGCCACCAGCACGCCCAGCGCCGCCGGGTACAGCTCCAGGCCGCCCGTGGCCACCGCCCCCGACATGGTGATCGCCAGGACCGCCCGGGTGAGCATCGCCCCGGCCATCGCCGCGCGGCGGCCGTGCGGGATGCGGTCCAGGAGCGGGCCGATCACGGGGGCGAGGAGGGTGAACGGGAGCATCGTGATCGCCAGGTACAGCGCGACCCGGCCGCGCGCCTCGTCCGTCGGTACGGAGAAGAAGACCGTGGACGCGAGCGCGACCGTGATCATGACGTCGCCCGCGCCGTTCACGGCGTGCAGCTCGATCAGCTTCCCCAGGCCCGACTCGCCCGCGCCGTGCGCGTGCGTCGCCTTTCTGATCCCCTTCGCCGTACCGGTGAACGGCAGGTGAAGGGCGCGCCCGACCGCCCGGCCCGCTCGGCTGAGCGGCCCGGCATGATCGTGGGATCGTGCGGACGACCGTGCGGCTGCCACTCCGTCATAGTGCCCCACGCCCGTCCCGTACGAACCGTGGCACGGCGGGCCACCGGTCCACGATCCGGGCCACTTGGGGCGGGCAGGTGGGCGGCGGGCGGCGGAGGGGGTAGCGTGCGTAGCGCGCCACCGGCGGAAGTTCTCGGCCGCGCGCCTCTTCGGCATCCCGCAGAATGGATGACGATAGGTGTGCCCGAGACACGCGAGACATGTCGGGTGCGGACGTCGATGCGGCCCTCTGGTCCGCTCCGCCCGCCGCCCGTAGCTTCGCTCCCGCTCCTCGGCCGGCGCACCCGTGAGACGGCGTAGGAGAGAAGCGAGACCTGTGAGTGCTGCGACGACGCGAAGCCGTACCCCGCGTACCCCGCGTACCCCCGACCGCCTGTGCGCCGAGGCGGTAGACCTGGCGCGGGCGGCCGCCGAGGAGGCGGCCGCGCCCGGGATCGTCGGGGCGCATGTGGAGGCCGTCGCCGAGGGCGACCGGGTGGTCACGCACTTCTTCGAGTGCAAGGAGCTCGGCTACCGCGGCTGGCGCTGGGCCGTGACGGTCACGCGCGCCTCGCGGGCCAAGAACGTCACCCTTGACGAAACCGTCCTGCTGCCGGGCTCCGAGGCGCTCATGGCTCCCGAGTGGGTGCCGTGGAGCGAGCGGCTGCGGCCGGGCGACATGGGGCCGGGGGACCTGCTTCCGACGGAGCAGGACGACCTGCGGCTCGAGCCGGGGTACAGCGGCGAGGACGCGCCGCCGCCGAACTCCGCGGTCTCGGAGGAGATGGCGGACCACCTCGACGCCGAGGACGCCGAGATCGTCTCCCGTACGCCGTCCAGGGGCGCGATCGCCTCGGTCGCCGAGGAGCTCGGCATGCGGCGGGCGCGGGTGCTTTCGCGGTACGGGCTGCATGTGGCGGCGGACCGCTGGGACGAGTCGTTCGGGGCGAAGACGCCGATGGCGCAGGCCGCGCCGGCGTCGTGCGAGTCCTGTGCCTTCCTGGTGCCGCTGGCGGGCTCGCTGAAGCAGGCGTTCGGTGTCTGCGCGAACGAGTTCTCGCCGGCGGACGGGCGGGTCGTCTCGCTCGCGTACGGCTGCGGCGGCCACTCCGAGGCGGCGGTCATGCCGAAGCCTCCGCGTCCGGCGCCGCCGGTGCTCGACTCGATGGGCGCGGACGAGTTCCCGCTGCGGCCGGCGAAGGACTCGGGCTCCACGACGGAACCGGACGGCACATCGGAAGACCTGGGCCACTCATAGCCCCGGGCGCGCGCCGGCCCCCGTGACGCGGGGGGCCGGTTCGTTGGGGCCGTAACGGGTGGAGCGCGGCGCGGGGGAGTCGCAGGTCGCGGTACCTTCGGGCCCCGGAACAATCCCGCCCCGCAGAGTGGAGTCAGACGTGAGCGTCAGCGTCAGGACGTCGACCGACGGAGCCGACCCCTTCGGTACCGCACGGCTGCGGAGAGGCGTGCTCGATGCCTGGGGGGCCGGGCCCGCCCGGTTCCGGGAGGACGCCAACGCCGAGGAGGACCTCGCCCTCGGCGGCTACCGCGACCGCCTCGTCGTCGAGCTCGCCCAGAACGCCGCCGATGCCGCCCGCAGGGCAGGAGTGACCGGACGCCTCCGGCTCACGCTCCACGAGGCCGGCCCCGACGCCCCCGCCGTCCTGGCCGCCGCCAACACCGGCGCGCCGCTGGACGCCACCGGCGTCGAGTCCCTGTCCACCCTCCGCGCCTCCGCCAAGCGCGGCGAGCACGACACCGCCGCCGTCGGCCGCTTCGGCGTCGGCTTCGCCGCCGTCCTCGCCGTCTCCGACGAGCCCGCCGTCCTGGGCCGCCACGGCGGTGTCCGCTGGTCCCTCGCCGAGGCCCGCGAGCTGGCCGCCGACGCCGCCCGGCACAGCCCCGGCCTCGGGGACGAACTGCGCCGCCGCGACGGCCACGTACCGCTGCTGCGCCTCCCGCTGCCCGCCGAGGGCACCGCCCCCGACGGCTACGACACCGTCGTCGTCCTCCCGCTCCGCGACTCCGCCGCCGTCGACCTCGCCGAGCGGCTCCTCGACTCCATCGACGACGCCCTGCTCCTCACCCTCCCCGGCCTCGCCGAGATCGTGGTCGAGACCTCGGACGGCGTACGGACCATGCGCCGCTCCGAGGAGGACGGCTACGTCCACATCGCCGACTCCTCCACCGGCACCCACCGCTGGCGGACCGTCAGCCACGGCGGCCCCCTCGAACCCGCGCTCCTCAAGGACCGGCCGGTCGAGGAGCGGCTGCGCCCGCACTGGTCGGTGACCTGGGCCGTACCGGTCGACGGCGAGGGCGCCCCGCTGTACCCCCGTACCGCGCCCGTCGTCCACGCCCCCACCCCCACCGACGAACCGCTCGGCCTGCCCGCCCTGCTTATCGCCTCCCTCCCGCTGGACACCGCCCGGCGCCACCCCGCGCCCGGACCGCTCACGGACTTCCTGGTCGAGCGGGCGGCCGACGCGTACGCCGAACTCCTCGCGGACTGGCAGCCGGTGACGGTCGCCACGATCGACCTGGTGCCCGGACCGCTCGGCAAGGGCGCCCTGGACGGGGCGCTGCGCGGGGCGATCCTGGAGCGCCTGCCGCGGGTGGCCTTCCTGGCCCCCGAGGCGCCGTCCGAGGACGTGCCGGCGCTGCGGCCCGTGGAGGCGGAGGTCGTGGAGGGCGCGGGCGCCGAGACCGTCGCCGTCCTGGCGGAGGTCTTCCCGACCCTGCTGCCCGCGGGGCTCGAGCGGCGGCCCGAGCTGCGCACGCTGGGGATCGGGCGGGTGCCGCTGACGGAGGCGATCGACCGGCTCGCCGGGGTGGACCGGGCGCCGTCGTGGTGGTGGCGTCTGTATGACTCGCTGGCGGGTGTGGACCCGGACCGGCTGACCGGCCTCCCGGTCCCGCTGGCCGACCCGGGCGCGGGCGCGCGTCCGGACGACACCGGCCCGGACGGAGAGCGCCGCGAGGAGCAGGCCTCCCGGACCCGCACCACCATCGGCCCCCGCCACGTCCTGCTGCCCCAGGACCGCACCCCCGCCGACCTGACCCGGCTCGGCCTCAAGGTCGCCCATCCGGAGGCCGCCCACCCCCTCCTGGAGAAGCTGGGCGCCCTGCCCGCCACGCCCCGTGCCGTGCTGACGACACCCCAGGTCAGGGCGGCGGTCGCCGGCTCCCTCGACGCGGGGGAGATCTGGGACGAGGATGCGGACGCGCTGGACGCCGACGAGCTCGTCGAGACCGTCCTCGCCCTCGTCCGGGACGCGGAGCTGGAGCCCGGCGACGAGCCGTGGCTCGGCGCGCTGGCCCTGCCCGACGAGGACGGGGAGCTCGCACCGGCCGGTGAACTGGTCCTGCCCGGCAGTGCGTTCGCCGCCGTGATGAGCGAGGACGAGCTGGCGCTCTGCGACGCCGACCTCGCCGAGCGGTGGGGCGAGCAGCCGCTCGCCGCCTGCGGGGTGCTCGCCAACTTCGCCCTGGTCCGGGCCACCGACCTCGTACTCGACCCGGACGAACTGGAGCCCCGCGAAGGCGACTTCGCCGAGCCCGACGACGCCGGGCTCCTCGACGCCGTCGACGTGTGGTGCGAGGACGTCCTCGACCGGCTGCCGGAGGCGCCGGTGCCGCCGGTGGCGACCGAGATCGTGGCCGTACGGGACCTGGACCTCGTCGACGACGACGCCTGGCCGCAGGCGCTCGCCCTCCTCGCGCAGCCGCCGCTGCGGGACGCGCTCACCCAGCCCGTACGGGTCCTGATGCCGGACGGCACGACCGAGACCGTACGGTCGTACACCGCCTGGTGGCTCCGGGACCACCCGGTCCTCGACGGCCGCCGCCCGGCCGGTCTGCGGGCCGCCGGCACGGACCCGCTGCTCATCGGCCTGTACGACTCCGCCGACGCGACCGGGTTCGAGGACGAGCAGGTCCTGCGCGCCCTGGGCGTCCGCACCTCGGTCTCCGCGCTCCTCGACGAGCCGGGCGGCGCGGCCGAACTCCTGGCCCGCCTCGCCTCCCCCGAGCGCGAGGTGACCGGCGCCCAGCTGCACGCCCTGTACACCGCGCTCGCCGACCTGGACCCCGAGCAGGTCACGCTCCCCGACGAGCTGCGCGCGGTCGTGGACGGCGAACTCGTCGTGGTCGACGCAGCCGAGGCGCTGGTCGCGGACGCCCCCGACCTCCTCCCGCTGGCCGGCGGACTGCCCCTGCTGCCGGTCGCCCCGTCGCGCGCGGCCGATCTGGCGGAGCTGTTCCAGGTGCGCCGGCTGAGCGAATCCGTCGAGGCCGAGGTCACCACGGTCGGCGAGGAGCACGACGTGCCGCCCTCGGTGCACGCCCTGCTCGGCCCGGCGACCCCGGACTCGTACGTCGAGCACGAGGAGCTCCGCGCCGCCGGCGTCGAACTCGACTGGCGCCGCACCCCCGACGGCACGATCCACGCCGCCACCCTGGAGGGCGTCGCCGCGGGCCTGGCCTGGGCGGCCGGCCAGTGGCCCCGCCGCTTCGAGGTCGCGGCCCTCCTGGAGGACCCGTCCCGGACGGCGGAACTGGCCCGGGACCGGTGGTTCGACTAGGGCGTGTCTTTCGGATCACGCCGCGAGCCCGGCATGATCCGGAAGACAGGCCCTAGGGCGTGTCTTCGAGCGTCAGCCCTCGCCCTGCTCGCGGGGCATGTGCCTGCACAAGGGGGACGAGCGGTGGGGGCAAATGGTTGTCCTCGTGCGGTGCGAGCGGTTCGTTCACGGAGACAGTGGACAAATCGGTCTACATTGCCGATCCATGACGCAGCAGAAGGCCGGCCTTCTGGGCGGCGCTCCTCCCGAGCAGGGCCCTGACCCGGCCACCTCCGACCCGGCCGTCCCCCCTCAGCAGGAAGACCTCGCCGGCGGCCGAGGTGCGGCGGCGCGTGCTCTGGAGAGGGTGGCCCGCCGCGCGGACGCCTGGGCCGCGACCTGGACCACCGGGAGATCGCTCACGGCGATCGGGGCGGTGTGGGGCCTGACCCGGATCGTCATGGTCTACCTGCTGGTCCAGGACGACATCGGCGTCAGCAACGTCTCCTCCGAGGTGGCCTTCCTCTACCCGCGGTGGTCCCAGCAGCTGGCCGACGGCTCCTTCCCGGTTGGCGACGTCACCTGGCAGTACCCTCCGGGCGCCGGGCTGCTGTTCCTCTCCCCGTCGCTGCTGCCCTTCCTCGACTACTTCGCCGCGTTCCTCGTGCTCACGCTCGTCGCCGACGCCGTGGTGACGGCGGCCCTGGCCCGCCCCGGCCGCAGGCTCGCCGGGGCCTGGCTGTGGACCGCCGGGCTGCCCATGCTCCTGAACCTGCCGCACGGGCGGTTCGACATCCAGGTGACGGCCCTCGCCGTCCTCGCGCTGCTCGCCGGCCGTCGCCGCCCGCGCCTCGGCGGGGCGCTCGCCGCGTTCGGCGCCCTGATCAAGGTGTGGCCGCTGCTCACCCTGGTGGGCGTGGAGCGGGGCCGTACCACCAGGGACGCCTGGGTCTCCGCCGCCGCGGCCGCGGCGGCGCTGCTGACCGTCCTCGCCGTCGCCTTCCGGCACAGCTTCGACTTCCTGCAGCAGCAGGGCGCCCGGGGTGTCCAGATCGAGTCGCTGGGCGGCACGGTGCTGTCGCTGATGCGGGCGTCGGGGATGCCGATCTGGGTCGAAACGCGCTACGGAGCCCTGGAGTTCGCCGGTGAGCACGTGGCGACGGTGGCGCAGCTGTCGCTGATGACGACGGCCGCCGCGTTCGGCTGGCTGATGTTCTGGCGGGGCCGGGCCTCGCGGTGGACGGAGGCGACACCGTTCGACGCGGCGCTCACCGCGATCCTGCTGTTCACGGTCACCAGCCGGGTGATCAGCCCGCAGTACATGGTCTGGCTGCTGGGCCTTGCGGCGGTCTGCCTCACCTCCCGGCTCACCACTCAGCGCCCGGTGGCGTGGGTCCTGCTCGCCGCGACCGCCGTGACGGCGTTCGCGTACCCGCTCCACTACCTGGAGGTCATGCACGGCTCGGCCCTGGGCAACACCCTGATGGTCGCCCGCAACGGCCTCCTGCTCACGGCGGCGGTCCTCTCCTGCCGCCGCCTGTGGACGGCGACGGCACGGGACGACTCAGCCCGGGAGGTCTCCGGCTGACGTCGTCACGCCGGGAACCTGTGGTCCACCCACCGCCAGGCGAACTCCAGCAGGGCCGCGCCCGCCGCCGCGATCGCGACCGCCGTCCAGGGCATCGTCACGCCCACCAGCTTCAGCGCGAAGAAGTCCTGGAGCCAGGGGACGACGAGGACGAGGAGGAAGGCGCCGCCCATGGTCGCCACGAGGGCGATGCGCCACCAGGTGTAGGGGCGGGCGACGATCGCCAGGACCCACATGGAGACCAGGAAGAGCGTCAGGGTCGCGGCGCTCGTCTCGGCGTCGAGGGCGCCCGGGCCGCTGTAGTGGGAGCGGGCGACGAGGTACGTGGCGAAGGTGGCCGCCGCCGCGACGATGCCGCCCGGGATCGCGTACCGCATCACCCGTCTCACGAAGTTCGGCTTCGCGCGCTCCTTGTTGGGGGCGAGGGCGAGGAAGAAGGCGGGGACGCCGATCGTGAGGGTGGACAGCAGGGTCAGGTGCCTCGGCAGGAAGGGGTACTCGACCTGGGAGCAGACCACCAGGACGGCGAGCAGCACCGAGTAGACGGTCTTCGTCAGGAAGAGGGTGGCGACCCGGGTGATGTTGCCGATGACCCGGCGGCCCTCGGCGACCACCGACGGCAGGGTGGCGAAGGAGTTGTTCAGGAGGACGATCTGGGCGACGGCCCGGGTCGCCTCGGAGCCCGAGCCCATGGACACGCCGATGTCGGCGTCCTTGAGCGCGAGGACGTCGTTGACGCCGTCGCCGGTCATGGCGACCGTGTGGCCGTGGGACTGGAGCGCGCCGACCATGTCCCGCTTCTGCTGCGGGGTGACGCGGCCGAAGACCGCGTTCCGGTCCAGTTCGTCGGCCATCGCGGCCTGCTCGGTGGGCAGGTGGCGGGCGTCGACGGTGTTCTTGGCGCCGGGCAGACCGAGCTTTCCGGCCACCGCTCCGACGGAGACCGCGTTGTCGCCGGAGATGACCTTGGCGGCCACGTTCTGGTCGGCGAAGTAGGCGAGGGTGTCGGCGGCGTCCGGCCGCAGCCGCTGTTCGAGGACGACGAGGGCGGCGGGGCGGGCCTCGTGCGCGACGTCGGGGGCGTCCAGTTCGCGGGTGGTGCGGGCGAGGAGGAGGACCCGGAGCCCCTGCTCGTTGAGGTGGTCGATCTCGGTGAGCGTCGGGTCCCCGGCCTCCAGGAGGACGTCGGGGGCGCCGAGCAGCCAGGCGGAGTTCTCGCCGTCGCCCTCGCTGAAGGCCGCGCCGCTGTACTTGCGGGCGGAGGAGAAGGGCAGCGACTCGGTGCAGCGCCAGTCCTCCGAGTCGGGGTAGGCGTCGATGATGGCCTGGAGCGAGGCGTTGGGGTGCGGGTCGGACTCGCCGAGGGCGCCCAGGACCCTCCGTACGTACTCCTCCTTCGAGCCGTTCAGGGGCCGCAGCTCCGTGACGTCCATGCCGCCCTCGGTCAGCGTGCCCGTCTTGTCGAGGCAGACCACGTCGACGCGGGCCAGGCCCTCGATGGCCGGCAGCTCCTGCACGAGGCACTGCTTGCGGCCGAGCCGGATCACGCCGATCGCGAAGGCGACGGAGGTGAGGAGGACGAGCCCCTCGGGGATCATCGGGACGATGCCGCCGACGGTCCGGGCGATGGAGTCCTTGAAGTTGGTGTCCTTGACGACGAGCTGGCTGATGATGAGGCCGATCGCGGTCGGCACCATCATCCACGTCACGTACTTGAGGATCGTGGAGATGCCGGAACGCAGCTCGGAGTGGACGAGCGTGAAGCGGGACGCCTCCTCGGCGAGCTGGGCGGCGTACGCCTCGCGCCCGACCTTGGTGGCGGTGAACGCGCCGCCGCCCGCGACCACGAACGAGCCCGACATCATCCTGTCGCCGGGCTTCTTCACCACCGGGTCGGCCTCGCCGGTCAGCAGGGACTCGTCGATCTCCAGGTTGTCGGCCTCCGCGACCTCGCCGTCGACGACGACCTTGTCGCCGGGGCCGAGTTCGATGAGGTCGCCGAGGACGATCTCGGAGGTGGAGACCTCGGCGGAGACCCCGTCGCGCCGGACGGTCGGTTTCGCCTCGCCGATGACGGCCAGACTGTCGAGGGTCTTCTTGGCGCGCAGCTCCTGGATGATGCCGATGCCGGTGTTGGCGACGATCACGAAGCCGAAGAGGCTGTCCTGGATCGGCGCGACGAAGAGCATGATCACCCAGAGCACGCCGATGATCGCGTTGAAGCGGGTGAAGACGTTGCCGCGGACGATGTCGACGGTGGAGCGCGAGCTGCGGACGGGGACGTCGTTGACCTCGCCGCGGGCGACACGTTCGGCGACCTCGGCGGAGGTCAGTCCGGCGATGTGGTGGACGACGGGGGGTTCGTCCGCCGCGGTCCCACTGCCGCCCGTGTCGATCTTCGCCCGCTGAGTCATGTTTTCGACGGTACGGCCGGAAGGGCGCGTTCACCCGCCGAGAAGGCCGAAGATCAGACCGCGGGAGGAGGGAAATGGTCCCGGGGTACTACGGGGTGGGGGAGGCGTCCTTCGCGGCGTCGTCCTCGGCGGCCTCGTGCCGCTTGATCGCGGCGTCCCGCTTCCGTACGTACCAGATGCCGATCAGCCCCAGGCCGGCTCCGGCCAGGCAGGTCCACACCCACCAGGTCAGGTCCCGGTCGTCGAACCAGCCGTAGAAGGGGACCTGGACGAGGAAGAGTACGAACCAGAGGATCGTGCCGCCGGTGATGGTGGCGACGACGGGCCCCTCCAGGGGCTCGGGTGCCTCGTGCTTGGGGGTCCACTTCGCCATGCGGTCAGTCTAGGCGGCGGGAAAAGGGGTCTACGCGCGGAGATGGACTCCCCTTCGTTCATGTGTTCATACTGAAACGGTTTGCCTCTGGCGGGTTTCTCTCGTATGAACCGCCAAATTGGACGCCCCGAAGAGGAACCCCCATGAGCACCACGGCCCCCGCCAAGGCCATATCCCCTGAGCCGAAGTCCCCCCAGGGGCCGGCCGCCTCCGGCCTCGACCGCTTCTTCAAGATCTCCGAGCGCGGTTCCACCGTCGCCCGCGAGGTCCGCGGCGGCTTCGCCACCTTCTTCGCGATGGCCTACATCATCGTGCTGAACCCGATCATCCTCGGCAGCGCCAAGGACATGTACGGGCACCAGCTCGACAGCGGCCAGCTGGTCACCGCGACCGTGCTCACCGCGGCCTTCACGACGCTCCTCATGGGTGTCATCGGCAACGTCCCGATCGCCCTCGCGGCCGGACTCGGCGTCAACACCGTCGTCGCCCTCCAGCTCGCGCCGAGGATGTCCTGGCCGGACGCCATGGGCATGGTCGTCCTCGCCGGCATCGTCGTGATGCTGCTCGTGGCGACGGGTCTGCGCGAGCGCGTGATGAACGCGGTCCCGGTCGGCCTGCGCAAGGGCATCGCGATCGGCATCGGCCTGTTCATCATGCTCATCGGCCTCGTCGACTCGGGCTTCGTCTCCCGCATCCCCGACGCCGCGCACACCACCGTCCCGCTCCAGCTCGGCGGCGACGGTCACCTCACCGGCTGGCCGGTCCTGGTCTTCATCCTGGGCACGCTGCTCACGCTCGCGCTGATCATCCGCAAGGTGCCGGGCGCCATCCTGATCTCCATCGTCGTGATGACGATCGTCGCGATGGTGATCAACGCGGTCGCCACGGTCCCGTCCTGGGGTCTGACCACCCCGACCTGGCCCGGGAACCCGGTGGCCTCGCCCGACTTCGGTCTGGTCGGCGAGGTGAGCCTGTTCGGCGGCTTCGAGAAGGTCGGGATGCTGACCGGCGTCCTCTTCGTCTTCACCGTGCTGCTGTCCTGCTTCTTCGACGCGATGGGCACCATCCTCGGCGTCGGCGACGAGGCGAAGCTGATCGACAAGGACGGCAACTTCCCCGGCATCAACAAGGTGCTGCTCGTGGACGGCCTCGCCGTCGCCTCCGGCGGCGCGACCTCCTCCTCGGCCACCACCTGCTTCGTGGAGTCCACGGCGGGCGTCGGCGAGGGAGCCCGTACGGGTCTCGCGTCGGTGGTGACCGGCGGTCTGTTCTCGGTGGCGCTGTTCCTCACGCCGCTCGCCACGATGGTCCCGTCCCAGGCGGCCACGCCCGCGCTGCTCGCGGTCGGCTTCCTGATCCTGGCCGGTTCGATCAAGGAGATCGACTGGAGCGACTTCACCATCGCGGTGCCGGCGTTCCTGGCGATGGTGATGATGCCGTTCACGTACTCGATCACGAACGGCATCGGCATCGGCTTCATCGCCTTCAGCGTGCTGCGGCTCGCGACGGGCCGGGGCCGCGAGGTCCCGGTGGCCATGTACGTCGTGTCGGCGGTGTTCGTCTTCTACTACGCGATGCCGGCGCTCGGCCTCACGTGATCCTGGGGTCCGGGTGACCCGTAGAACTTCTCCGTCTCGTCGACGGCGGTCTTGAACCGCTCGTCGAAGTCCTCGCGAATGAGCGTCCGGGCCACATAGTCCTGGACGCTCATTCCGCGTTTGGCGGCGTGGCTCCTGAGCCGGTCGAGCAGCTCACCGTCGATGCGCAGGCTGAGCACTGTCGATCCCATGCCCGTCAGGGTCGCGGCAGGAACGGGCCTCGTGCGTCACTTTCCGGATCCATCTCACTCGTTTGGGTGACAGATTCGGTCATGGGCATTCCGGGTGGTACTTAGACTGGGTAATGAGTTATGCTAAAGAACATGCCTGACCTGTCCCACGGCACCGCCGACGACGCCGCCGCCGTGAACGCGCTCCGCTCCGCCGTCATGCGACTGAGTCGACGCCTCAAGCACCAGCGCGTCGACGAATCGCTGAGCCCGACCGAGATGTCGGTGCTCGGCACCCTGGCGCTCTGCGGCTCCGCCACCCCCGGCGAGCTGGCCCGCAAGGAGCACGTCCAGCCGCCGTCGATGACCCGCATCGTCGCGCTGCTCGAAGCCAAGGGACTGGTCCGGCTGGAGCCGCACCCCGACGACCGCCGGCAGAAGGTCGTCAGCCAGACCGAGCGGGCCGAGGCCATGCTCGAGAAGTCCCGCCGCAAGCGGAACGCCTGGCTGGCCACCCTCGCCGAGGGCCTGGACGAGGACGAATGGGCCAAGCTGCGCGCGGCCGCCCCCGTCCTGGAGAAGCTCGCACACCTGTAGGCCCTGGACGCCGAGGAGGCGACGCACTTTGAGTACGGGACCCGGAGCAGACTCCGCACCCGTCCATAAACCCGATACCCACACCCGCGGGCGGGGGGAAACCTTCTCCTCACTCCGCATACGCAACTACCGGCTGTTCTTCACCGGTGCCATCGTCTCCAACACCGGCACCTGGATGGCCCGCATCACGCAGGACTGGCTGGTCCTGAGCCTCACCGGCTCCGCCACCGCCGTCGGCATCACGACGGCGCTCCAGTTCCTCCCGATGCTGCTCTTCGGCCTCTACGGCGGTGTCCTCGCCGACCGCTACCCGAAGCGGCAGATCCTCCTGATCAGCCAGGCCGCCCTCGGCCTCTGCGGACTCGCGCTCGCCGTCCTGACCCTCTCGGGCCACGTCCAGGTCTGGCACGTATACCTGATCGCCTTCCTGCTCGGCATGGTCACCGTCGTCGACAACCCGACCCGCCAGTCCTTCGTCTCCGAGATGGTCGGCCCCGAGCACCTGCGCAACGCCGTCTCGCTGAACTCCGCGAACTTCCAGTCCGCCCGGCTCGTCGGCCCGGCGGTCGCCGGCCTGCTGATCGCCACCATCGGCAGCGGCTGGTCGTTCCTGCTCAACGGCCTGTTCTTCCTCGCCCCGCTGGCCGGGCTGCTGCTGATGCGCCCCGCAGAGTTCCACAAGGTGGAGCGCGCGCCGCGGGGCAAGGGGCAGCTGCGGGAGGGCCTGCGGTACGTGGCGGGGCGGCCGGACCTGATCTGGCCGATCGTCCTCGTGGGCTTCGTCGGCACCTTCGGGTTCAACTTCCCGATCTGGCTCACGGCGTTCTCCGAGGAGATCTTCCACGTGGGCCCGGGGACGTACGGCTTCCTGAACACGCTCATGGCGGCCGGCTCGCTCGCGGGCGCCCTCTTCGCCGCCCGGCGCGGCAGCACGCGGCTGCGGATGCTGGTCGTCGCGGCGGTGGTCTTCGGCCTCCTGGAGATCGCGGCGGCGCTCTCCCCGTCGTTCTGGCTCTTCGCCCTGCTGCTCGTCCCGATCGGCATGTTCGGCCTCACGGTCAACATCACCGCCAACTCGGCCGTCCAGCTGGCGACGGACCCGGTCATGCGGGGCCGCGTCATGAGCCTCTACATGATGGTCTTCGCCGGTGGCACCCCGATCGGGGCGCCGCTGCTCGGCTGGATCACCGACACGTACGGGCCGAGGATCGGCTTCGCGACGGGCGGCCTCGTCTCGCTGGTGGCGGCGGGCGTCGTCGGCCTGGTGCTCGCGCGGGTCGGCGGCCTGCGGATGTCCCTGGGCTGGCACCACGGCCACCCGCGGGTGCGGTTCGTACCGCGGGAGCGGTTGGTGACGGCGGCGTAGCCGGTGAGCGGGCGGCGGGGCTCCACCCCGCCGCCCCCGTCACACCCGGCGTTCCAGGACCTGGCCCGGCCAGTCGCCGACCGTGAACGGTTCCGTCCTCGTGAAGCCCTGGCGTTCGTAGTACGCCACCAGGCGGCCCTCGCTGCCCGCGAAGCAGTCGACCCGCAGGAGCGAGATGCCCTGGCGGCGGGTCTCCTCCACCGCGTGCGCGAGCAGCGCCGCGCCCACGCCCCGCCCGTGGAAGCGCGTGTCCGTCGCCAGGATGTGGACGTACACCTCCGGCTCGTCCGCCGGGGCCACGTACGGCGCCGGATGAGGGGTCAGCGTGACCGTGCCGGCCGGGACGCCGTCGATCTCCGCGATCCACGGGGTGCCCTCGGCCACGATCTCCTCGACCCGACTCACCGACTTCTCGCTGGCGGACCACGGCCTCGTGCCCCACTGATCGGTGATCCCCTTGCCGTTCAGCCAGACGACGGCACTGTCGAGCATCGCCAGTATCGCGGGGACGTCGTCCGCCCCGCCCTTCCTGATCGTGATCTCCATCCGCCACAGGTTAGCCACTGCCAGACTCTCCTCATGAGGCTTTTCGCTGCCGTAGTGCCGCCCCCGGAGCAGCTGACCGAGCTCGCCCACGTCGTCGACCGGCTCGCCCACCTGCCCGGCGCCGAGCGGTTGCGCTGGACCTCCCGGCCCGGCTGGCACTTCACGCTCGCGTTCATGGGCGAGGTCGACGACGAGCTGCTTCCCGAACTCCACGAGCGGCTCGCCCGCGCCGCCCACCGCACGCCGCCGTTCGGGCTGCGGCTGCACGGCGGCGGGCACTTCGGCCGGGCGGTGCTGTGGACGGGGGCCGCCGGGGACCTCGACGAGATGCGCCTGCTCGCCGAGCGCGCCGACGCGGCCGCCCGCCGCGCAGGGGTGCCGATGGACGAGCACCGGCGCTATCAGGCGCACCTGACGGTCGCCCGCTCGCGCGACGGTCTCGACCTGCGGCCGTTCGTCGACGCGATGGCGTCCTTCGAGGGCAGCCGCTGGCAGGTCCCCGAGCTGGCGCTCGTCCGCAGCAACCTCCCGACCGGCGGTCCGCCGGGGGAGCAGCCGCGGTACGAGACGGTCGGCGCATGGCCGCTCGGCGGGGCGGGTTAACCTCGAAGGGTGGACCCGAAAACCCGTAACCGGATCATGGCCGGTGTGCTTGTCCTGATGTTCGCGATGATCGCCGTGGCCTCCGTGGTCGGCCAGTAGCTATGCGTCGAGCAGGTTCGTGAGAACCCGCTCGGCGATGCCGTTGCGGATCGCCCCCGCCGCGGAACTCGTCGGCTTGCGCTCCGCCTGGTCGCGGAAGCAGCCGAGGAACTCCTCCGCGATCCCGAGACGCGGGTGGCGCTCCAGCACCTCCGCCTTGAAGGCGGCGGAGAAGTCGTCCATGTACCGGCCGGAGATGTCCAGGCTGGTCGAGCGCTCCAGCAGGTAGCCCTCGGGGTCCGTGCGCACGTCGACCTCGTCCGCCATGTGCGCGATGATCACGTCCGCCAGCCGCTGCCGTCGGGCGGCCGGCCACCCCGCGCCCGCGGCGAACACCCACGCCACATGGCCGCCGGCGCGCTCGAAGTCCACCGTGTGGCTGTCGAACTCCGGAGTCAGCCCGAGGTCGTGGAGCAGCGCGCCGACGTACAGCAGCTCGGGATCGAAGTCGATGCCCTGCGCCGTGCCGTACGCGGCGGCCCACACATGGGACCGGACCGAGTGGTTCAGCAGCGCCGGCGAGCAGTAGGCGGTGGCCACCTCCAGGGCGGTGGTGCACGCCGGGGTGTCGGGCGTCTTGATCATGTCGAGTGTCATGTCGGCGAGTATCACCCGCGGGCGGGCGTCGGCCGAGGCCGCGTGCCGCTTACGGGCGGGGGCCGCCTCGGGGCGCGTACTCCCCTTCCCGCCCCCGCGGGTGAAGCGCACCCCGGCCGGGTGTCCCGGCCCGGGTGCGCTTCGACCGTTCGTTCACCAGGCGAAGGCCTCCGGGGACGGGCCCGGGCCCGGGA
This sequence comes from Streptomyces sp. NPDC059875, assembly GCF_042731085.1. Lineage (NCBI taxonomy): Bacteria > Bacillati > Actinomycetota > Actinomycetes > Kitasatosporales > Streptomycetaceae > Streptomyces > Streptomyces sp. NPDC059875. Next base: position 243,095 of record NZ_JBHWJZ010000008.1, read on the forward strand.
AGATCTCGTCGAGCGAGGTCAACAGCTCCTCGCCCAGCTCCAGTTCCAGCGCGCGCAGGGCGCTGTCCAGCTGCTCGGCCGTGCGCGGGCCGACGATCGGGCCCGTGACGCCGGGGCGGGTGAGCAGCCAGGCCAGGGCCGTCTCGCCGGGTTCCAGGCCGTGCTTGTCGAGGAGGTCCTCGTACGCCTGGACCTGTGCCCGCACCGCGGTGTCGGTCAGTGCCTCGGCGGTCCGGCCCGAGGTGCGCCGCCCGGCCGTGGCCTCCTTCCGGATGACCCCGCCGAGCAGGCCGCCGTGCAGCGGGGACCAGGGGATGACCCCGAGTCCGTACTCCTGGGCCGCCGGGATGACCTCCATCTCGGCGCGGCGCTCGAAGAGGTTGTAGAGGCACTGCTCGCTGACCAGCCCGTACGTGGAGCCGCGCCGGGTGGCGATCTCGTTGGCCTGGGCGATCTTGTAGCCGGGGAAGTTGGAGGAGCCCGCGTAGAGGATCTTCCCCTGCTGGATCAGGACGTCGATCGCCTGCCAGATCTCCTCGAAGGGGGTGAGCCGGTCGATGTGGTGGAACTGGTAGATGTCGATGTAGTCGGTGCCGAGCCGCTTCAGGGAGTCCTCGACGGCGCGGCGGATGTTCAGCGCCGAGAGCTTGTCGTGGTTGGGCCAGACGGCCTCGCCGTCGGCGGTCATGTTGCCGTAGACCTTGGTGGCCAGGACGGTCCTGTCCCGCCGGCCGCCGCCCTGGGCGAACCAGCTGCCGATGATCTCCTCGGTGCGGCCCTTGTTCTCGCCCCACCCGTAGACGTTGGCCGTGTCGAAGTAGTTGATGCCCGCGTCGAGGGCGGAGTCCATGATCGCGTGGCTGTCGGCCTCGTCGGTCTGAGGTCCGAAGTTCATCGTGCCGAGGACGAGTCGGCTGACCTTGAGTCCGGTGCGTCCGAGCTGCGTGTACTTCATGGGGACCAAGCCAACGCCTTGGAGTGCGCTTCAGGCAAGAGGGGTCCGGCGTACGGCTGTTGGAAGCGGGCGATCAGCTGCCGCCGAGCCAGCTGGTGGCGTCGAGGCGGAAGGCGGTCTCGGCCGGTACGACGGTCCGCAGCGCGGTCTCCATGTCCCGTACGCGATCGGCTCCGAGGGTCGCGACCCACTCGGCGTGCAGCTCGTCGAAGATCGCGGCCGATTGGGTCAGGGCGTCGATGCCGCGGGGGGTGAGGCGGACGAGTTTGCGGCGGGCGTCGGCCGGGTCGTCGGCGCGTTCGGCGTAGCCGACGGCGAGGAGGCGGTCGACGGTCTTGCCCGCGGCCTGCTTGGAGACGCCGAGGCGGCGTCCGATGTCGCTTGCGGTGGCGCCCTGGGGGCCGCCGGCGGCGATGGCCTGCATGGCGAAGCCGTGGGCGGGGCGGAGCTCGGGGTGGCCCTGGCGGGCGAGTTCGGCGTGGAGCCGGTCGATGAGGGTGCGGAAGCCGGCGAAGAGGAGCAGGGGCAGCTCGTAACCCGCCACGGATTCCCCCTTGCCAGGATCGACAACCTGGTTTACGTTTCTCGCATCGACATGGTCAACCATGTTGTCGATTCTACCTCTCTTTCCCAGGAGCCGCCTTGTTCACCGACCACACCGTAGACACCGCCCCCGCTGCCTCCCGCCGCTCCATGGAGAGCGTGAGCGCCGCCTGGGGTCACCTCCCGCAGGCCGTCGCCCGCATGGCCGAGTCCCCGCACGCGCTGGACGGCTTCCTGAAGATGAGCGCGCTGTTCGAGTCCACGACGCTCGACCCGCACTCCCGCGAGACCGTCATCCTGACGGTCGCCGAACGGAACCAGTGCCATCTGTGCATCGGCATCCACGAGGCGAAGCTGGCCAAGCTGGGTCCGGCGGAGCAGCCGGAACGGCTGGAGGCCGTACGGCAGTTCACGCACCAGGTCCTCGCCGCTTCGGGGGCCGTGAGCGACGAGGAGCTGAAGCGGTTCCTGGACTTCGGGTACACCCGCCAGAACGCTTTGGAGGTGGTGCTGGGCATCGGCGCGTACACCCTGTCGACGCTGGCGAACCGGCTGACGCGCTCGGCGTGAGTGCCCGCGGCGCTCGGGTGACGGTCACAGCTGGACGGCGAGGAGTGCCAGGGCGGAGCCGCCGAAGACGATGGCGTGGCGGATGTTCTGCTGGATCCGGACCCAGCCCGGGAAGGCGTTCTCGGCGGCCTTGAGGAAGGCGGGGACGTCGACGCGCGCCAGCTCGGGGTCGCCCTTGCGCTGGAAGGCGGCGCGGACGGAGGAGACGGCCGTGAGGTTGCTGTAGAGGATGAGGCCGTTCATGACGATGACGAGCGACTGGAAGATCCAGGTCAGTGTCTGCCCCCAGTCGTTGCCGGCGAAGTTGAGCGCGGCCAGGGCGGTCATGATCACGGCGACGGAGACCGGGGCCCAGGTCTCGTGGCCGCCGGCGTCGAACCTGAGGTTGTTCTCCTCCAGGACGCCCGGCCGTATGCCCTGGCGGGAGAGCTCGTCCTCCGCGGCCGTCGTGGCGGCCGGGCCGAAGCGGTGGCGGACGATCGGGATGCTGACGAAGGCGAGGGCGATGAGCAGCTGCATGAGGGCGGCGAGGTTCGCGTTCACGGTGGGTCCTTCTTCTGATCGGTGTCGTCGTTCCTGACAAGGAAGACGATGCCGACCCGGGCTGACAGCCCGCGGGCCGCGCGCTGACAGCGGTCGTCAACGGCCGTCAGCGGTGGCGAGTTGCTGTCAGCGGGCCCTGTACGGGGAACCGAGTCCCCACGCCTGGTGCATGGCCGCCGCGAAGGCGCCCGCCAGTCTGTGCTCGCCCGACGGGCCCGGGTGGGTGCCGTCGTAGGTGTCCGCGTGGATGTCGTACGACTCCGGAACCGTCGCGAGAAGCAGGGGCGAGGCGGCGGTGTCCAGGTCGGCGACGGCCTTCGCGAGCAGCTCGTTGAAGCGCTCGCACTCGGCGGCGAACGGCGCGTCGTACTCGGCCCGTACGTTGGGGATGACGGGCATGACCACGGCCCTGATGTGCGGGTTCGCCTCGCGGGCCGCGGCGACGAAGGCGCGCGTGTTCTCCACGGTCTGGTCGCTGTTGGTGTAGAAGCCGAGGTCGATCAGGCCGAGGGAGACCAGCAGGACGTCCGCCCCGGTCGCGCGGACCGCCTCGCCGATCAGCGGCGCCATGTGCAGCCAGCCCTCGCCCCAGCCGGCGAGATGGCGCCGGGCGGGTGCGGGGAAGGCGGGGTCGGCGTAGTCGTGCGAGAGGGGAGCGTCGGCGCCGCTGTCGTACAGCTCGGTGCGCGGCCCGACGATCTCGTACCCCCCGGGCAGCACGGTCTCCAGGTGCTGCCACATGCGGTAGCGCCAGGTGAAGTCGCCGGCGCGTCCGATGGTCATGCTGTCGCCGACGAACATAAAACGCATGGTCACATCATCCCGGAGCCCGCCGGGGCCCTGCGACGTGATCCCGGCCACCTCGGCGGCCGTCCACCGGCTCGGTGTCAGTCGTCGATGGCCTGGTGGAGCGTGGCCCAGAAGTCGTGGATGAGCCGCGGCGAATCCGCGGTGGACATCCCGACCTGGGTCAGCAGGATGCCGGTGAGCTGGTTGTCCGGGTCGGCGTAGGCCGTCGTGCCGGTGCCGCCGTCCCCGACGTCCCGCGTCAGTGACGGCCGCCTCACCCCGCCCCGGTCCGACCGGGGGCGTCCCTCCCCCCGACCCCCATGGCACGCTGGAGGGCATGCGATCACTGTGGGGCGTCTTCGGTGCCGCCGTTCTCGTCCTTCTCTCCGGGCCCGTCGCCCTCGCCGCCGAGGGGGACCAGGACTTCACGATCAAGGATCCCCGGATCACCGAGTCCAGCGGGCTCGCCGCCAGTCACGCCCACCCAGGGGTCTACTGGACGCACAACGACCAGGACGCGCCGCTGATCTACGGCATCGACTCCCGTACCGGCGAGACCGTCGCGACGCTCACCATGAAGGGCGTCGGCACGCCCCGTGACATGGAGGCGATCTCCGTCGGGCCGGACGGCGACATCTACGTCGGCGACATCGGCGACAACCGCGACGGCTCCTGGGACCACGTCTGGATCTACCGCTTCCCCGAGCCGAAGCAGCTGAAGGACCAGACGGTCACGGCGAAGCAGTACGACGTGAAGTACGCCGACGGGCCGCGCAACGCCGAGGCCCTGATGGTCCATCCGAAGACCGGGCGGGTCTACATCGCCAGCAAGAACGAGAACACCGGCGGACTGTACGCCGGCCCGGAACGGCTCTCGTCCGGCGGGACGAACGTCTTCCGGCGCATCGACGACGTGCCGTGGGTGACGGACGGGGCCTTCTCGCCGGACGGCGGCCGGCTCGTGCTGCGCGGCTACTTCAGCGCGAAGGAGTACGTGTGGGAGGACGGCCGCCTCGGTGACGCGGGCACCGGCGTCGGGGCGCCCTTCCAGGGGCAGGCGGAGTCGGCGACGTACACGAAGGACGGCGCGGCGCTGATGTTCGGCTCGGAGGGTACGAACAGCAAGGTCGTCCGGGTGGACCGGCTCCCGGCCGATCGGCCCTCGACGGACGCCCCCGGCCCCTCGCCGAAGAACCCGGGCGCGAACCCGGACACGTCCGCCACCGGCGAGGGGGACAAGGGGAACTTCACCCTCGGCGTCGTCGTCCTCGCCACCGCGACCGCCCTCGTCATCGGCGTGAAGCGCCTCCTCCGCCGCGGCTGACGCGGCCGGCCGCCGAGTTCGACGCGGTGGTCGACCACTTGGAGGCGCAGGTGGGGTGAGCGGAGAACGTACGAGGGCCCGGCATCGACCATGTGCGATGCCGGGCCCTCGTACGTGAGAGGCGTGGAAAGGTGTTACAGCTTCTCGATCACGTAGTCGATGCAGGCCGTCAGCGCCCGCACGTCCGCCGGGTCGATCGCCGGGAACATCGCGATCCGCAGCTGGTTGCGGCCCAGCTTGCGGTACGGCTCGGTGTCCACGATGCCGTTGGCGCGCAGCACCTTGGCGACCGCCGCCGCGTCGACGTCCTCGGAGAAGTCGATCGTGCCGATGACCTGCGAACGCTTCGCCGCGTCCGTCACGAACGGCGTCGCGTACTTGGACTCCTCGGCCCAGCCGTACAGCGCCTGGGAGGACTCCTTCGTCCGGGCCACGGCCCAGTCCAGACCACCCTGGCCGTTGATCCACTTCAGCTGCTCGTTGAGCAGGAAGAGGGTCGACAGCGCCGGGGTGTTGTACGTCTGGTTCTTCAGCGAGTTGTCGATCGCCGTCGGGAGGGAGAAGAACTCCGGGATGTGCCGGCCCGACGCGTGGATCTTCTGAGCGCGCTCCAGGGCGGCCGGGGAGAAGGCCGCGAGCCACAGGCCGCCGTCCGCGGCGAAGGACTTCTGCGGGGCGAAGTAGTAGACGTCCGACTCGGTGATGTCGACCGGCAGGCCGCCCGCGCCGGAGGTCGCGTCGACCAGGACCAGCGCGCCCTCGTCGGCGCCCGCGACCCGCTTGACCGGCGCGGCGACACCCGTGGAGGTCTCGTTGTGGGTGAACGCGTAGACGTCGACGCCCGCCTCGGCCTGCGGCTCCGGGTGGGTGCCCGGGTCGGAGGAGATCACGGTCGGCTCGGCCAGCCAGGGGGCCAGCTTCGCGGCCTTCGCGAACTTGGAGGAGAACTCGCCGAAGTTCAGGTGCTGCGACTTCGACTCGATGAGCCCGTGGGTCGCGATGTCCCAGAAGGCGGTGGAGCCGCCGTTGCCCAGGATCACCTCGTAACCCTCGGGCAGCGAGAAGAGGTCACGCACTCCGGCACGTACCTCGCCGACCAGGTTCTTGACCGGGGCCTGGCGGTGGGACGTGCCGAGGAGGGAGGTGCCGGTGGCGGCCAGGGCGTCCAGCGCCTCCGTACGCACCTTGGAGGGGCCCGCGCCGAAACGGCCGTCGGCGGGCTTGATGTCAGCGGGAATCTGGATCTCAGCCACGAGGCGGAGCGTATCCGGTCGCAACGGTCGCGGCGGCCGATGTCCGCCGGATGAGACGACAGGTGAGACATCCTGACCTCGTGCGAAAACACCACGAGCTGTCCGAGCTGGAGGCGGCGCTGCGCGCGGCCGTGGCCGGAGACGTCGACTTCGGCGCCACGGCAAGGGCCCTGATGACGATGGACGCCTCCAACTACCGCCGGGTGCCGCTGGGCGTGGTCGCCCCGCGGGACGCCGCGGACGTGGCGGCGGCCCTGGAGGTGTGCCGCTCGTTCGCGGTGCCGGTCGTCGCGCGCGGCGGGGGCACGTCGATCGCCGGCCAGGCCACCGGTACAGGTGTCGTGCTCGACTTCACCCGCCATATGCGCGCGATCGTGTCCGTCGACCACGAGGCCCGGACGGCCGTCGTCCAGCCGGGGGCGGTGCTCGACCGTCTGCGGGATGCCGTACGCCCGTACGGGCTGACCTTCGGCCCCGATCCGTCCACGCACAGCCGCTGCACCCTCGGCGGCATGATCGGGAACAACGCGTGCGGGGCGCACTCCGTGGCCTGGGGCACGACCGCCGACAACGTGACCTCGCTCGACGTCCTGACGTACGGCGGGTCGTCGCTCCGCCTCGGGCGGGACTGGCAGGGCGCGCCGGCGGGGCTGCGGGAGCCGGTGGACCAGAACCTGGCGCTCCTGCGGACGGGCTACCCGGCCGGGCTGCCCCGCCGGATCTCCGGCTACGCGCTCGACGCGCTGCTGCCGGAGCGGGGCGCGGACGTGGCCCGGTCGTTCTGCGGGAGCGAGGGGACGCTGGGGGTGCTGACGGAGGCGACCGTACGGCTGGTGGAGCTGCCCGCCTCGCCCGTCCTCGCGGTCCTCGGGTACGCGGACGAGAGCGCGGCGGCCGACGCGGCGGCGGGGCTGCTGCCGTACCGGCCGCTGACGGTGGAGGGGATGGCCGCCGATCTGGTGCGGGGGGCGTCCGGGCTGCCGAGGGGCGGGGCGTGGCTGTTCGTGGAGGTGGACGGGCATGCGGCGGCGCAGGAGCTGGTCCGGGCGGCGGACGCGCTGGACTCCGTACTGGTCACGGACCCGGCCGGGCAGCGGGCGCTGTGGCGGATCCGGGAGGACGCGGCGGGCACGGCCACCCGGACGCCCGAGGGGGGCGAGGCCTGGCCGGGGTGGGAGGACTGCGCGGTGCCGCCGGCGCGGCTGGGGGCGTATCTGCGGGAGTTCCGCGCGCTGCTTGCGGAGTACGGGCTGCGGGGGACTCCGTACGGTCATTTCGGCGACGGCTGCATCCATGTCCGTATCGACTTCGATCTGTACACGGGGGCGGGGATCGGTCGCTTCCGGGAGTTCTCGGAGGCGGTGGCGGACCTGGTGGTCGCGCACGGGGGCTCGCTGTCGGGGGAGCACGGGGACGGGCAGGCGCGGGCGGAGCTGCTGCCGAAGATGTACGGGCCGGAGCTGGTCGGACTCTTCGGTCGGGTCAAGGACGTGTGGGATCCGGACGGCGGTCTGAATCCGGGGATGCTGGTGCGGCCGGCCCCACTGGACGAGAACCTGCGGTTCCAGGGGCTCCCCCTGCTCGCGCCGGACGTCGCCCGCTGCGTCGGTGTCGCGAAGTGCCGGGTGGAGGCGCCGAGTTCGGGTGCGGAGGTGATGTGCCCTTCGTACCGTGCGACGGGGGAGGAGCAGCACTCCACGCGTGGCAGGGCGCGGCTGCTGCACGAGATGGCGCTCGGCGAGGTGATCACGGACGGCTGGCGCTCGGAGGAGGTCAAGGAGGCGCTCGACCTGTGCCTGTCGTGCAAGGGGTGCCGGAGCGACTGCCCGGTGGGTGTGGACATGGCCACGTACAAGGCGGAGTTCCTCGACCGTCATTACGCGGGCCGGCGGCGGCCGTGGTCACACACGACGATGGGCCGGCTGCCGGAGTGGCTGCGGCTGTTCGGTCCGGCGCTGAACATCGGCCGGGTGCTGCCCTCCCGGTTCCTGGGCGTCACGCCGGAGCGGGAGCTTCCGCGGGTGGCGTCGCGGACGTTCGTCTCCTGGTTCGGCACGCGGCTCGAGACGGCCTCCGACGTCCTGCTGTGGCCGGACACCCTCACCAACCATCTGGCCCCGCAGGTGGGCCGGTCGGCGGTACGGGTCCTGGAGGCGGCCGGGGTACGGGTGGGGCTGCCGCCGGGCCGGGTGTGCTGCGGGCTGACGTACGTCTCGACGGGGCAGCTGGACCGGGCGCGGCAGGTGATGCGCAGGACGCTGGACGTGCTGGACGCGGTGCCGGGGCATCCGGTGGTCGTCCTGGAGCCCTCGTGCGCGGCGGCGCTGCGCACGGACCTGCCGGAGCTGCTCGCCGACGATCCGAGGGCGGGGCGCCTGGCCGCGTCGGTCCGCACCTTCGCCGAAGCCCTGGAGGAGTTCGCCCCCGGCTGGGACCCGCCGCGCCTGGACCATCCGGTGGCCGGCCAGACCCACTGCCACCAGCACGCGGTCCTGGGCGATGGGGCCGAACGTCGCCTGCGTGAACGGGCCGGTCTGGAAGGCGAGTTGAGTGGTGGCTGCTGCGGTCTTGCGGGCAACTTCGGTTTCGAACCGGGGCACTACGAGGTCTCGGTGGCCTGCGCGGAGGACCAACTCCTGCCGGCGGTCCGGGCGGCGGAGGAGAACGCGGTGCTCCTGGCGGACGGCTTCTCCTGCCGCACCCAGCTCGACCATCTGACGGGCCGCCGGGCCCGCCACCTGGCGGAGGTGCTCGCGGAGGCGCTGGTGGCTAGGGGGACGAGCGACTGAAGGTGCGGCGGTAGGTCCGGGGCGGGACGCCCCGGCGGCGCACGAACTGCTCGCGCAGGACGGCGGCGCTGCCGTAGCCGACGAGGCGGGCGATCTCCTCGACCGGGAGGTCGGTCGTCTCCAGGAGCTCCTCCGCCCGGCCGAGCCGCAGGCCGAGGACCCAGGCGTGCGGAGTGGTGCCGGTCGCGGCGGTGAAACGGCGGGCGAAGGAGCGGCGGCTCATCAGCGCGCGGCGCGCCAGCTCGGCGACGGGCAGCGGCTCGTGGAGGTGCTCGCGGGCCCAGGCGAGGACGCCGGAGAGCCGTTCGTCCTCGCCGTCCTCGGGGACGGGGGCGGTGACGTACTGGGCCTGGCCGCCGTCGCGGTGCGGCGGCAGGACGAGGTCGCGGGCGACCGCGTTCGCGGCGGCCGCCCCGTACTCGCGGCGCAGCAGGTGCAGACAGAGGTCGAATCCGGCGGCGGCGCCCGCGCCCGTGAGGATCCGGCCCTCGTCGACGTACAGGGCGTCCGGCTCGACGGTCACGGACGGGTGGCGGCGCGCGAGCAGGTCGGCGAACCGCCAGTGGGTGGTGGCCCGCAGCCCGTCGAGCAGCCCGGCGGCGGCGAGCGCGAACGCACCGACGCAGTGCGCCCCGACCAGCGCGCCGCGCGCGTGGGCGGTGCGGAGCGCGTCGAGGACGGGGGCGGGCGGCGGGGTGCGGAAGTCGGCCCAGGGGAGGACGAGTACGAGATCGGCGGCGGCGAGCCGGTCGAGTCCGTGGGCGACGGTGAGCGGGACGCCGAGGTCGGTGGGGACCGGCCCGGGCCGGTCGGCGCAGAGCGCGAAGTCGAAGCGGGGGAGGCCCTTGGGGGGAGCGCCGAAGACCTCGGAGACGAGTCCGACGGCGAGCATGCCGACGCGGGGCGGGGCGTAGGCGGCGACGCTCAGGAAGGGCGGCATGCGGGGAGTGTGGCAGGCGACGGGTCTGGCACAAAACCCGCGATGGGTGGCAGTGCGGCCACTCGTCGGCGGGCCTCTCTCCGGCGAGGCTGGGGGACATGACAGACCAGCCGCGCGGCAACACCGCCACGTACACCGTCCTGACCACCGGCTACACGCTCTCCACGGGCCCGGGGGTCGCCGCCACCGTCTCGTACGTCTCCGACGGCGACCGGCATGTGATCGTCGACCCCGGCATGGTGGCGAGCCGCGACCGCATCCTCGGCCCGCTCGCCGAACTGGGCCTGGGCCCGGACGACATCACCGACGTCGTGCTCAGCCACCACCACCCGGACAACACCATGAACGTCGGCCTGTTCGGCAATGCGCGCGTCCACGACCACAAGGCGGAGTACCTCCACGACCAGTGGGAGGACCGGGACGCCGAGGGCCATGAACTCACCCCGTCCCTGCGCCTGATCCGCACGCCGGGCCACAGCCCGGAGGACATCACGCTCCTCGCCGGCACGGCGGACGGCGTGATCGCCTTCGTCGGCGACCTCTGGTGGCGCCCGGACGGCCCGGCCGAGGACCCGGTGGCCCCCGACCGCGACACGCACCGCACCTCCCGCCTCCGCGTCCTGAAGGCGTCCGACGTGATCGTCCCGGGCCACGGGAGGCCGTTCCCGGCGGGGGACGAGGCGCCGCTGTAGGCCGGGGCGCGGGCGCGGTGCCCGGCTGACCTCACTCGCCCCGGGCGATCTCCCTGGCCAGGGCCACCAGCAGCGCCGTCGCCGGGTGGGGGGACGTGTCGCGCCAGGCGAGGAGCACGTGGATCGGTGGGGCGTCCGGGAGGGGGCGGTAGGCGACGCCCGGGTGGGGGTGCATCGCGGCCGTCGAGGCCGAGGAGACGCCGACGCCGCGGCCCGCCGCGATCGCTGTCAGCCAGTCGTCGGTGTTGGCGACCGTCAGCGTGGTCGCCGGGCGGTGCGACAGGGGCCAGAGGTCGAGCGTCGTCGTGCCGGAGACGGTGTTGAGGACGACCGTTCCGTCCGCGAGGTCCGCCAGCGTCAGTGACGTACGGGACGCCAGCTCGCCGTCCGTCGGTACCGCCGCCACCCGGCGCTCCGTCGCCAGTTCCTCCGTCGCCAGGCCCGGCGCCTCCACCGGCCCCCGCAAGAGCGCCGCGTCCACCTCGCCCCGTACGAGCCCGGCCGTGCGGTCGTCGATGCGCAGGAGCTCCAGCGGGGTCTCGGGGTGTTCGCGCTGCCAGCGCCGGAGCAGGGGAGTGGTGTACGGGCCGAACGCCGACCACGCGTGCCCGAGCCGCAGGGGCCGCCGGCGCAGGCGGTCCGGGTCCAGGGCCGCGTCGAAGGCCGCGACGGCCGCCGCCGCCCGGTCGTGGAAGGCGCGGCCCTCGGCGGTCAGCGCCACATGGTGGGTCGAGCGGTCGACGAGCCGGGTGCCGAGGTGTTTCTCGAGGGCGGCGAGCGTGCGGGAGACGGCGGGCTGGGTGAGGTGGAGCCGGGCTGCGGCCCTCGTCACGTTGCCTTCCTCGGCGATGGCGAGGAAGCAGCGGAGATGGCGCAGCTCGATGCTCGTGCGACTCATGCGCCCGGAGCATAACCGCAGCCCAATCGGCATTTCACGCGCCGCGCGGGGGCTCGTAACGTGAGAGTCGGAGCCCGTTTGACTGGTGCAGTATTCTGGACTGAGGGTCCAATCTGATGAACTGAGTAGGGGAGTGAGCCGGTGGACAGCCCGGTCAAGGACATCGCCGCCGGCGCACCGGTGAGCGCCGGGAATCCCGCGAGCGCCGGGACGCCCGTCGCCGCCGTCTCGGCCCCGAGCCGCGCCACCCGTCTCGGCCCCGTCGCGCTCGTCGTCGCCGGCGGGCTGTCCGTGCAGTTCGGGTCCGCGATCGCCGTTCTGCTCATGCCCCGCGCCGGCGCCCTTGGCGTCGTCACCCTGCGCCTCGTCCTCGCCGCCGTCGTCCTGCTGATCGTCTGCCGCCCGAAGGTCCGCGGCTACGGCCGTGCCGACTGGGGCACCGTCCTCGCCTTCGGCACCGCCATGGCGGGCATGAACATCCTCTTCTACCAGGCCGCGGACCGGATCCCGCTCGGCGCCGCCGTGACCCTGGAGGTCCTCGGCCCGCTGATCCTCTCGGTGATCGCCTCGCGCCGGCTGATGAACTTGCTGTGGGCGGGGCTGGCCCTCGGCGGTGTCGTCCTGCTCAGCGGTGGCGGCTTCGACCGGCTGGACCCGGTGGGCGCCGCGTTCGCGCTCGCCGCCGGCGCGATGTGGGCGACGTACATCGTCTTCAGCGCCCGCACCGGCCGACGCTTCCCGCAGGCGGACGGGCTCGCGCTCGCGATGGCGTTCGGCGCCGTGCTCAGCCTGCCGTTCGGCATCGTCGAGGCGGGCGACAAGCTGCTCGTCCCCTCCACGATCGGCCTCGGCCTCGCCGTCGCGCTGATGTCCTCCGTCCTCCCGTACACCCTCGAACTCCTCGCCCTGCGCCGCCTTCCCGCCCCCACCTTCGCGATCCTCATGAGCCTGGAACCGGCCATCGCCGCGACCGCCGGCTTCCTCGTCCTGAGCCAGGCCCTGTCCCTGATGGACGCGGCCGCGATCGCGCTGGTCATCGCGGCGAGCATGGGCGCGGTCCGCACCCAGATGAAGCGCACGCCCGCCCTGCCGCCGCAGGCCTGAGCGGTACGAAGCCCTCCGCCGCGCTGGAGGGCCACGGGTGCCCGCGCCCGTGCCGGCTGTCTACGCGCGATCCGAACGTGGCGCGGCACTGTCGCCCGAGGTCGTTTCGGATCTCGTGACGAGGATTTCGCGGGCCTGCTCCGTGGCGCGGGTGATGCTCTCGCCGACGAAGTCGACGAAGCGGGCGATGCGCTCGAGGCGTTCGGCGGCCGGGGTGTGGGGGCCGAGGACGGAGATGCCCTGCCGTGCGGTCTCGGCGAGTGTGGCGTTGGCCCGGGCGCTGGCGACCATCGCCTGGTACCAGAGCTCGTCGTCGACGATGTAGCGCTCGCGACGGCGGTCGTCGCGTTCCCGACGGATGAGGTCTCGGCTTTCGAGGAACGTGATCGCTTTGGAGACGGACGCCGGGCTGACCTGGAGGCGCTCGGCGAGTTCGGACGCGGTGAGGCTGCCTTCGTCGGTGGTGTAGAGGCAGGTCAGCACCCGCGACATCATCTTGGGCAGGCCTTGCTGCATGAGGAGGGTCGTGAACGTCTCCTCGTACTCGCGTACCGCCTCGGCGTCGCGGCCGTAGGCCTGCTGGGGCGCCTGCGGCCCCCGGGGCGCGGGCTGCCTGCGCCGGTGGGCGCGGCGTTCGGTGGCGCGGTGGGCCAGGTCGGCGCGGTAGGCGGTGGGGCCGCCGTTCCGCATCACCTCGCGCGTGATCGTCGAGGTGGGGCGGTCGAGACGCCTGGCGATCTCCGCGTAGGCGAGGCCGTCGGCCACGCCCAGCGCGATCTGCTGGCGTTCCTGCTGGGTGAGTCTGCCTCCCGGCATCGCGATCTCCTTATGTGTTCCTTGGTGGCTCGAGCATAGCGTTCACTCCCTATCTGTTGCAACGCGTAGGTGGCCGCGTGTTGCATTGAAGCCATCGACATTGCAATGATTTTCCTGCCTTCACCTGCATCAATGCCGATTCTTCGCAACGAACGTGTTGCCGACTTCATGAACGCAACGTAGCTTTTCCCATGTCGGAAACACACGAACGAACCGAAGGACGAAGACAATGCAGAAGTTCGCCACCCCCTCCCCGATCTCCGCCGTCCTCGACATCCCGGCCGGGATCGTCCGGTTCATCGGCGCCGACCGCGCCGACACCACGGTCGAGGTCCTCCCCGCGAACGCCTCGAAGAGCCGCGACGTGAAGGCGGCGGAGCAGACCACGGTCGAGTACGGCGACGGCGTCCTGCGGATCAAGGCCCCGGAGGCGAAGAACCAGATCCTCGGCGCTTCCGGATTCGTCGAGGTGACCGTCCAGCTGCCCGCCGGCTCCCGCGCCGAGGTGAAGTCGGCCGACGTCGAGCTCCGGGGCGTCGGACGGCTCGGCGACGTCGAGTTCGAGGGCCAGCAGGCGACGGTCAAGCTCGACGAGACCGCGAGCGCCCGCCTCTCCCTCCTCGCCGGTGACATCGCGGTCGGCCGCCTGGGCGGCCCCGCGGAGATCACCACCGCGAAGGGCGACATCCGGATCAGCGAGGCCGTGCGCGGCACGGTCGCGCTGCGCACCGAGCACGGCGAGATCGCGGTCGGCGCCGCCCGCGGAGTCTCCGCCTCCCTGGACGCCGGCACCACCTACGGCCGGATCCACAACTCGCTCAAGAACGCCGACGGCGCCACCGCCGGCCTGAACATCCACGCGACCACCGCCTACGGCGACATCACCGCCCGCAGCATCTGAAGGAACCCCTCATGACCGACCCGGCCATCGCGGTGAACGGGCTGCCCACGTCCTGCGGCGACACGTCCCGCGGCGACACGGCCGTGGGCAGCCGCCGGGGCCGCCGTCGCGCTCTCGAGCTGTGCCACACCTGCCACACACGTCCTCTCGCGAGATCAAGGAATGACCATGACCAGGGGTGAATCGCTCCACACCGTCAACGACACCAGGGCCCGGACGCGGCCGTTCTCCCGCCGCGTGGTCGTCACGGCGGTGGCGGCCGCGCTGCTGGCCGGCGTGGCCGGATCCGGGGTGGCGACCGCGGACAGCAGGTCCGTACCGAAGGCCGCGGCCGGACAGCAGCGCCCGGAGCTGCAGAAGGCCACCCAGGCGTGGGTGGACGCCGGGTTCTCCGGGATGCAGATGCACGTGCACGACGAGCGGGGCGAGTGGGTCGGCAGCGCCGGGGTGCGCACGCTGGGCGGGACCGCCAAGCCGCCGACGAACGGGCGGTTCTGGATCGGCAGCAGCACCAAGACCTTCACCGCGACCCTGGTGCTGCAACTGGTGGCCGAGGGCAGGATCGGGCTGGACGTCCCGGTGGCCGACCACCTGCCCGAGCTCGGACTGGACCGACGGATCACCGCGCGGATGCTGCTGCAGCACACCAGCGGGTTGTTCAACTACACCGGCGACTTCGACGACGACGGGAAGGCCGTGCCGGGGATCCCCGCCACGGGCAAGGGATGGGTCGACAACCGCTTCCGCAGCTACCAGCCCGAGGAGCTGGTGCGGCTGGCACTGTCCAAGCCGCCGCGGTTCGAACCGGGGACGAACTGGCGCTACTCCAACACCAACTACACGCTGGCCCAGCTGCTGATCGAGAAGGTCACCGGCCGCTCGTACGCCGAGGAGATGAAGCGGCGGATCCTGCGACCGCTCGGGCTGCGCGACACGGTGGTGCCGGGCGACCGGACGGGGCTCCCCGGGCCGCACGCCCACGGCTACTACCGCTACCAGGACGCCGGCGAGTGGAAGGTGGTCGACGTCACCCGCCAGAACCTCTCCCTCCTGTCCGCCGCCGGAGACATGATCTCGACCACCGAGGATCTCCACACGTTCTTCTCCGCGCTGATGGGCGGCAAGCTCCTGCCGGCCCCGCTGTTGGACGAGATGCGCACGCCGCACCCCAAGAGCGGCGATTTCCGCTACGGCCTCGGGCTGTTCGTGCAGGACCTGGGCCCGGAGTGCGGCGGCGGCACCATCTATCACCACAACGGCAGCCCGCCGGGGGGGTATGGGGCGCTGATGATCGGCTCGTCCGACGGCAGCAAGACCCTGACCGCCTCGGTGACCACCGGGGACGCCGCGATCAACCCGGCGACGGAGTACCCGAAGGCCTTGGGCAAGGCCATCAAGGCGGTGTTCTGCGACGGGAAGGCCGCGGGCTGAAGGCGCCGGGCCGGGTACGTCCCGGCCGTCGCCGAGCCGCACCACGGGCGGCCGACAGGTGTGCCGACTTTCCAAGCAAGCACGCTTGATTGTTTCTCGCTCCACTGCCATGCTCCTCGACACACGCCCGTGTCCCGAGGGGAGCGCACCGTGTCCGACCCTGCCGTCGTCCTCGACGACCTGCGCAGCGAGAGCGAGGAAGTCGACCTCCTCGTACGGGAGTTGAGCGACGACGGGTGGGCCACGCCCACTCCGGCCGCCGGCTGGACGATCGCCCACCAGATCGCCCACCTGGCCTGGACCGACCGGGCGGCCCTGCTCGCCGTCACCGACCCCGAGGCCTTCGCCGCCGAGGCCGAGAAGGCCCTCGCCGCAGCCGAGACCTTCGTCGACGAGGGGGCGGAGGAAGGCGCCGCGCTCCCGCCCGCCGAGTTGCTCGCACGGTGGCGCGTGGGCCGCGAGCGGCTCCAGTCGGCGCTGCGCGCCGCCCCCTCCGGCGCCCGATTCCCCTGGTACGGACCGCCCATGAGCGCCACGTCCATGGGCACCGCCCGGCTCATGGAGACCTGGGCGCACGGGCAGGACGTCGCCGACGCACTCGGGGTCGTCCGCGAGCCGACCGCCCGGCTGCGGCACGTGGCGTGGATCGGAATCCGAGCCCGCGACTACGCCTATCTCGTACGGGGAGTCACCCCGCCCGCGGAGCCCTTCCGTGTCGAACTGACCGCTCCCGACGGCGAGGAGTGGGTGTACGGACCCCAGGACGCCGCCCAGAAGATCACCGGGCCCGCGCTCGACTTCTGTCTCCTCGTGACCCAGCGCGTCCATCGCGACGACACCGCGCTCACGGCGGAGGGTGCGGACGCCGCGCGCTGGCTCACCATCGCCCAGGCCTTCGCCGGACCCGCCGGCGGCGGACGCCCCATCAAGGGGCAGGCGTGATCCTCCGTATCGGCAACGCCTCCGGCTTCTACGGCGACCGCTTCGACGCCGTGCGCGAGATGCTCACCGGAGGTGAACTCGACGTCCTCACCGGCGACTACCTCGCCGAACTGACCATGCTCATCCTCGGCCGGGACCTCCTGAAGGACCCGGACGCCGGCTACGCCAAGACCTTCCTGCGCCAGATGGAGGAAGGCCTCGGCCTCGCCCACGAGCGCGGCGTCCGCATCGTCACCAACGCCGGCGGCCTCAACCCCGCCGGGCTCGCCGACGCCCTTCGGGACCTGGCGCACGGGCTCGGGATCCCCGCGCGGATCGCCCATGTCGAGGGCGATCGACTCCCCGCCGCCGACGGGGTCCTCACCGCCAACGCCTACCTCGGCGGCACCGGGATCGCCGCCTGCCTCGCCGCCGGCGCCGACATCGTCGTCACCGGCCGCGTCACCGATGCCGCGCTCGTCACCGGGCCGGCGCAGTGGCGGTTCGGCTGGGGCGCGGAGGAGTACGACAAGCTGGCGGGCGCGGTCGTCGCCGGGCACGTCCTGGAGTGCGGCACCCAGGCCACCGGCGGCAACTACGCCTTCTTCCACGGCCACGACGTCCGCCGCCCCGGCTTCCCGCTCGCCGAGATCCACCCCGACGGCACCTCCGTCATCACCAAGCACCCCGGCACGGGCGGCGTCGTCGACCTCGGCACGGTCACCGCGCAGCTCCTGTACGAGACGGCCGGCGCGCGGTACGCGGGGCCCGACGTGACCGCCCGGCTCGACACCGTACGGCTCACCCGGGAGGGACCCGACCGGGTACGGATCGACGGCGTACGGGGCGAGGCCCCGCCGCCCACCCTCAAGGCCGGGCTCAACAGGATCGGCGGTTTCCGCAACGAGGTCGTCTTCGTCCTCACCGGCCTCGACATCGAGGCCAAGGCCCAGCTCGTCAAAGAGCAGATCGAGGACTCCTTCGAACGCTCCACGTCCCGCCCGGCCGAAGTCCGTTGGGAACTGGCCCGCACCGACCACCCGGACGCCGCGACCGAGGAGACCGCGAGCGCGCTGCTCCGTCTCGTCGTCCGCGACCCCGCCCCCGAGCCGGTCGGCCGCGCCCTCAGCGGCGCCGCGATCGAGCTCGCCCTGGCGAGCTACCCCGGTTTCCACGTCACCGCCCCGCCCGGAAAGGGCGCGCCGTACGGGGTCTTCGAGACGGCGTACGTCCCCGCCGCCGACGTCCCCCACACGGCCGTGCTGCCCGACGGGAGCCGCGTCGCCCTTCCCGTACCCGCACACACCCGGGAACTGGAGCCGGTCGACACGCCCCCGCTGCCCGAACCCCTGTCCGCCGGGCCGACGAGGCGCGCACCCCTCGGCCTCGTCGCCGGCGCCCGCAGCGGCGACAAGGGCGGCGACGCGAACATCGGCGTCTGGGTCCGCACGGACGAGGCGTGGCGCTGGCTCGTCCACACCCTCACCGTCGACAAGCTCACGCAACTCCTGCCGGAGACCGCCGACGTGAGCGTCGTGCGCCACGTCCTGCCGAACCTGCGGGCGGTGAACTTCGTCGTCACCGGCCTCCTCGGCCAGGGCGTCGCGTCCCAGGCCCGCTTCGACCCCCAGGCCAAGGCCCTCGGCGAGTGGCTCCGCGCCCGCGAACTCGACGTACCGGAGGAACTGCTGTGACCGTCCTCGCCTCCGCCCTCGACACGGGCGGACCCGACTACGCGGCCCACCGCGCCGCCATGCTCGACAAGCTCGCCGCCCTCGACACCGAGCACGCCAAGGCGCTCGCGGGCGGCGGCGAGAAGTACACCGAACGGCACCGCAAGCGCGGCAAGCTGCTCGCCCGCGAGCGCATCGAGCTGCTCGTCGACCCGGACACGCCGTTCCTGGAGCTGTCCCCGCTCGCCGCCTGGGGCAGCGACTACCCGGTGGGCGCGTCGATCGTCACCGGCATCGGCTTCGTCGAGGGCGTCGAGTGCCTGATCACCGCCAACGACCCGACCGTGCGGGGCGGAGCCTCCAACCCCTGGACGCTGAAGAAGGCCCTGCGGGCGAATGAGATCGCGTACGCCAACCGCCTCCCGGTCATCTCGCTCGTCGAGTCCGGCGGCGCCGATCTGCCGTCCCAGAAGGAGATCTTCATCCCCGGCGGGGCGCTCTTCCGCGACCTGACCCGGCTGTCGGCGGCGGGCATCCCGACCGTCGCGGTGGTCTTCGGCAACTCGACGGCCGGCGGGGCGTACGTCCCCGGCATGTCCGACCACACCGTGATGATCAAGGAGCGGTCGAAGGTCTTCCTCGGCGGTCCGCCGCTGGTGAAGATGGCGACGGGCGAGGAGAGCGACGACGAGTCGCTCGGCGGCGCCGAGATGCACGCCCGCGTCTCCGGCCTCGCCGATCACTACGCCGTGGACGAGGCCGACGCGCTGCGCCAGGCGCGTCGCATCGTCGCCCGCCTCAACCACCGCAAGGCGCACGCCGATCCGGCCTTCGCGGAGCCACCGAAGTACGACGAGGACGAGCTGCTCGGGATCGTGCCGGGGGACCTGAAGACCCCCTTCGACCCGCGCGAGGTGATCGCCCGGATCGTCGACGGCTCGGACTTCGACGAGTTCAAGCCGCTGTACGGGCCGAGCCTGGTGACCGGCTGGGCGGAGCTGCACGGCTATCCGGTCGGCATCCTCGCCAACGCCCAGGGCGTGCTGTTCAGCGCGGAGTCGCAGAAGGCGGCGCAGTTCATCCAGTTGGCGAACCAGCGCGACATCCCCCTGGTCTTCCTGCACAACACCACCGGCTACATGGTCGGCAAGGAGTACGAGCAGGGCGGCATCATCAAACACGGCGCGATGATGATCAACGCGGTGTCGAACAGCCGGGTGCCGCATCTGAGCGTGCTGATGGGGGCGTCGTACGGCGCCGGGCACTACGGCATGTGCGGCCGGGCCTACGACCCGCGGTTCCTCTTCGCCTGGCCGAGCGCCAAGTCGGCCGTCATGGGGCCGCAGCAGCTCGCGGGCGTGCTCTCCATCGTGGCGCGGGCGAGCGCGGCGGCGAAGGGGCAGCCGTACGACGACGAGGCGGACGCGGGGCTGCGCGCGATGGTCGAGGCGCAGATCGAGTCGGAGTCGCTGCCGATGTTCCTGTCCGGGCGGCTGTACGACGACGGCGTCATCGACCCCCGCGACACGCGCACGGTCCTCGGGCTGTGCCTGTCCGCGATCCACACGGCACCGGTCGAGGGCGCGCGCGGCGGCTTCGGCGTCTTCCGAATGTGAGGCGAGTGATGATCTCCAGGCTGTTGGTCGCCAACCGGGGCGAGATCGCCTGCCGGGTGTTCCGAACGTGCCGGGAGCTGGGCATCGGGACGGTCGCCGTGTACTCGGACGCGGACGCGACCGCCCTGCACGTACGGGAGGCGGACGCGGCGGTACGGCTGCCGGGGGCGACGCCCGCGGAGACGTATCTGCGCGGCGACCTGGTGGTGAAGGCGGCGCTCGCGGCGGGCGCGGACGCGGTGCACCCGGGGTACGGCTTCCTGTCCGAGAACGCGGAGTTCGCGCGGGCGGTGGAGGCGGCGGGATTGGTGTGGATCGGCCCTCCGCCTTCCGCCATCGAGGCGATGGCCTCGAAGACGCGGGCGAAGGAGCTGCTGGGCATCGCGCCCCTGACCTCGGTGACCGAGGCCGACCTGCCGGTCCTGGTGAAGGCGGCGGCCGGCGGGGGCGGGCGTGGCATGCGGATCGTCCGCGAGCTGGGCGCCCTGGAGGGGGAGCTGGCGGCGGCCTCGGCCGAGGCGGCGAGCGCGTTCGGGGACGGCGAGGTGTTCGTCGAGCCGTACGTGGAGAACGGCCGCCATGTGGAGGTCCAGGTCCTGGCGGACGGGCACGGTACGGTCTGGGCGCTCGGCACCCGCGACTGCTCGCTCCAGCGCCGCCACCAGAAGGTGATCGAGGAGGCTCCGGCGCCGGGGCTGGCGCCCGGGCTCGTCTCCGAGCTGTACGAGAGGTCCGTGGGCGCGGCGAAGGCGGTCGGGTACGTGGGCGCGGGGACGGTCGAGTTCCTGGTCGCGGACGGACGGGCGCACTTCCTGGAGATGAACACGCGGCTTCAGGTGGAGCATCCGGTGACGGAGGAGGTCTGGGGGGTCGACCTGGTGGCCCTCCAGTTGTCGGTGGCCGAGGGCACCCCGCTCCCCCCGGAGCCCCCGACCCCGAGCGGTCACGCGATCGAGGCCCGGCTCTACGCGGAGGACCCGGCCTCGGGCTGGACGCCGCAGGCGGGCGTGCTGCACGCGCTGGAATTCGGTGCGGGGCCCTTGGAGCGGACGCGCCCGCCAGGGCGCCGTCCCGTTGTGCCCACCCTCCCCCAGACTTCGTCCGGGGGGACCCCCACCGCCCCAGCGGGACGAATGCCCACAACGCGCGTGGATGCCGGTTACACCTCCGGGGACGTCATCGGCGTTCACTACGACGCCATGCTCGCCAAAGTCGTCGTCCATGCCCCCACCCGTGCCGAAGCCGTGCGCAAGCTCGTGCATGTCCTGGAGTCCGCCCGGATCCACGGGCCCGTCACCAACCGGGACCTGCTCGTCGCCTCCCTGCGGCACCCCGACTTCCACGACACCGCACGCCTCGACACCGGGTTCTACGAGCGGAACCTCGACGCGCTGACGCAAGCGCCGGCCGGGGAGGTGTACGCCGCTGTCGCCGCTGCGCTTGCGGAGGCCGTCGGCAATCAGGGGCGGTTCGGGGGCGGGTGGCGGAACCTTGCCTCGCAGGACCAGGTCAAGGCGTACGGGGACCACGAGGTCCGATATCGAGTGACCCGGGCCGGGTACACCGTCACCGCACCCGAGGGCGTCCGTGTCGTGAGTGCCGCACCCGACCGCGTGCGGCTCGAAGTCGACGGGGTCGTACGGGACTTCGACGTCGCCCGACACGGGGACACCGTGCATGTCGGCCCGCACCGGCTCACCCCCCGCCCCCGCTTCCCCGACCCCCGCGAGCAGACCGCCCCCGGCTCCCTGCTCGCGCCCATGCCCGGCACCGTCGTCCGCGTCGCGGACGGCCTCGCGGTCGGCGCGCGGGTCACCGCCGGGCAGCCGCTCCTCTGGCTGGAGGCCATGAAGATGGAGCACCGCGTCATCGCCCCCGCCTCCGGCACGCTCACCGCGCTCCACGCCGCCCCCGGCCGCCAGGTCGAGGTCGGTGCCCTGCTCGCCGTCGTACAGACCGAAGCCCAGGAGGATCAATGAGCAGCACCGTCGTCGAATCCGCCGAGCACACCGCCCTCCGCTCCGCCGTCTCCGCCCTGGGCCGCCGCCACGGCGGTACCGGCGCCGTCGACCACGACGCCCTCTGGGCCGAGGCCGGCAAGCTCGGCTACCTCGGTGTGAACCTCCCCGAGTCCCACGGCGGCGGAGGCGGCGGCATGGCCGAACTCTCCATCGTTCTGGAGGAGTTGGGCGCCGCCGGTGCTCCCCTCCTCATGATGGTCGTCTCGCCCGCCATCTGCGGCACCGTCATCGCCCGCTTCGGCACCGACGAGCAGAAGGGGGCCTGGCTGCCCGGCCTCGCCGACGGCTCCCGCACCATGGCCTTCGGCATCACCGAGCCCGACGCCGGATCCAACTCCCACCGCATCACCACCACGGCCACGAGGACCGAGGAAGGCTGGGTCCTCAACGGGCGCAAGGTCTTCGTCTCCGGCGTCGACATCGCCGACGCCACCCTCATCGTCGGCCGCGCGTCGGACGCCCGTACGGGCAACCTGAAGCCCTGCCTCTTCGTCGTACCCCGCGACACCCCCGGCTTCGGCCGTCGCAAGATCGACATGGAACTGGACGCCCACGAGAAGCAGTTCGAGCTCACTCTCGACGACGTGCACCTGCCCGCCGACGCCCTCGTCGGCGACGAGGACGCGGGTCTGCTCCAGCTCTTCGCGGGCCTCAACCCCGAGCGGATCATGACGGCCGCGTTCGCGATCGGCATGGGCCGCTACGCCCTCGACAAGGCGGTCGCCTACGCGAAGGAGCGCCAGGTCTGGAAGTCCCCGATCGGCGCCCACCAGGCCATCGCCCACCCGCTGGCCCAGGCCCACATCGAACTGGAGCTGGCCCGCCTGATGATGCAGAAGGCGGCCCACCTCTACGACGCCGGTGACGACATCGGCGCCGGCGAGGCCGCCAACATGGCGAAGTACGCGGCCGGCGAGGCCTGTGTGAAGGCCGTGGACCAGTCCGTCCACACCCTCGGCGGCAACGGCCTCACCCGCGAATTCGGCCTGGCCCGCCTGATCACCGCCTCCCGCGTGGCCCGCATCGCCCCGGTCAGCCGCGAGATGATCCTCAACTACGTGTCCCACCAGTCCCTGGGCCTCCCCAAGTCGTACTGACGGGGCGTGGGACCATCCCGTCATGGAGATGAGCGAGCCCCTCGTGTGCCGGTACTGCGACTGGGACCGGTTCGAGGTGTCCGGGGGCGAGTGGTGGTGCGA
The DNA here is from genome assembly GCF_042731085.1 of Streptomyces sp. NPDC059875. Lineage (NCBI taxonomy): Bacteria > Bacillati > Actinomycetota > Actinomycetes > Kitasatosporales > Streptomycetaceae > Streptomyces > Streptomyces sp. NPDC059875. The sequence goes on from NZ_JBHWJZ010000008.1 coordinate 266,073, forward strand.
GGGCTGCTGCCTGCCGCTCGGTGTACGGGACGGGGACATGAATCCCGACGACGCGGTGGTGCGCTCTCAGCCGGTGTGAAGGAGCCGGAAGCGGTCGGGTGCCGCCGGGTCCCGGTCCACGACCTGGACCGGCGGCCAGGCCCATTGCCACACGCCGATCCCCGGCGCGCGGGAGAACCGGACCTTGCCGCGCGTGCCTTCGACGGCGACGCGCGGCCAGGACTCGGGCGCGTCGCCCTTGGCACGCAGCACCTCGGCGAGGACGGCGATCGTGTCGTACCCCTCGAAGGCGACGAAGGAGGGCGCGGCGGCCAGCCGTTGACGGAGGGCCGACTCGACGCGGGCGCCGAGGGGGCCGAGGCTCTCGGGCAGGTAGCGCAGGAACGGGATCCCGGTGGCGTCGGCGCCCAGGAGCGTCGCCCATTCGGCGAACTCCGGCTGCCCGGCGGGAGCGCCGATCAGGACGTCGGCGAGGCGCCGGTCGCGGCGGACGGACCGGACGATCGACACGGCGGGGTCCGGGAAGCCGGTCAGCAGGAGGAGGGCTGTCGCGCGGTGGGCGACGAGTTCCTCGCACACGGCCTCGGGGGAGAGGGCGCGGGCGTCGAGTTCGGTGACCGTACCGCCGTGTGGAGCCAGGTGGTCCCGGAGGATGCGGGTCCCCGATGCCCAGTAGACGCTCGGCTCGGCCGCCACGGCGACGCGTCGGTGGCCCGCGCCGAGGAGGAAGTCGGCGTAGATCCGCCAGCTGTGGGACTGCGCGGGGGCGAGCCGCGCGACCCGGTCCGTCGGCCCTTCGGTGAGCGTGTCGAGCACCGCCGAGGAGCAGAGGAACGGCAGACCGAGCGCGTCCGCCCGCGCGGCGGCGGCGCGGGCGACGACGCTGTGGTACTCGCCCACCACGGCGGCCACGCCCAGGCCTGCCAGTTCCTCCACGGCCGCCGCGGCCTTCTCCGGGTCGGCCGCGGTGTCGCGGACCACCAGCTCAAGGGGGCTTCCGTCGATCCCGCCGGCCTCGTTGACCTCACGGACGCCCAGTTCGAGCCCGGCGAGCAGGTGGCGGCCCGCCTCGACCCATCCGGGCCGCGTCAGCGGGACAAGAGCGCCGATCTGGAGGGATGGTGGCGTGTTCATGCGGGGAGTCTCCCATCGGTCCGCTGCCCCGGCCACCAAATCATGCAGGCGTGCTTGATTGTTTCCCGGGGTGCTGACAGGGTCTCCCCAAGTCGTACTGAGCGGGTCCATGCTGACGCCACCGTCCGACACGAAGGGGCACGCATGGTGTTTCACAGTGAGTACGCGGATGTTCCGGCCGTCTCCCTCCCCATCCACGAGGCCGTCCTCGGCCGTGCCGCCGAGTTCGGCGACACCCCGGCCCTGATCGACGGGGCGGGCGAGCTGAGTCTCACGTACGCCCAGGTCGACGCGTTCCACCGGCGGGTCGCCGCCGGTCTCGCCGAGGCGGGTGTCCGCAAGGGCGACGTCCTCGCCCTGCACAGCCCCAACACCGTGCTGTTCCCGATCGCGTTCTTCGCCGCCACCCGCGCCGGCGCGTCCGTCACCACCGTCCATCCGCTGTCCACGCCCGAGGAGTTCGCCAAGCAGCTGCGCGACTCCTCCGCGCGCTGGATCGTCACCGTCTCCCCGCTCCTCGCGGCGGCCCGCCGGGCCGCCGAACTCGCGGGCGGGATCGAGGAGATCTTCGTCTGCGACCAGGCCCCAGAGGGCGAGGGGATCCGCTCCCTGCAGTCGATGCTCGCCACCACCGCCCCCGAGCCCGCCCTCACGATCGACCCGGACGAGGACGTCGCCGCCCTGCCGTACTCCTCCGGCACCACCGGCGTCCCCAAGGGCGTGATGCTCACCCACACCTCGATCGCCACCAACCTCGCCCAGCTCCACCCGCTCGTCCCCATGGGCCCGGGCGACCGCATCCTCGCCGTCCTGCCCTTCTTCCACATCTACGGCCTCACGGCCCTGATGAACGCGCCGCTGCGGCAGGGCGCGACCGTCGTCGTCCTGCCCCGCTTCGACCTCGACCAGTTCCTCGCGGCGATCGAGAAGCACCGCATCAACGGTCTGTACGTGGCTCCGCCGATCGTCCTCGCGCTCGCCAAGCACCCGGCCGTCGCCGACTACGACCTGTCCTCCCTGGAGTACATCGTCAGCGCCGCCGCCCCGCTCGACGCCTCCCTCGCCGAGGCGTGCTCGGCCCGGCTGAAGCTGCCGCCGGTCCGCCAGGCGTACGGGATGACGGAGCTGTCCCCGGGCACCCACGCCGTCCCCCTGGACGCCGTGAGTCCTCCGCCCGGCGCCGTCGGCAAGCTGCTCCCCTCCACCCAGATGCGGATCCTGTCCCTCGACGACCCGTCGAAGGACGCCGAGCCGGGCGCGGAGGGCGAGGTCGCCATCCGGGGCCCGCAGGTCATGAAGGGCTACCTGGGCCGCCCCGACGCCACCGCCGACATGATCGACGCGGACGGCTGGGTGCACACCGGCGACATCGGCCGGGTCGACCAGAACGGCTGGCTGTTCGTCGTCGACCGGGTCAAGGAACTCATCAAGTACAAGGGCTTCCAGGTCGCCCCGGCCGAGCTCGAAGCCCTCCTGCTCACCCACGAGGGGATCGCCGACGCGGCCGTGATCGGTGTGAACGACGAGGAAGGCGCCGAGATACCCAAGGCGTTCGTCGTCCGGCAGCCGAGCGCGGCGGGCCTGAGCGGCGAGGACGTCATGGCGTACGTGGCCGGGCAGGTCGCCCCGTACAAGAAGATCAGGCGCGTGGAGTTCGTCGACGGGGTGCCGCGCGCCGCGTCGGGGAAGATCCTGCGCCGCGAACTGAGGGACCGCGAATGAAGGTGGACCGTTGAAGCTGGACCGTGGCATCGCCACGCTGACCCTGGACTCCCCGGAGAACCGCAACGCCCTCTCGGCGGCCCTGGTCGCCGAGCTGGCGGAGGCGCTGACCGAGTGCGGACAGGACCCGGCCGTACGGGCGGTGGTCCTCACCCACACCGGCTCGACGTTCAGCGCCGGCGCCGACCTGAAGGCCCCGCCGAGCCCGTACGCCTTCGTGGACCTGCTCCGGCGGCTCGTGGAGCTGCCGAAGCCGGTGGTGGGGGTCGTGCGCGGCCATGTGCGGGCGGGCGGACTGGGGTTGCTGGGGGCCTGCGACATCGTGGTGGCCTCGGAAGGGTCGGACTTCGCACTGACGGAGGTACGGATCGGGGTCGCGCCCGCCGTCATCTCGCTGACGCTGCTGCCGAAGCTGGAGCAGCGGGCGGCGGAGCGGTACTACCTCACGGGGGAGCGGTTCGGGACGGCGGAGGCCGTACGGATGGGTCTGGTGACGGCCCCCGAGGACGATCTGGACGCGATCCTGGACGGGCTGCGCAAGGGGTCCCCGCAGGGGCTGGCCGAGTCGAAGCGCCTGGTCACGGCTAAAGTCCTGGAGACCTTCGAGCGCGACGCGGAGGACCTGGTCCAGAGGTCGGCCTCGCTCTTCGCCTCCGCAGAGGCGCGCGAAGGGATGACGGCCTTCCTCGAACGACGGGACCCTGAATGGCGGCTCTGACCGGCCCGAAGCAGGACAGGAGCCGCGCCACCCGGCAGCGGCTCCTGGAGGCGGCGGTGTCCTGCCTGGCCGAACACGGCTGGGCGGGATCCACCGTTGCGGTGGTGGCCGAGCGCGCCGGGGTCTCGCGAGGCGCCGCGCAGCACCACTTCCCGACCCGGGAGGACCTGTTCACGGCGGCGGTCGAGTACGTCGCCGAGGAACGCTCCCAGGCCCTGCGCACCCTCCCGGCCCGCGACCGCCGCGAGGCCGTCGCGGCGCTGGTCGACCTCTTCACGGGCCCTCTCTTCCGCGCCGCCCTCCACCTCTGGGTGGCGGCGGCCCACGAGCCGCAGCTCCACGCCCGGGTCACTGAACTGGAGGCCCGCGTGGGCCGGGAGTCCCACCGCATGGCGGTGACCCTCCTCGGCGCGGACGAGTCGGTCCCCGGGGTACGGGAGACGGTCCAGGGCTTCCTGGACATGGCCCGCGGCCTGGGCCTGGCGACCCTCCTGACCGACGACAAGGCGCGCCGCGAAGGGATCGTCGCCCAGTGGTCGAAGCTCCTGGACGAGGCCCTGGGCTGAGCGCCGCCCGATCCCTGCCCGGCCCGCGGTTCGACCGCGGTGCGCGGTCCCGTCGCCTGACGGGACCGGTCGGTCGCCGGACCCGTCGCCGTGCTCAGGCCGGTACGGACAGCGCGGCGAGGTAGCCGGTCAGCGCCGCCGCGGTGCCGGCGAGGGGGAAGCGGGCGCCGAGCTGCCCGTCCGGGCGGACGAGGAAGCCGGTCGGACCGTCGGGGCGGTAGATCCGGGCGAACTCGCCCGCCGCGTCGAGGTACCCGGGGACGCTCCCGGTGCCGAAGTCGGCGGCGGAGGCCGCCTCGCGGGCGAGCACCGCGACGGTCTGCAGGCTGCTCTCGGGGCCCTGCCCGTCGCTTTCGGAGAGTCCCGGTCCGGGGCGCCCCGCGAAGGCCGGCGGCTCCGTGCCGGGCGCCTTCCGCCCGCCGACCGCGGTGGCGACCACGGCGCCGGCCTCGGCGGCCCTGGCCAGGTCGGCGGGGTCGGTCGCGTACAGCAGCAGCACGTGCCCGGTGCGGCCGCGCAGGACGTCGAGCAGGCGCAGCGGGTACGCGGCGACGGGGACGGTCAGGCCGGCGCAGTCCGGGGCCCGGTCGCCGGGCTGGGGCGCGTCGTCCGGGCCGTACGGGCGGCCGGCGAGCGGACCGTTCCGATAGGCGACCAGCAGTTGGGCCTCCCGGAGCATCAGGGTTCGCGGGTTCTCGGGGTCGGTCTCCATGCCCTGGGTGGCGTGCCGGACGGTCCGTCCCACGACCTCCTCGCCGACCGGGCGGCGTTCGGCGTCGTAGCTGTCGAGCAGGGCGGGTCCGGCCTCTCCGCGCACGACGAGGGCGAGTTTCCAGGCCAGGTTGCAGGCGTCCTGGATGCCGGTGTTCATGCCCTGGGCGCCGGTGGGCGGGTGGATGTGGGCGGCGTCGCCCGCGACGAAGACCCGGCCGTCGCCGTAGCGGTCGACGATCCGGTGGCTGATGCGGAACACGGAGGACCAGCGCAGCGTGGAGACGCGGGTGGGGGTGGGGGCGAGGCGGTCGACCACGGCCTGGATGTGGGACAGCTCCGGCGCACGGCTGCCCTCCAGACCGTGTGCCACGCCGTCGCCCTGAGCGGCACCCTGGGAGGAGAGCTCGGGCGGGACCGTCATCGACATCCGGTAGCGACTCGTCCCGGGCAGCGGGATGCAGACCAGCACGTCGTCCGTCGCGCCGTCGTCGGTGCGGTGCATGGACCGCAGGCCGTAGCCGGGCGGCAGGTCCCAGTCCGCCTCGACGTCGCCCAGCATGTACTCCTCCGGGAACGCCCCGCCCTCGTAGCTGAGGCCGAGGCCCTTGCGGACTGTGCTGTGCGCGCCGTCGCAGCCGACGAGGTATCCGGTGCGGATCTCCTCCTCCGCGCCGGAGGCGGTCCGCAGCCGGGCGGTGACCCCGTCCGCGTCCTGGGCGAACGACAGCAGTTCGGTGCCGCGTTCGACGGTCGTGCCCAGGCCCGTGACGTACTCCTCCAGGAGGCGCTCGGTCTCGTACTGGGGCAGCGCGGCGAATCCGTACGGCACCTCGGGCGGCAGCGTGAGCTCGATGCGCCCCTGCTCCCGGCCGTTGACGTGGATCAGCTGGCCGCGCAGCGGAACAGCGGCCTCCAGGACGGCGGGGGCAAGACCCATCCGGTCCCAGATCTCCAGGGTGCGCGGCTGGATGCCGACCGCCTTGGCGTAGGGGAGGCGGGCCGGCAGCCGGTCGACGAGCCGGCAGCGGACCCCGCGGCGGCGGAGTTCGGCGGCCGCGCTCAGCCCGACGGGGCCGGCGCCCACGATCAGTACGTCGGTTGTACGGGTGTGTGCCACGGGTGCCTCCCTGAACACCAGGCCCCCGGACCGTCCCGTGGACCATGGTCACCCGGTGGCGTGACCCGCGCCACATACGTCCCGCGCGCCTCGCAGTACGCTGGTCCCATGCTTTCGCTCGTACGCCGCCGCCACGTGGACTTCCTCCGCGTCACGAGCATGGGCTGTCGGCGCTCCGCCTGACCTCGAAGCCCCCTCTCCACTTCAGGCACCCGCGCCCCCGCCCCACCCCTGGCGGCGCGCCCGGGCCCCGTACACCCCGCGGACGCACACCATGACGTACAGCTCCCAGCTCCCCATCGTCGACCTCTCCGCCGCCGACCGCGGCCCCCAGGCCCGGCGCCTCCTCCACGCGCAGCTCCACAGCGCGGCCCACGACGTCGGCTTCTTCCAGCTCATCGGGCACGGCATCACCGAGGCCGAGACGACGGCCCTCACCGCCGCCATGAAGGCCTTCTTCGCCCTCCCCGAGGCCGACCGGCTCGCGCTCGACACCACCAACTCGCCGCACTTCCGCGGCTACACCCGCATCGGCGACGAACGCACCGGCGGCTCCCGCGACTGGCGCGACCAGCTCGACATCGGCGCCGAGCGCCCCGCGCACGTCCCCGGCCCCGGCGAGGCCCCGTACTGGTGGCTCCAGGGACCGAACCAGTGGCCCGCGGCCCTTCCCGAGCTGCGCGTGGCCGCCCTGAACTGGGTCGAGCGCCTCAGCGGGGTCGCCGAGCGGCTGCTGCACGAGCTGCTCGCCTCGATCGGCGCGCCCGCCGGCTTCTACGACGACGTCTTCGGCGACCGGGCCCACCCGCACCTCAAGCTGGTGCGCTACCCGGGCAGCGCCGGCGACGGCGCCGACCAGGGCGTCGGCGCCCACAAGGACTACGGATTCCTGACCCTGCTGCTCCAGGACCACGTCGGAGGACTGCAGGTGGAGCGCGAGGACGGTCTCTTCCACGACGTACCGCCGCTGCCGGGCGCCTTCGTCGTCAACCTCGGCGAGCTCCTCGAAGTGGCCACGAACGGCTATCTGCTCGCCACCAACCACCGGGTGGTCTCCCCGCCCGGGGCGACGGAGCGCTACTCCGTCCCGTTCTTCTACAACCCGCGGCTCGACGCCCGGATCGCCCCGCTGCCCTTCCCGTACGCCTCCACGGCGCCCGGGATCACGACCGACCCGGCGAACCCGCTGTTCGCCGAGTACGGCCGCAACGAACTCAAGGGCAAGCTGCGCGCCCACCCGCTGGCCGCGGCCCGCCACCACGCGGATCTGCTGCTCGCGGAGGAGCGCCCGCTCGCGACCGCCTGACCTCACCACCGCCCGCGCCCCGGGCCCGGCCCGGGGCGCCTGACATGGCTCGGCCCGGCCCGCGGTCGCGGTGCCGGGCCCGGCCGGGGCGGGCTGTGCGGGCTCGCCCCGGTACGCCTGTGCGGGCTGAGTCAGCCCGCGAACGCCGCCAGGTCGGCGTAGCCCGCGATCTCCCGCGGGTTGCGCTGCCCCGGACCGGTGTACCGGGCCGAGGGCCGGACGAGGCGGCCGGTGCGCTTCTGCTCCAGGATGTGCGCCGACCATCCCGCCGTACGGGCGCAGCTGAACATCGACGTGAACATGTGCGCCGGCACCTCGGCGAAGTCCAGCACGATCGCCGCCCAGAACTCCACGTTCGTCGCCAGGATCCGGTCCGGGCGGCGGTTGTGCAGCTCCTCCAGGGCGGCCTTCTCCAGCGCCTCCGCGACCTCGAAGCGCGGCGCGGCCAGCTCCTTCGCCGTACGGCGGAGCACGCGGGCGCGCGGGTCCTCGGCGCGGTAGACGCGGTGGCCGAAGCCCATCAGCCGCTCGCCCTTGTCGAGGGCCTGCCTGACGTACGCGGTGGCGTCGCCGGTCCGCTCGATCTCCTCGATCATGCCGAGGACGCGGGACGGGGCGCCGCCGTGCAGCGGGCCGGACATGGCGCCCACGGCGCCGGACAGCGCCGCGGCCACGTCCGCACCGGTGGAGGCGATGACGCGCGCGGTGAACGTGGAGGCGTTCATGCCGTGCTCGGCGGCCGAGGTCCAGTACGCGTCGACGGCCTTGACGTGCTTCGGGTCGGGCTCGCCGCGCCAGCGGATCATGAACCGCTCGACGACCGACTCGGCCTTGTCGATCTCGCTCTGCGGGACCATCGGCAGACCCTGGCCGCGCGCGGACTGGGCGACGTACGACAGGGCCATGACGGCGGCCCGGGCGAGGTCGTCGCGGGCCTGCTCGGCATCGATGTCGAGGAGCGGTTTGAGGCCCCACACCGGGGCGAGCATGGCGAGCGCGGACTGGACGTCGACGCGGATGTCACCGGAGTGCACGGGGATCGGGAAGGGCTCGGCCGGCGGCAGACCGGGGTCGAACGCTCCGTCGACGAGCAGACCCCAGACGTTCCCGAACGAGACGTGACCGACCAGATCCTCGATGTCGACGCCGCGGTACCGAAGAGCGCCGCCCTCCTTGTCCGGTTCGGCGATCTCCGTTTCGAACGCGACGACTCCCTCGAGTCCGGGTACGAAGTCGGACATCAGGCGGCTCCTCTTATCGATGATCAATCATCCGTCGGTTGGCGGGACCTGTTGGGGGACCTGTTGGTCGGGAAGTAACAGTCATCCAGCCGAAGAGTCTGTACGGTTCCGATGATGCGGGGAAGCGTGACATCCGGCACACTCCGCCGATCCGGCAAGGAAGGGTTAGCGGCCTGCTGTACCGGGCAGACTGCGTCTCTGCGGCAGGATGGCCCCTGTGACTGACGCTCTCGATCCCGCCGACATGCGCGAGCAGTACCGCACCACGGAGCTGACTGTGGCCGACCTCGCCCCCGAACCGATCGAACAGTTCACGCGCTGGTTCAAGGAGACCGCCACGAATCCGGCGATCCACGAGCCGAACGCGATGGTCGTCTCGACCGCGACCCCCGACGGCCGGCCGTCCTCCCGCACGGTGCTGCTGAAGCACTACGACGAGGACGGCTTCGTCTTCTACACCAACTACGGCTCCCGCAAGGGCGGCGAGCTGGCGGCCAATCCGTACATCTCGCTGCTCTTCCCCTGGCACCCGCTGGCCCGCCAGGTCATCGTCACGGGCCGGGCGGTCCGCACCGGCCGGGACGAGACGGTCGCCTACTTCCGCACCCGCCCGCACGGCTCCCAGCTGGGCGCCTGGGCCAGCCACCAGTCCTCGGTGATCGAGTCGCGCGACGAGCTCCTCGCCCGGTACGACGAGCTGGCCGCGCGCTACCCGGAGGACGAGCAGGTGCCGGTGCCGCCGGAGTGGGGCGGCTTCCGGGTCGTACCGGAGACGGTGGAGTTCTGGCAGGGCCACGAGAACCGGCTGCACGACCGGCTGCGGTACGTGCGGGTCGGGGACGGCGACGACTGGCGGGTGGAGCGGCTGTCACCCTGACAGCTTCGTCGCCTCGCTCAGGGCCGTGGATACGGCGTGCGGGATGTCCGTGACCGGGAACTGCGTGTGCCGTACGGTCCGCTCCCGGTCCACGATCAGGATCGCCCGCTTGAGCCGGAGCGCCTGCCCGGCGCGGAAGGTGGGGAGCCGGAGCGCCGCCGAGAGGCGGGCGTCCATGTCGGACAGGAGCGGGAAGGGGATCTCCTCGGCGGCGGCGAAGGCCCGCTGCTCGTCGGGGCGCTGGGTGGAGACCCCGTGGACGGCGATCCCGGCCGCCGTGAAGTCCTCGTACGCGTCCCTGAACAGGCGGTTCTCCAGCGTGCAGCCGACGGTGCCGGGGATGTCGTCCCAGCCCTCGGGCAGCGGGCTCGGCCGCCCGGTCGCCGGGTAGCAGAAGAGCACGGTGGCGGCGGCGTCCGGGTCCACCGGGTCCCGCTCGACGCCGGTGTGCGCGGGCAGGGTGAGGCGCGGCAGCCGGGTGCCGGGGAGGCCGTGGACGCGGTGGGCCTCGGCGCCGTGCTCGTCGGCGGAGGCGGTGAGCGTGCCGTCGCCGAGCAGCCAGCGGTCGGCCCAGTCCTGCATCGAGACCAGGACGGGGAGCAGGGCCCGTCCGGACGGGCTGAGCCGGTACTCGTACCGCACCGGCCCCTCCTGGTAGGGCACCTTGTCGAGCACGCCGCTGTCGACCAGCTGGTGCAGCCGCTCGGTGAGGACCTTGCGGGAGATGCCGAGCTCGCTCTGGAGCTCGTCGAAGCGGTGTCGGCCGCGGGCCGTCTCGCGGACGAGCAGCAGGCTCCACCAGTCGCCGACGACGGCGGCGGCCTGGGCGATCGCGCAGGCGGCATCGTGCTCGGGCACGGCTCGGGCCATGGCGCTCCTCCTCGGTCGGGCGATCGCTCCATCTTGCGCCATCGAGTGAGTTCCCGATAGAAACTCAGTGTAAGTTCCCGAAGGAAACTCACTGGGAAGATCGTTTGGGGGAGGGGATCGTTTCCATGCCCATAGCCTGGGCAACCGCCTGGCGCACCTGGCAGATGACCCGCCGCGCCTATCCATGGACCTACGCCGTCGGCACCGTCCTGCCCGCCGCGCTCGCCATCGCGCTCGCGTACTTCGGCTACCACGCCATCGGCGGCGGAGCCGTCGCCGACGACTTCACCGAAGGCAGCGGAACCGCCGCCTACCTCGCCTACATCGTCGTGGGCGCGACCGCCTTCAACTTCACCGTCCGGCTCATCCTCTGGTCCGCGAAGGCCCTGATCACCGAGCAACGGCAGGGCACCCTCGGCGCCCTCCTCATCGCACCCGCCGGCCGCTTCCCGTACCTCGCCGGCTTCACCGCCTTCGCCGTCCTCAGCAGTCTCGTCGAGTTCCTCGCCCTCGGCGTCGTCGTCGCCCTGCTCGGCATCTCCGTCCCCGTGACCTCCGTCGCCGGCCTGCTCCTCGGCGCCCTCGCGCTGATCGGCGCCGTCTTCGCGCTCTCGGTCGGCCTCGGCGGGCTCATGATCGCCGCCGGCGAGGCGCACATCTCCCAGAACACCGTCTTCATCGTCCTCGGCCTGGTCGGCGGCTTCACCTTCCCGCGCGCCTATCTGCCCGAACCCGTCCAGTGGTTCGCCGAACTGCTCCCCACCACCGCGGCGACGGACGTCCTGCACGCGGCGACCACGGGCGGCCAGTCCCTGCCCGACCTGCTGACGAGGCTGGCGGTCTGCGCCGCCGTCAGCGGCGCGTACCTGCTCCTGGGCCTGCTGTACCTGCCGCGGGCCGAGGCCCGCGCCGTAGAAAGGACGTACTGACATGACGGGCATTCAGGTCCGGTCCCTGCACAAGGGCTTCCCCGTACGGAGCAAGGGCATCTTCGGCGCCAGGGACGTCAAACGGGCCGTCGACGGCCTCGACCTCGACATCCCGCCCGGCCGGATCACCGGCCTCCTCGGCCTCAACGGCGCCGGCAAGACCACCACCATCAAGATCCTCGCCACCCTGCTGCGCCCGACCTCCGGCACGGTCACCGTCGACGGCCTCGACACCGTCGCCGACGCCCGCGCCGTCCGCCGCCGCATCAACCTCATCGCCGGCGGCGAGCGCATGGTCTACACCCGCATGACCGGCCGGGAGAACCTCTGGTACTTCGGCCAGCTCTACGACGTCCCGAAGCGCGAACTGCGCTCCCGCATCGACGAGTTGCTGGCCCTGGTCGGCCTGACCGACGCGGCCGACACCATGGTCGAGCGCTATTCGCGCGGCATGACCCAGCGCCTCGCCATCGCGCGCGGGCTCGTCAACACCCCCGACTACCTGCTGCTCGACGAACCGACGCTCGGACTCGACGCCCCGATCGCCCGCGACCTGCGCCGCGTCGTCGCCCGCCTCGCCGAGGAGGGCACCGGCGTCCTGCTCACCTCCCACTACCTCGCCGAGGTCGAGGAGCTCTGCGGCCACGTGTACGTGATCTCCGCCGGCCGCCACCTCGCGGAAGGCAGCCCGGCGGAGCTGAAGGCGGCCACCGGCAGCCACCGCACGATCCGCCTGACGGTGACGAACCCGGGCGAGGGTACGGCGGCGGTGGCGACCCGCTTCGGCGCCACCTCGGAACGCCTGCCCGGCGGAGGGGAGTTGATCACCCTCCGCCACCCGGACGACATGGCAGGACCGCTCGCCGCCGCCGTCGTCGAGGCGGGCGGGTCGATCGGCGGCCTGGAGATCGCGGAGGCCAGCCTGGAGGACGCGATCCTGGCGCTCGCGGAGACCGGCGAGGAGGCCCTCGTATGACCCACGCCCTGCGGGTCTTCACCGCCGAAGCACTGAAGCAGCACCGCCGCCTCTTCGGCCAGCCGCTCGTCGTCTTCTCGATGCTGGTCTGGCCCGTCCTCCAACTGGCCACCACCTACTACACGCTGCGCCCCGTCGCCACGGCCTCACCGGCCGCCGCGAACTGGCCGCTCGCCGCCGACCCCGACCGGCTCCTCGCCTTCCTGGCCACCGGCACCCTCGCGTACGCCTTCTTCTTCTCCCTCGTGCAATCGGCCTGGCACCTCTCCTTCGAGCGCACCACCGGCACCCTGGAACTCCTCTTCCTCTCCCCTGCCGGCCGCCTCACCCTCATGATCGCCAACGGCGCGGGAGCCCTCCTCCAGAACGCCTGGCTGCTCACCTGCTTCACCGTCGCCGCCCTCACCGGCTTCGGCGCGCTGTCGGTCTCGGCCTGGTGGATGTACGGAATCGTCCTCCTGGCCCTGCTGATCCCGGCGGTCGCGTGGGGAGCGTTCCTCAACAGCCTGCTGGTCTTCTCCCGCGACTCGGCCTTCCTCTACACGATCCTCGACGAGCCCCTGTGGTTCGTCTCGGGCGTCCGCCTGCCGCACTTCGCCCTACCGGCGGCGATCCAGGTGGTGGGCGCGGTCTTCCCGCTCACGGGCAGCCTCATCGCCGTACGCGGCGCGCTCCTCGAACACCGCACGCTGACGGAGCTCGCCCCGACACTCCTGGGCCTGCTCCTGCTGAGCGGACTCCTGCTCGCCGCGGCCGCGGTGATCCTGCGGGTGGGGGAGGCCAGGTCCCAGCGGACGGGCAAGCTCTCCCTGGCGTAGGGCCCGCCCTTCCGCTCACACACCGTGACGACATATCAGAATCCGATCGGATGAACTTACGGAATGGGCCGTCGATGGGTGCCCGCTCTCCGGCGCCGTGCACGCACAGTGAGCGCCAGGCAATCGTGTCCATCGAAGGAGAGAAACCATGCACGGACCACACAGTCACTCCGGCGGCGAGCGCTCACGGCACCGGCGGATCGCCGCCGCCCTCTGCGCACCGGCGCTGGCCGCGGCGGCCCTGGCCGGCCCGGCCGCGAGCGGGGCGAGCGCACAGCCGGCCACGTGTTTCGGCGCGGTGGCCACGGTCACCGGTACCCAGGGCACCCCCGGGGACGACGTGATCATCGGTACGGCGGGTGTCGACCGCATCGACGGCGGGGGCGGCAACGACAAGATCTGCGGCCTCGGCGGCATCGACGTCCTCGCCGGCGGCGCCGGTGACGACAGTGTCGCCGGAGGCACGGGCGACGACCAGGTCGACGGCGGCCTCGGCGACGACGTGCTGGTCGGCGACTCGCACGCCGACGGCGACTCGACCGGCTCCGCCGGCCGCGACCGGCTCACCGGTGGCGGGGGGCACGACAACATGTTCGGGGACAACGCGGCGGCGGGCGGCAGGGCCGAGGGCGGGGCCTCGGACACGCTCGACGGCGGCGACGGCGACGACTCCCTCACCGGCGACAGCTCCGGTGACAGGGCCTTCGGCGGCGGGAGGGACGTCATCACGGGCGGCAACGGCAACGACGTCGTCGTGGGGGACTCGTTCGCCGTCCTCGAAGCCGAGGGCGCCGGGGACGACACGATCCTGGAGGGTGCCGGTGAATTCGGGTTCGTGACGGGGGACAGCAGCGCCCTCGACGGGAACGTCGGCGGAGCGGGCGGCGACGACTCCATCGACTTGGGCCCGGACGGTGGCTTCGGCGCGGTGGGCGACCACATGTCCAGCTTCGGCCGGGCCGTCGGCTCCGGCAGGGACCGCATCTCGGGTGGTTCCGGGGACGAGATCGTGCTCGTCGGCGACAGCATGGTGAGCGACGCCACCGGAGCCACAGCCGCCGGGGACATCGTCAACGGCCGGGGCGGCGCCGACCGGATCTTCGGCGACAACACCGACGGGAACTTCGAATCCACCATCGGCACTGCCGGTGGCGCGGACTGGCTGGGCGGCGGCGACGGCGACGACTTCCTGCGGGGCGGCCCCGGTCCCGACGGCCTCAACGGCGGCGCGGGCACCGACGACTGCGACGGCGAGTCCGGCGCGGACATCGAGACCGGCTGCGAGGCCTGAGGGCTGGGCCGAAACGCAGACGACCCGTGGGCCTTGGTCCCGTCCGCTCGAGTTCGGACGGGAGCCGGCCGGACTCACCGGCGGCCCACGGGTCGGGTGACTGCGTGGTGTTCGGCAGGTGGCCTGCCGAGGTGCACAGAGTGCGACGGCAGGCCGTTAGCCCGCAGTCACCTCACGAATCCGAAAAGAAACCATGTTCTCGGATCACCTCCTTTCGCGTGTGCTCCACACCCTAGGAAGTCCGACGCGAGGGCTCAAGCGATTTAAAAGGCGGCGCCCGACCGAGGGCGGGGCTCCCCGGGATGTCGTCGCTCCTCACCCGGCCCGTGTTCGTTTCCGCGACGCTACGATTTCATTGAACCGGGTGTGTCCTGCGTCACGTTCGAGTTGAATGATCGGGGGCGTGCGGATGCACGCGCGTACACCGTCCTGCAGGGGGTGCCGGGATGAGTGCTTCCAGGAGTGAGACCGCGCAGCGGCGTGATGCCGACGGGCCGGGGCCGGGCTCCGATCTGTTGGCCGCGTTGCTCGACGGGATGGACGCGGCGCTCTGCGCCTTCGACGCCGGCGGGACCGTCACGCACTGGAACCGGGAGGCCGAGCGGATCCTCGGCTGGTCGGTCGGAGAGGCCGTCGGGCGGCGCGGGTTCGCCGGGTGGGCGGCGCGCCGTGCGGACGCGGACGAGGCGTTGGCGCGGCTGATGGGCGCGATGGAGGCGCCGGGGCGCGTGGTCCACGAGTTCGCGCTGCTGCGCAAGGACGGCGGCAGGGTGCTCGTACGGACGCAGTCGGCGGGCGTGCGGGGCGCGGACGGTGAACCGGCCGGCGTGTACTGCGCGTTCAGCGAGGTGCACGCCCAGATCGACCTGGAGCGGTCGATCGCGCTCAGCGAGGCGCTGTTCGAGGACGCGTCCTGGGGCGTCGTCCTCGTCGACGTCGATCTGCGGCCGACGGTCGTCAACGGGCACGCGGCACGGGCGATGGGCACGGGGCGTACGACGCTGCTCGGCCGCCCGTTGGGCGAGCTGATCGTGCGGGGCGCCGAGGAGTTGGAGGGCGCGCTCCACCATGTCCTGGCGGAGGGCGCGCCGCGGGCGCTCGCCGAGGTGTGGGTGACCTTGCGGACCGCGGAGGGCGAGCGGCGGCGGTGTTGGCGCAGCGGATTCGTCCGGCTGGCGTCGCCGCTGGCGGAGGAGCCGGTGCCGCTGGGCGTGGGGTGGCTGTTCCAGGACGTCACGGACGAGCGGCTGGCGGAGCAGGAGGCGGACCGGCTGCGGTTCCGGTACAGCCAGCTGCACCGGGCGGGCGCGGCGGCGGCCGAGTGCGAGGACCCGATGGAGGCGGCGACGGTCCTGCTGGACTTCGCGCTGGCCGGGTTCGCCGACCACGCGCTCGTCGACGTGGCGGCGGGGGAGCGGCGGCTCGTCCGCGTGGCGGCCACCCCGGGCGGCGAGCCCGGCCCGGTCGTCCCGGTCGCGGGCGGCGGTATCCCGCTGCGCTACGCCGCGGGCCACCCGGTCCTCCAGGCGATCTCCCGCATCGGCCCGGTCCGCGCATCGGCCCAGGCGGCGACCTCGGCGGCCGCCGAGGACTGGGCGGCGGAGCGCCACTGGCCCCGGGACGCCGTCCACGCCCTGTGCATGCCCTTGCGCAGCCGCGGCCGGACGCTGGGCGTCCTGACCTTCCTCCGCGGCGCGTCCCGCACGGCCTTCGAGCGCCCGGACGCGGTGTACGCGGAGACGGTGGCGGTGCGGGTGGCGGCGGCGCTGGACCTGGCGGGCGCGGGAGCGGAGGCGGGCGCCCCGTCCTGACCTCTCTCGTCCCCGTGGCCCCGGCCTTACCCTGATCCCCATCGGTTCGCGATCGATCTTCGCGAACGCGTCCGTCACATCAGGGGTGGGGATTCCTGTGACTGCGATTTCACTGCGCGCCAAGCTGATCGGAATGGGGAGCGGGGCCGCCGTACTCGGAGGCGTCGCGGCCATCGTCATCGGCGTGCTGTCGAGCGAGGGCTATCTGCCGGGGGACGGCATGCAGCGCGTCTGGGAGGCGCCGCGCGACCGCGACGCGGCCGACCACGGCAACGCGAGCTGGCTGCACGGCGATGTCGTCGTCCGTTCCCGCTTCGACTCGGTCACCGGGTACGACGTGGCGACCGGCCGCAAGCGGTGGGAGTACGTGGTGCCGGGGCAGGCCGAGATCTGTGCCACCGGCTCCACCGCGAGCCGGGACGGCATCGCGGTCGTCGCCTTCGGGGTGGACGGCGACTCCGCCGAGGAGGGCGCGGGCTGCACCACCGCCGCCGCGATCGACCTGAAGACCGGCGACGAGCTGTGGCGCACCCCGATCACGTCCCACTCGGGCCGCTTGGACGCGGAGCCCGACCTGGTCGCGGTCGGCGGCGGACTGGCGGTGGTCCGGGACACCGACCCCGGCAGCGCGTACGACAAGACCGTCCCGGCCGGCGAGGCGCTGCGCGCCGTCGACGCCCGTACCGGCAAGCCGCGTTGGAAGGCCGCCGTGCCCAAGGGGTGCGTACCGCACCGGGCCGGCGCGGGCGAGAAGCAGGTGGTGGCGGTGCTGGTGTGCGAGCGGACCGAGCTGCGGATCGCCGCCTTCGGCATCGCCGACGGCAAGGCGCTCTGGTCCGGGCCGCTCGACGCCCGGCGGCCGGTCGCGGACGACGCGACGGTGTCGCTGCGCTCGGTCGAGCCGCTGGTCGTCCAGGTCGATGCGGAGCAGGAGCGCGGTGTGCACGCGTTCCTGGCGTTCGGGGCGGACGGGAAGCCGCGGGGACGGATCGAACTCACCGGGGAGTACGGGGAGATCATGGCCGACTCCGCGGGGAAGGTCGTGGTCACCGACGACCGGCTGATCGCCTTCGCCGAGTACCCGTACGAGTCCTACACCCGCCACCAGGTCGTCGGCTTCGACCTGGGCACGGGTGAGCCGGTGTGGCGCAAGGGCTTCGAGTTCGACGACGCCGTCGCGCTGCACGCGGGCGGGGGCCGGGTCACGGCGATGGTCTCCAGGAGCGGGAAGCGCGAGTGGGACGAGGACCTGCACGTCTTCGATGCGCGGACGGGCGAGGAGAAGGACGTCCGGAGCTTCAGCGAGGACGTCGACCGCATCGGCACGCTGGGGCTGCACGTCCACCCGGGCGGCCTGGTGATCGCGGTCCGCTGGGGCGACGCGGTCAGCCCGCTGTCGGCGTACGAGACGTGGTGACGGCCCGGACCGCGTAGGCGATCAGGGGCGGGGCTTCAGGTGCCCCGCCCCTGGTCAAGAGCCCCCCACGGTCGCCCCCTACGCCTGGAGCGCCAGCGTCGGTGACAGCCGGGACGCCCGTACGGCCGGGTACAGCCCCGCCACCGTCCCGATCACCAGCGTCGCGCCGAAGCCGCCGCCCACCGCCCACGGTGGCACCACCCACGGCAGTCCGCCCGTGTACGCGTACACGCCCGTCGCCGCGCCGCCGAGCAGCACGCCCGCCAGGCCGCCGAGGCCGGACAGCATCAGGGACTCCGTCACGAACTGGATCCTGATCTGACCCCTCGTCGCGCCCAGGGAGCGCCGCAGGCCGATCTCGTGGCGGCGTTCGAGGACCGAGATGATCATGGTGTTGGCGACGCCGACGCCGCCCACGAGGAGGGCGATCCCGCCGAGGCCGAGCAGCAGGGTCGAGAAGGCCCCCTCGGTCGCCGCCTTGGCCTGGAGCGCCGCGGACGGGTCGCCGACCGAGACGTTCTGCGGGTTCCGCGGGTCGATCGTCGGGGCGAGCAGCTGCTGGACGGTCCGTACGGACGCGTCGGTGGACCGCTCGTACACCGCCGTCGGATGCCCGTCGAAGCCGAGCAGCTTCTGCGCGCCCTCCCAGCCGACCAGCGCCGAGCGTTCGATGTCGGGCGCGAGCGGCAGCGGGTCGAGGATGCCGACGACGGTGAAGTACCGGTCGTCGATCCAGACCTGCCGGCCGGGTTCGGTGATGCCGAGCCGCTCGGCCGCGACATGCCCCAACACCACCGAGGGGTACCGCCCGTTGGCGGCGTTCAGCCAGGTGCCGGACGCCGTCCCGCCGCGCAGGACGGCGAGCAGCCGTTCCGTGGCGGCCTTGACGGCGATGCCGCCCGTCTCGCCCTCGGGGATCTTCTCGGAGCGCCGGACCGTGCGGTCGAGGTCGGCGGTCGCGCCGACCTCCTCGACGCCGTCGATCCGGCCGACCATGCCCACCGCGTCCTTGGGCAGCTCGACCTCCTCCCCGCTGAACATCCCCTCGCCGGGCTTGGCCACCAGCAGGTTCGTGCCGAGCGCGTCGAGCTGCCGCATCAACTGGGCCTGGCTGGAGGCCGATATGCCCACGACCGCGATCATCGTGGCGATCCCGATGGCGATGCCGAGCGCCGACAGCACCACCCGTACGGGCCGGCTGCGCAGTCCGGCCGAGCCGACGTGGAGGACGTCGCGCGGCCCGAGCCGCGCGGCCTTCACTACGTTTCGAGTACGGAGAGACATCACGCGGCGACCTTTCCGCGCGCCGTGTCCGCCACGACCCGCCCGTCGCGGATGCGGACCTGGCGCGGCAGCCGCCCGGCGATCTCCGTGTCGTGGGTGATGACCGCGATCGTCGCGCCCTGCCCGTTGAGGGCGTGCAGCAGGTCCATCACCGCCTCGCCGGACGCCGAGTCCAGCGCGCCCGTCGGCTCGTCGGCGAGCAGCAGAGCGGGTTCGCCGACCACCGCGCGGGCGATCGCGACGCGCTGCTTCTGTCCGCCGGACAGTTCGTGCGGTCGGTGTCTCATCCGGTCCGCGAGACCGACGCGGGCGAGCGCCTCGGCCGCCATCGCCCGGCGCCGCGCCCGGGGGAGCCCGGAGTAGAGCAGTCCCTCGGCGACGTTCTCCAACGCGCCGACCCCGGGCACCAGATGGAACGCCTGGAACACGAAGCCGATGTGGCGGGAGCGCAGCGCGGACAGCCGGCGATCCGTCAGCGAGGCCACGTCGTGGCCGGCGATCTCCACCGTCCCGGCGCTGGGCCGGTCCAGGGTGCC
This sequence comes from Streptomyces sp. NPDC059875, assembly GCF_042731085.1. Lineage (NCBI taxonomy): Bacteria > Bacillati > Actinomycetota > Actinomycetes > Kitasatosporales > Streptomycetaceae > Streptomyces > Streptomyces sp. NPDC059875. The sequence goes on from NZ_JBHWJZ010000008.1 coordinate 285,400, forward strand.
GACGATGTGCAGCAGGGTGGACTTGCCGGAGCCGGAGGGGCCGACGATGCCGAGCAGTTCCCCCGCGCCGACGGTGAGATCCACGCCGTCGAGCGCCCGGACCCCGCCCGCGTACTCCTTGGTGACCCCGGAGAGCCTGACGACCGTGGTCATACGGACGGCACCCCGACCTTCATGCCCTCGCGCAGCCCTCCGCCGCTGATCTCGACCCGGCCCTGGCCGAACATGCCGAGCTCGACCTCGACGTCCCGCGCCGTGCCGTTCTCGACGACCTGGACGCCGAAGCCGCCGCCGGGCAGGGCGAGCAGCGCGTTGACGGGCACGGAGAGCACGTTCTTCCGGGTCTCGCCGGTGAGGTCGACGGTGACCGGGGACTGGTCCACGCCCGTGACCTTCTGCGGGGAGTCGAAGGAGACCGTGATGTCGATCTTCGGGGAGCGGTCCTGCGGATCGCTGCCCGCGGAGGCGGTCTTGCCCACCGACGACACCTTTCCCGGCGCCGTGGTCCCGTCCGGGAGCTGGACGGAGACCCGGGTGCCGGTCTTCGCCGAACCGGCGTCCGCGACCGGCAGCTTGAAGCGTACGACCCGCTCGGAGCCGCTCACGGTGAGCACCGGCCGGCCGGGCCCCACCTGGTCGCCGGTCGCGGCGCCCGCCTCCTTGACGCGTACCGCGCTGCCGGCGAAGGCGATCGCGTCGGGGCCCAGGGTGCCGGTCCGCTTCAGGTCGTGGGACTTCTGCCAGCGCCTCACGGCGTCGGCCGTGTTCTCCGTGTACTCCTCGTCGACGGTGAACCCGCCGTAGCCGAGGGCGGCGAGGTTCTCCTCCAGCTGTCGGACGTCCTTGCCCTCGTCGCCGGTCCTGAGGGTCCGGTACATGGGCTCGGCGCCGTACATGAGGCGGACGGGCCTGCCGTCGACCTCGTACAGCCGCTCGTCCCGCTCGACGGTGGAGCCGGTCGGGGCGATCCAGGTGAGGATCCCGGACGGCCCCGCGTTGATCTTCCGCTCGCCGAGGTACCCGAGCGTGCCGTCCTGCTGGGAGCTGTCGCTCAGGTCGCCGCGGGTGATCGGGGTCGTGGCGGGCGGCTGCTTCGAGTCCGCGGCGACCTGCCGTTCCTCGGGTGCGGCCAGGGCGGTCACCGCCGCGCCGCCGCCCGCGACGGCGACGATCGCCGCCAAGGCGGCCACGAGCTTGCGCCGGCTCATCGAGCCACGCTCTCGCAGGCCTTGTTCGCCTTCTCGAACTTCTTGGCCTCCGCGCCCTGGGGCATCGGCCGCGCCGCGGTCATCCCGCCGCCGCCGAACGTCGGGTCGGGCATGTCGAAGCCGTTCTTGCGCATGCACTGGGCGTACTTGATCATCTTGTCCTTCTCGGCCTGGGTCGGCTCCTTGCCCATGCCGGCCCCGCCCTTGCCCTGACAGGCCTTGAACGCCTTCTCCATCTTCTCCTTGGACACGCCGTCGCCGCCGATGGTCAGGCCGACGCCCTGCTCGCCCGGCTTGGGCTCGGGCACGTCCAGGCCCTGCTCGCGCAGGCACTTGCGGTGCTCCAGGGCCTGGTCGGCCTTCTTGCCCTCCTCGTTCACGCTCTCGCTCCCGCCGTCGGCCTTCTTGCCGTCGTCTGCGGTGCACGCGGTGGTGAGGAGGCAGAGCGCGGCGAGCGAGGCCGCGGCGGCCAGCTGGAAGGTCTCTCGGGTACGTCGAGTGGTCGTCATGGGCGGAAGCGTGTGCGGAGGAGGGGTTTCGTTTCTCTCAGCGGATCGGTTTACAGAGACGAAAGCCCTGTTCGGATAGACAGGGCCCATGCGTGTACTGGTGGTGGAGGACGAGGCGTTTCTCGCCGAGATGATCGCCGAGGGGCTGCGCCGCGACGCGCTCGCCGTGGACGTCGCGGGCGACGGCCTGGAGGCCCTGCGGAAGATGCAGTTCGGGGAGTACGACGTCCTCGTCCTCGACCGCGACCTGCCCGGGATGCACGGCGACGACGTCTGCCGGCGGGTCGTCGAGCAGCGCCTGATGACCCGGGTCCTGATGCTGACGGCGGCCGGGACGGTACGGGACCGGGTCGAGGGCCTCGGGCTCGGCGCCGACGACTATCTGGCCAAGCCCTTCGCGTACGACGAGCTGCTCGCCCGCGTCCTCGCCCTGGGCCGCCGCGCGCGGCCCGCGCTGCCGCCCGTCCTCGAACGGGCCGGGATCGTCCTCGACACCGCCCGCCGTCAGGCCGCCCGCGACGGGCGGCATCTGCATCTGTCGCGGAAGGAGTTCGCGGTCCTGGAAGCGCTGCTGCGGGCGGACGGGGCCGTCGTCAGCGGCGAGGACCTGATCGAGCAGGTCTGGGAGGAGCACACCAGCTACCGCACCAACGCGGTACGCGTGACCCTGAGCAAGCTCCGCGCGAAGCTGGGCGAGCCGCCGGTGGTCGAGACGGTGCCGGGCGCGGGCTACCGGATCGCGTCGTGAGGGCGGCGGCAGGGACGGCGCGGGCCTGGGCGCGCCGGGTCACGGGCGGCGAACGGGCCCGCCTGACGGCGCTGTACGGCGGGCTGCTCCTCCTGGCGGGCGCGCTGCTCACCGGAGTCGTGTACTTCCTGGTGAAGGAGGGCCTGTACTCCTCGATCAGCGTGGCCATGACGACGGCCGTGCCCGCGCAGCGACTCCAGGACCTGCCCGACGCCACGCCCAGCCCCCTGTGGAAGGAGGCCGTGCCCGCGAGCCCGGGACCGGTGCCGCCGGGCACGATCACGACCCGCGGCCTGGCGATCACCCGGGAGCTGAGCGACGCGGCCGAGGGCGCCGCGCTGGAGCGCCTCCTCACGGTCTCCCTGATCGTCCTCGCCGTGTACGCGGTCCTCTCGATCGCGCTCGCCTGGTGGATGGCGGGCCGGGTCCTGCGCCCGGTCGCCGTGATCACCGACACGGCCCGGCGGCTGTCCGGCGAGAACCTGCACGAGAGGATCGCCCTGGCCGGGCCGCCCGGGGAGCTGAAGCGCCTCGCGGACACCTTCGACGGCATGCTCGGGCGCATGGAGCAGCTCGTCTCCGCCCAGCAGCGGTTCGCGGCGAACGCGGCGCACGAGCTGCGGACCCCGGTCGCCGTGCAGCGGGCGGCCGCCGAGATCGGCCTTGCGGGGGAGCCGAGCCCGGAGCGGGTCGCCCGGATCCGGGCGAAGCTGATCGAGGTCGCCGACGACAGCGAACGGACCATCGACGGGCTGCTGCTCCTCGCCTCCTGCGAACAGGGGCTGCGGGAACGGCGGCCGGTGGCCGTCCACGAGGTCCTCGAGCGGGCCGTGGACGCGCTGGCGGGCGAGGCCGGCGAGCGCCGGGTGAGCGTCTCGGTGGACGCCCGGCCCCTGACGGTGCGCGGCGACGCGGTGCTCCTGGACCGGCTGGCGCACAACCTGGTCGTCAACGCGCTACGGCACAACGTCCCGGACGGCCGCGTCGAGGTCCGTACGGGCCCCGCCGGCATCGAGGTGACGAACACCGGCCCGGTGGTCCCGCCCGACACGGTCCCGCTGCTCTTCGAACCCTTCCGGCGCCTGACGGAACGCGCCCACGCCCCCGGCGAGGGCGCGGGCCTCGGGCTCTCGATCGTCGACTCGATCGCCCGGGCCCACGGCGCCACGGCGGAGGCGTTCCCGAACGCGGCCGGCGGGGGCCTGACGGTCAGGGTGCGGTTCGGGGAGTGAGGCGCCTGCGGGCTCAGGCCTGCAGGTGGCCGAGGACGGACCGCGCCGCCCGGCCGACCGCGTCACGCGTCAGCTCGTCCTGGTCGATCACCTCGAAGCCGTGGTGGGCGTGCGGCAGGTCGATCACCTCGGTGTGCGGCGCCACCGCCAGGAACTCCTCGACCGTCTCCGCGGTCGGCCCGTGCTCCTGACCGACCCGGGTCAGCACGATCGGCAGGCGCCGCCCCGCCGATCCCACCCCGGCCGCGGGGCGGAACCGGCTGTCCACGAGCCGCCAGCTGGGCAGGGGTGCGAGCACGGGATACGACATCGCCACACACCGCAGCCACGGCGGGGGCGCCGCGAGCCAGTCCGACGACAGCAGCCCGCCGGCGGAGAAGAACCACAGGGCGACACGGTCACCGTCGACGCGCGGGTCGGCCCTGACGAGTTCGACCGCTTCGGCGACGTCCTCGGCGGCACGGGCGTAGTCCGCGAGGCCGTGCAGCCGATGGTCCAGCATCGCGCCGACCGCGCCCATGCCCGCCACCAGGCGGCTGTAGCCGACGTACGTCGGCCAGTCCCGGGGGGTGGGCTGCTGATCGGGGGAGATCGGCCCGCCGTGGACGAACACCACCGCCGGACGAGGGCCGGGTGCCTCCGGCAGATGGAGATCGACCCGCCCCAGCCGCTCGCGGGGCCGCTCCGGCACGTCCAGGAGGAAGGGCCGGAGATACTGCGGCTGTTCGCGTTCCACGGCGGTGATCCGGTGCCCCTCGCCCGCCGCCGCCCGGAGCAGCACCTCTGCCAGCTCCTCGGGGGAGGAGAGCATCGGCCAGTGGCCGGTGTGGAGTTCGAAGAAGCTCACCTCGGGGCCGGCGAGCACCTGGAACTGCGGCGGTCCCGCTGCGACCATCATCTCGACCGTGTCGATGGAGGACCCGTTGGCGGTGCACAGGACGCCTGTCGTCGGCCGTTCGAAGGGCGAGCGGGAGAGCCGGAGCGGCTGGGTGAGCGTCCTCGGCGGCTGGGGCACGGCGTCGCGGTCCAGTCGGGCGAGGGCGTCGGCGGGGATGCCGTCGGTGCTGCCCCAACGCTGCCACTCGTCGCCCGACGGCGGCGGGACGGTCTGCTCGGTTCCCGACGCCAGCAGCTCGCGCACCGACTGGTCGGGTACGAGCGCGAGGGCCGCGTCACCGTCCTGGGGCATGCCCGTGTCCAGATAGACGATCCGGGCGATGCGCTCCGGGCGCCGGTCGGCGGCGCCGAGGACGGGGTGGATGCCGTAGTCGTGGCCGACGATCACCACGTCGGGAGCGTCGATCCCGTCGGACCCGTCGGACCCGTCGGACCCGTCGGACCCGTCGATCCCGTCGGACCCGTCGATCTCGTCGATCAGCCGCACGAGATCCGCGATGTGCGCCTCCAGGTCGGTGTCGGGCCCGGACGGGAGCGTCACCGGATGGACCTCGGCCCCCTCCTTCCGGAGCCGGGCGGTCACCTCCTGCCACACCCAGCCGCCGGTGAAGGGTCCTGAGACCAGCACGAAAGCCGTCATGAGCATCTCCTCGCGTACGTCGGGCCGTTCGGGCTCGCCGGTACGGTAGGAACTCCCCCTGAGGGAGGTTCAAGTCGTGTCGTCCACTGAAGCCGTGTCCGCGGGAATATGGAGCATCGGGGAACTCGCCGAGCACGCCGGTGTCACCGTCAAGACCGTGCGCTTCTACTCCGACCGTGGGCTGCTGCCCGAGGCCGGCCGCAGCAGCGGCGGCCACCGGCGGTACGGACCCGAGGCGCTCGACCGGCTCCGGCTGATCCGCTCGCTGCGCTCCCTCGACCTGCCGGTACCGGCGGTGGGGCGCGTGCTCGACCGGGACGACGCGCTGGAGGACGTCATCGCGGGGCGGCTGCGGGAGGTCGGCTCCCGACTGACCACCCTGCGCTGGCAGGAGGCGTCCCTCCGGCTCCTCCAGGACTGCACCGCCGAGGAGCGGGCCGAGCGCCTGCGCCTGCTCGGGGCCGTGCCCTCGCTGCCCGACACGACGGCCCTGGCGCGCTTCTGGCGCCGCACGCTGCCCGTACGGCTTCCGGCGCGGCTGGTCTCGGCGGTCGTCGACGCGGCCGTTCCGCAGCCCCCGGCGGATCCGAACCCGGCCCAGGTGCTGGCCTTCGCGCGCCTGCACGCCCTCGTCTCCGACGGACTCCGGCTCGTCGTGCACCCCGCCGGCGCGGACGACCGCCCGAGCGTGCTCTACGAGGGGCTCGCCGAGGCGTACGCCCTGGCCGCGCCGGACCTGCGGGCCGGGCGGGCGCCGCGCGCGGGCGAGGCGCTCGACTGCTTCGTCTCCGCCTACGCCGGCTCGAAGGGGACGGCGGGCACGGCGGACACCCCCGCCTTCCGTCGCTCGCTCAAGGGCGAACTCGCCCAGGGCGCCCATCCGCTGATCGAGCGCTACTGGCAACTCGCCGCCGAACTGGCCACCCCGGCGTCAGGCCCGGCGGAACCCACGGCCGGAGCCGCCCATTACTGGCTCTGCGCCGCCCTGGGATCCGACATCGCCGGGCGCACGACCTAGGGCCTGTCCGACGGGCCGAGGCGGCAGCGGCGCCCTGGCCCCCTCGGCAGCGGAGTCCTGGGTCCTAGTGGCGGAAGAAGATCCGGTCGGCGTACTCCGTCATCACGCGGCCGTTCCACTCGTGGCCGCCGTCGACGTTCCCCGAGCGCAGCAGCGGGGGCTCGATGCCGAGGCGGACCATCTCCTCTGCCGCCGCGGCCATCGTGGCCTGCATCAGAGCGCTGGTGACGACCGTCGAGGCCGGGGCGAAGGGCGCCTCGATGCCCTCGTACGTCAGCTCGGCGTCGCCGATCGCGATCCGCGAGTCGAGGACGATGTCGCAGTGGTCCTTCAGGTACGTCCCCGAGACGTGCCGGGACTTCGTCTCCGTCGCGTACGCCACCGAAGTGACGCCGATCACGGTCAGGCCGAGGGCGCGGGCGTTCATCGCCATCTCGACGGGCAGGGCGTTGCGGCCGGAGAGCGAGACGATGATCAGTACGTCGCCGGCCTTGGCGGGCGAGGAGTCGAGGACCGCGCCGGCGAGGCCGTCCACGCGCTCCAGGGCCGAGCCGAGCGTCGCCGGCATGACGTCGACGCCGACGACGCCGGGGACGGCGAGCAGGTTCATCAGGGCCAGTCCGCCCGCCCGGTAGACGACGTCCTGGGCGGCCAGGGAGGAGTGTCCCGCGCCGAAGGCGAAGAGGCGGCCGCCGGCCGCGACGGCCTCGGCGATCGCGGTTCCGGCTGCGGCGATCTCCTCGGCGTCCTCGTCGCGGACCTGCTGCAGCAGGCCGATCGCGGCGTCGAAGAACTGTCCGGCCAGCTTGGACCCGCGCGCGCTGTCGCCCATTCCCGAAGCTCCTTGTCGTCGTTTCGCGGATCACGGTGCGGTCTGGACCATTGCTCTGTCAATACCGCCTTTCCCCGGCGCGGCACGGTTGTCGGTGGGATGCGTCAGAATTGGTGCAGGGCCAGCGCACGACTCATCGAGGGGCACGTATGTCCGGACTGATCGACACAACGGAGATGTATCTCCGCACCATCCTCGAGCTCGAAGAGGAAGGTGTGGTCCCCATGCGCGCCCGGATCGCGGAGCGGCTCGACCAGAGCGGCCCCACGGTGAGCCAGACCGTGGCCCGTATGGAGCGCGACGGTCTGGTGACCGTCGCGGGCGACAGGCACCTGGAGCTGACGGACGAGGGCCGGCGGCTCGCGACGCGGGTGATGCGCAAGCACCGCCTCGCCGAGTGTCTGCTCGTCGACGTGATCGGCCTGGAGTGGGAGCAGGTGCACGCCGAGGCCTGCCGCTGGGAGCACGTGATGAGCGAGGCCGTGGAGCGGCGCGTTCTGGAGCTGCTGCGGCACCCGACGGAGTCGCCGTACGGCAACCCGATTCCGGGTCTGGAGGAGCTGGGCGAGAAGGCCGAGGCGGAGTCCTTCCTAGACGACTCCATGGTGTCGCTCGCCGACCTGGACGCGGGTCCGGACGGCAAGACGGTGATCGTCCGCCGGATCGGCGAGCCGATCCAGACGGACGCCCAGCTGATGTACACGCTGCGGCGGGCGGGCGTGCAGCCCGGTTCCGTGGTGAGCGTGACGGAGTCGGCGGGCGGTGTCCTCGTCGGCAGCAGCGGCGAGGCGGCCGAGCTGGAGGCCGACGTGGCCGCGCACGTCTTCGTGGCCAAGAAGTAGCGGTCCGCATCTCCCCGCGGGGCTGCCGGGGCTCCGCGGCCGGACGCCGCCCGCGGAGCTCCCCGGCCCGTTTTACGGCGGAATCGCCACGCCCGCACCCTCGGCGTGCCACGCTGGGGGAAGCCGTACGGCCGGGGAGGGGTGTGCGATGACGAAGGCGTCCGGGGCGGTGCGTGAAGAGACAGAGGGCCCCGGCGCCCATGGGCGCCGGGGCCTGTCCTCCCCTGTGCTGACCCGGAGCCCCGAGCTCCCAGGGTCATCCCCTTCGGACCGTTTTCCCCGAGCGGTCCGCCTCCCGCTGAAGATCTCCCCTCGGCGGCGCGCGTCAATCCTTGAGCGTGGTCACTCGAACGAGGGGTGTTACGTGGCAGAACCGCATTTTCGAATATGGGTTCGATAGTCTGGCGGTGCTCGACACGCTCGATGGGAAAGAGGGGGTGCCAGGGAACATGGTGCGACGTCTCGACGTCACCGGAGCCGCCGGCGTACGCCTGGCTGCCTGGGAGTTCACGGAAGAGCGGGCGGAGACGGCCGGGTCCGGCGTCTTACTCCTGCACGGCCTCATGGGGCGCGCCTCCCACTGGGCGCCCACGGCGCGCTGGCTCGCCGGCCGCCACCGGGCCGTCGCGCTCGACCAGCGCGGTCACGGCCGCAGCGACAAGCCCGCGGCGGGCCCCTTCACACGCGAGGCGTACGTCGCCGACGCGGCCGCCGCGGTCGAGCAGCTCGGGCTCGGACCGGTCACCCTCATCGGCCACTCCATGGGCGCCCTGACCGCCTGGCAGCTGGCCGCCGAGCGCCCCGACCTCGTCCGCGCCCTGGTGATCTGCGACATGCGGGCCTCGGCCCTCGGGGCCGCCTCGCAGCGGGAGTGGCAGGACTGGTTCCGCCGCTGGCCTGTGCCCTTCGCCTCGCTCGACGCCGTGCGGAAGTGGTTCGGCGAGGAGGACCCCTGGGTCGAGCGGTCCCAGCCCGCCCGCGGCGAGTTCTTCGCCGAGGTGATGACCGAGCGCCCCGACGGCTGGTACCCGGTCTTCGACCCCGCCCAGATGCTGACCTCCCGCGAGACCTGGGTCCACGACGCCCACTGGGACTCGCTCGCCCAGGTCCGCTGCCCGACTCTGGTCGTCCGTGGCCTGGACGGCGAACTGGGCCGCGCCGAGGCCCAGGAGATGGTCCGCGTCCTCCCCCGCGGGGCGTACGCGGAGATCCCGGACGCCGGCCACCTCCTCCACTACGACCACCCGGAAGCCTGGCGCACGGCGATCGAGCCGTTCCTGGAGGGCGTCCTGACCTCGTAGCCCGTGCCCGGCTCAGGAGGTCCGGTCTACCGCGGGTGGACCGGACCGTCGTACACGTTGTCCGGCGTCACGATCGCGGTGACCGCCCGGGCGACCAGCGTGCTCGGCTCCTGGCCTCCGGAGAAGATGTCCGTGTTCATCATGAGCACCATCGTGGCCTTCTGCGAGGGCAGATAGACGGTCACGGTCTCGTAGCCCGGGATGGATCCGTTGTGCCCGGTCCAGCCGTTGGCCTCGAAGATGCCGAGGCCGTAGCTCGTGCCGGGGAAGCCCGTCGGCAGCGTCTTGAGCCGCTCGGCCTGGGTCTCCGGGCTGAGCAGGGTGCCGGTGGCGACGATCTTCGCCCAGCGCCGCAGGTCGTGCAGGTCCGAGATCATTGCTCCCGCCGCCCAGGCCCAACTGGGGTTCCAGTCCGTGGAGTCGGCGACCTCGCCGGTCAGTGTCTGGTCGGTGTACCCGCGGGGGTGCGGCTCGGGGAACTCCGCACCCTTCGGAAACAGCGTCTCGCGCAGGCCGGCCGGACGGAGCACCCGCTTGTCGATGAAGTCCTCGAGGCACTGACCGCTGACCTTCTCGACCACGAGGCCGAGGAGGATCAGGTTGGTGTTGGAGTACTCGAACTGCTGCCCCGGCGCGAAGGTGTTGTCGTGCTTGAAGCCGTACGCGAGCACCTCGTGCGGGGTGAACGAGCGGCTCGGGTCGCTCTCCAGCGCCTGGATGAACTCCGGGTCGGAGGTGTACGGGAACAGGCCGCTGCGCATCTCGGCGAGATGGCGGAGCGTGATCTTGTGGCCGTTCGGCACGCCGTCGATGTAGCGGGAGATCGGGTCGTCGAGCCGGATCCTGCGGTCGTCGACGAGCTTCAGGAGCGCGGTGACCGTGAAGGTCTTGGTCTCGCTGCCGATCCGCACGGAGCCGTAGGTGGTCATCGGCCTGCCGGTGACCTTGTCGGCGACACCGGTCGCGCGGAGATAGCACCCCTTGCCCGGCAGCCAGAGTCCGGCGACGATGCCGGGGATGCCGGCCTGCGTACGGACGTCCTCGATGGCCTTGTCCAGCCGGGCGGTCAGCTCGGGGCCGAGACCGTCGCGCGGGCAGTCCTCCGTACCGTGCCGGTGGGAGGTGGGGGTCGGGACGGCCGTGGCGGGAGCGGTGGCCATCGGGGCCAGCACGGACGCCACGAGCAGTGCCGCGGCGAACAGACGGCGGGCGGGGGTACGTCGCATGACGGGGCGTCTCTTCCGGTTCAGGACTGAGGATCGGAACGCCAACGTGACCCCCGCGCCCGCGCGTGCACCGCTTCCTCAGGTCCACTCCCCGGTGAGTCCACTCATTCGGACCCGGACCGGGCCCTACTGGTCGGCCGCCGCCAGGGCCGGTTCGATGCGGCGCAGGAGGCCGGGCCAGCCGCGGCCCATTCCTTCGAGGGCCGTCTTGCCGAGCGGAGAGTCCAGGTCGAAGCCGGCGTGCTCCAGGAAGAGCCGGGTGCCGGTGCCCTCGGGGCGGAGCTCCCAGGTGATCGTGGTGTCCAGCGTGCCGGGGGCGAAGCTGTAGCGGAGCAGGCGCTCGGGCTCGACGGCGAGCACCTCGCACTCCTGCTGCCCCCAGTTCCCCATGTCCAGGGTGAAGCGGTGGCCCACGACGGCCCGCACATCACCGGCGGCCCACCAGCGGGCGTGCAGCTCGGGATCGGTCAGCGCCTTCCAGACCGCGGCGGGCGGATGCGCGATGAACTGGTCGCAGTGGATGACGTTCGGTTCGGTGGGGGTCACGGGTTCTCCTCGTCGATCAGGTCGCTCAGCGCACGCATCCGGGCGCGCCAGTAGTGCTCGAAGGGATGCAGCCACTCGCCGACCTCGGCCAGCGGAGCCGCCTCCAGGTGGTAGTAGCGATGCCTCCCCCGCGGCTCCTCGCGCACGAGACCCACGTTCCTGAGCACCGCCAGATGCTCGGAAATCGCAGGCCGGCTCAGGTCGAACTCCCCGGCCAGCTCCCCGGCCGCCCGCGGCCCGTCCCGCAGGGCTTCGAGCAGCCTGCGTCGTACGGGATTGGCCAGGGCGCTGAACACATCGACTACCGCCATGCCCCCCACTATGTGTCGGAAGATTCCGACGTGTCAACTTCTTCCGACACGTTTCCGGGGGCGCGCTCAGCCGCTCGACCGCACCGACAGGCCACGCAGGAGGCACTCGGTCAGGCGGGTCGCGATCGTCCCGTCCGGGTCGAGACGGGGGTTGAAGATCGTGACGTCGAGCCCGACCGCGTGCTCGTCGGTCAGGGCGGTGACGAGGACGTTCTCCAGTTCGGACCAGGTCAGGCCGCCCGGCTGGCGGTAGTCGACGGCCGGCATGATCGCGTCGTCCAGGACGTCGACGTCGAGGTGGACCCAGTACCCGGCCAGGGCGCCGTAGGTCAGTCGATCGACCGCCCCGCGCGCCGCCTCGGCGGCGCCGGCCGCACGGACGTCGTCGAGATCGAGGGCGTACAGCCCAGGAGGCAGCGGTTGCATCCCGGCCGCCGCGGACTCGTCGGCGTCGCGGAACCCGAACGCGACGACGTCCTCGTCCCGGACCAGCGGCCCCCGGCCTTCGAGGTCGGCGAGGATCCGTGGGCCGCGGCCGGTGGCCAGGGCGAGTTCCATCGACGCCACCTCGCCGGCCGGCTCTGCCGACGGCTGGTAGAAGTCCGTGTGGCCGTCGAGGAACAGCAGGCCGTAACGGCCCCGACGGCGCAGGGCGAGGAGGTTGCCGAGCAGGATGCTGCAGTCGCCGCCGAGGACGACGGGGAACCGCCCGGCGTCGAGGGCCTCGCCGACCGCGTCGGCCAGGAGGGCGGAGTGCCGCGCGATCCCGACCGGGTTCAGAGTCCCGGTCTCGGCGTCCTGCTTCGGGTCGTACGCCGCTGCCTCGACGCGCCCCGCCCGGATGACCCCGGGGTGGTCCTTCAGCCCGGCGTCGAGCAGCGCCGCCGGTAGGTCCTGGACGCCGGATGGCCACAGCCCGAGCACGGACGGGGCCTCGATGATCGCCAGTTCACGGCCAGGCAGTGGCATATGTCCATTGTCGCCCCGCCGGGCAGGTCGGGAAGATGATCTCGGTTGCCGACACTGCTCGTCCTCGCCGATCCTGTGGGCTCGACGCTTTCGGGAGGATGACAATGGGCCTGGTTCTGTTCCCGGGCGACGGAGACGACAGCAGTCCTGACATCTCCTGGTCCTACAGCGGTTTCGCCGCCTTCCGGCGGCGCTTGGCGCAGGCCGAGGGGTTCGAGCTCTCCGAGATGTGGGGCTTCGGCGGAGAGCGCCCGTGGAGTGACGTGTCCACCACGCTGGAGCCGCTCCTCGATCATCCGGACGACGACGGCGACGACCTCCAGGCTGCCGAGTGCGCCGCGATCCTGCCGCGGTTGGAGGCGATCGCCGACCGGTGGGAACTGCTGAAGGCCGACGATCCACTCCTGCCAGGGCACATCGAGGACGCCCGCCGGCTGACGGACGTCCTGCGGTTCTGTGTGGCGAAGGACGTCCCGCTGGTCTTTCTCTGAACCGGCGACGTGCCGTGCTCGACGTCGGTCCCTGCGTCCCCTAAGCCCGCCCGCACTCCTCGAGGCCGTCGAGCCAGCGACGTACCGCCGCGCTCAGCGGCGGCTCGCCCGGCTGGTCCATCGATCCCCTTGCCACCCATTCGGCGAACCGTCGGAGGACCCGCGAACGATTCGGCGCTGTCAGCACGGACGTACTGATCGCGCGCTCCCACGTCGTCCCGAAACACAGCACGCTCCCGTCGAGCGAGAGCATGCGGAACTCGGGGCGGCAGTGCGCGCTGCCGAATCCTCCGGCAGCAGCCTTCCCCATGACGTCCCATGAGCTCTGCAACTCGACGCAGTTCCACTGCGAGGGGCCGCCCTCCTCGGGGCCGAACGCGAGCAGGAACCTGCGGTCGGTCTCGGAGAAGAGCCCTCCTTCGACCGACAACCGGTACCAGCCGGCGTTCGCCTTCTCGTGCAACAGCGGTTCGGTGATGTCCAGCAAGGCCTCGACGCGGCCTTCTTCAGGTGGACAGCTCGGTGCCTGGCCGGTGATGAAGGGCGGAATGAGCCCTTCGGGTTCGGCCCATCCGTCCACGACCAGCAGACCCGCTGCGGCGAGGGATTCCATGAGTGATCCGGATCCTAGGCGCCGAGCTCCGCGAGGAAGGTGGACCAGGCGGCTGGGGTGAGGGTGAGGGAGGGTCGGGTGGTGTCCTTGGAGTCGCGGACGTGGACGGTGTGGGGGCAGGTGGCGACCTCGACGCAGTTGCCGCCCTGCTCGCTGCTGTAGGAGGACTTGGTCCAGACGGCGACCTCGACGCAGTCGCCCCCCTGGGGGCCGCTGTAGCTGCTCTTGAACCAGTTGAGGTCGGTGCTCATAGTTCTCGTGCCACCTGTTCGATGAGTCGTGCGGAATCTTCCGGGGTGAGGGCTTGTGCCCGCAGAGTGCCGTACCGCGCGAACGCGTCCCCCAAGTCGGGTTGTTCGCTCAGAAAGTACCTGCCGCTCAGGCCTTCGACGTAGACGAGTTGGCTGCGACGTTCAGCCGTTTCGAGCAGGATGAACGGCCCGCTGAGGCCAGCATGAACCTCTCGGTCCTCTGACATCACTTGAATCTCGACGTTGCGGAGCCGACCGACTTCGAGGATGTGCAGCAGATTGTCCCGCAGGACCTTCCGGCCCCCGATCGGCCGGGTGAGCGCGACCTTCTCCAGGACGAACCTGATCAGTGGCACCGGCTTCCGGTGGAATACCTCGTGCCTGCTCATTCTGGCGGCGACCATGTCCTCCAGTACGTCGTCATCCCACGGCGGGCTGGCGCAACGGAAGACCGCTCGTGCGTACTCCGGCGTCTGTAGCAGGCCGGGGATCAGGTGGTTCTCGTACGAGTGGATGCCTGCTGCCTTTGCCTCCTCCTCCAGGTAGTCCTCGAACCAGGCGGCGACAGCGCTCGCCGTGATCTCCTGCGCGACCTCCATCAGTGCACCTTGTGCACCCAGTAACGCGTCCGCGATCTCGACGAACTTTCCCCTGGGCCGACGCTCCCCGCGCTCGATCATCGCCACCTGGGACTTGGAATACCCGGTCTCCTTACCCAGTGCGTCCTGCGACACCTTCGCCCGCTCCCGGTAGAAGCGCAGGAGTCTCCCGAAGGCCTTCGCGGCCCCGGGGCTCCCGTTGTTTCCGATGTTCACAACCCACCTCCCCGAGTGCACAGTCCTGCACAAACGGCCTGTGTCGCTGGTCACAGTAGAACCGCGCCGGAAAGCTGGCGTCATGAATTCGCGCAAGTCACTTGACAGGGTGCCTTCTTGGGTTCCCGCCACCGGTCATGCCCTCCGTCACGCGGGCGTTCACTTCGACGCCGTACGGATCGGGGGCTTCCTCGGGGAGGACGTGGCGTACCGGCTCATGGAGTTCACGGACTTCCACGCCGGACCGATCGTCCGCGAGGCCACCGGTGAGCGGAACCTGTACTTCCTGCTGCCGCCGCAGACCGCCGCCGCCCACGCCTGGCCGGCCCCGGCGCGGGCGCTCAGCCGCAACGGCCGGAGCGAGGCGTTCGTCGGAATCCCCGCGCTCGACGGAACGACTTGGCCGCTGGACTGGCGGTCTCTGCCCACGCCCGAAGACCCGTTCGTGGAACCGGACTTGTTGTACGAGATGGTCACACATGCTGTACGGTGACCGCGTCATCACGCTCCGTGAGAAATGGAGCGGTCCCCGGGGGTGCTGCAACACCATCCGAGGACCTTCACCACCAGTGGATTCGGAGTCCACCAGAAATGCTTCGGCATGCTATCGCGCCGGTTCGGTGCTACACCCAGGTGTCGCACGACATCGTGCGCCATCCGCGTCTGACCAGCGACGCGAAGATCCTCGTCATCTACGTCCAAGGCCTCACCGAGACCGCGTGCGCCAAGCCTCTGAGCGCGCACGCCGTCGACCTGGGCATGAAGCCCGGGCGTACCAGAAGGCCAAGGAGTCCCTGGCCGCCGCCGGCTACTACTTCGACTGGAAGTGGCAGGGCGGGCGCGGGCGTTGGGTCACCGAGCAGCTGCTCTCGAACGTCACCCTCACGCGTGAGGAGGCGAACGCCGTCCGGGGTGACGGGTCGCCGAGTGCCGGTGATCCGACGGTCGGTGCTCCGGAGTCACCGAAACTCGGCAGCTCTAAACCGGTAGAAGAAAACCGGGAGAAGACTCTTCCCCACCCACCCCCCAAAGAGCCGACGCCGAAAGCGGAGCCGGAAGCCGAACCGGAAACGGAGCCGGAGCCCGAGCGGGAGGTGGACCCCGAAGTCGCCGCGGCCGAACGCCTGTTGCTGTCGCTCCGCCACGTGCACCCCGGCCTGTCGCTCGGCGTCCGCGAGGCGCGCAGGCTGGCTGAGGCGGCGGCGGAATGGTTCAGGCGGGGTCTCTCGGTCGCCGATCTGCGACAGGCCCTGACTTCCGGCCTGCCGCGTGAGCCCATCCGGTCGGTCGTGGGCTTCGTGCGGTATCGGCTGGCCGAGAAGCTGCCCGCACCCGCACCCGCACCGGCACCCACTCCACCGCCCACAGCTGCCCCGGCCGCCGCGACTGCCCCGGCTGCCGCGCCCGCCGGGCTCGTCATCTGCGACGGCCCGGGTGACGACCACGCCTTCCGGCCCGTTGCCGGCGAGACCCGTTGCGGCCCCTGCCGTACCGCGGCCGCCCGTCAGCATCCGCCGCAGGACCCCTCCGACGCCTACCGCACCCCCTGGCGCACCCGTGTCCAGGAAGCCGTCAGGAGCGGCGAGTCGGACCCTGCCGCGCCGAGCGGCGTCGGACTGGCGCACTAGGGCCTGGGGCGAAAGTGGATCGTCTGTCAGACCTGCCTGGGATGCTCCGAGCATGGAGATGACAGTGCAGCTGACGATCGACTGCTCCGATCCGCAGAGAATGGTGACCTTCTGGGCCGAGGCCCTGGGCTACGTGCCTGAGCCTCCGCCGGGCGGGCACGCCACGTGGCGTGCTTACTGGGCGGCGGTGGGGGTGCCCGAGGCAGAGTTGCCGGCCGGTGCCGGGGATATTCCGGAGTCGATCATCGATCCCGCGGGACGTGGACCGAGGGTGTGGTTCCAACAGGTTCCGGAGCCGAAGGTCGCCAAGAATCGGTGGCACTTCGACCTGAAGGTCGGTGGGGGCCGTGACGTCCCACTGGACGTCCGCAGACAGCGGGTCAAGGCTACGGTGGAACGGCTGGTCAAAGCCGGTGCCACCGTGCTGCGGATCAAGGATGAGCCGGACATGGGGCTCTACGCCGCTGCCATGCAGGACCCCGAGGGCAACGAATTCGACGTCGTCTGAGGGGCGTTGCTACGGAGAGCTGGGCGCGAGTGACCGGAAGCGTTGCCGCAGGCAGGCAGCGGTGGGGCCCGAGGGCCCCGGCCGCGTGCCCGCCGGGACGGTGTGTCAGACCACGGCGAGCCGGTCCACCAGTAGCTCCACCCTCTGCGCGGCGTACTCCGGCAGGAGCCGTCCCGCCCGGGTCAGGGTCGCAAGGCCGTGCAGGGACGCCCAGAACGTCTCGGTGAACAGCCCTGGGTCGACGCCGTCGCCGGCGACCTCGCCCAGGCTCTCCAGCAGGGCGGCGAAGGCGTCCTTGAGAGGCTCCGGGGTGTCCTCCTGCGCGTACGCGAGGCCGCCGTCGAGCTGGAACAAGGCGTCGTAGACCGCCGGGTTGTGTGCGGCGAAGTCGAGGTAGGCGCGGGCGAGCGCGGCGACCCGCTCGCGCGGGCCGTCCGCGGCGGAGGTCGCGGCCCGCACCGCCGTGGCCAGCTCGGCGGCGCC